>JACQFS010000130.1 GCA_016199935.1 Verrucomicrobiota bacterium
CTGGGCAAGAATCCCTCCGACGTGTGGAGCATTGTCGCGCAGGATTGGGAGCGGGAGATTTGGGAGATTCCGAACGTCAAAGCCAATCACCCGGAAAAGACCATCCACCCCTGCCAGTATCCGGTTGAGTTGGTGGAGCGGTGTGTCCTCGCGCTCACGAGCGAGGATGATTGGGTTTATGATCCCTTTTGTGGTGTGGGTTCGGCGTTGATTGCCGCCGCCAAGCATGGTCGTCGCGCCGTGGGATGCGACCGCGAGCGGCGTTACTTGGATATTTGCCGCGAACGCCTTCAACAGCTTGCCGAGGGCACGTTGAAGATGCGTCCGCTGGGAAAGGCGGTTCACGTTCCATCCGCGCGCGATAAGGTGGCTCAGAGACCCGCCGCGTGGGACGCGCAAAAAACACTGATATGATTATCGCGGGCGAATATTCGTTTAACAATGGCGCGACGCATTTGGCCAAGAAGCACCCCGAGCTTTTGGATGAGGTTTATGGCGTCATTGGCCGCGTGGACTCGGCCACGTGCAAAACGAAAACCAGCAAGGAGAAAACGATGCGAGGTCGTCAGCTTTTCAGTCCGTTCGCTCTGAACAAGTGTTTCAAGGACGAGTTCTCCCCTCTTGGTTGGCGGAACTGCAAAGTCCCGTGTTCTTATCCGACCGAATATTACCGGCCCGGCTACAAGCCGGATCTGCTCAACAAAGGTGCGTTTCGGGACATGGACTTCGTTAAGAACATGCTGGGGGTCGAAGTCCAGTTCGGCAAGTATGCGTTCATGGTTTACAACGTCTGCGCGAAGATGACGATTTTCAAAAAACTCGGTCACATAAACGCCGGCGTCGAAATTGTCCCCGTCAAGCGGTTTGCCGACCAGATGTCCACCGGAGTTTCCTACTTCGAGCAGTTCGTTTGGGATTTGCAGCATCGCGGCGTGTCGAATATTGACATCCCCGTATTGATCGTCGGCATTGACGCTTAGTCCCTCGACTGCGGCAGAACCAAACTCACTTGACGGAAAGCGGAACCTGCTACTCGGTCGAGGCTAGTCGAATCAATGCCGCAATCCGTTTATTGAAGCTAACTATTCTTCGGTTGATTCTCAAGTATCCACTTGGCCACTTCCTCAGGCAGGCCTTTCCACGCTGATGGAACCGGACAAGTGCTCACAAAGAGCACGTCGTTACTATCGAGAGCAGTCATGAGATTATCCCGCACGGCACTCGGCGTTTGGCCCGTGACAATCAAATACGCCGATCCCCCGAGCTTCGCCCAATTTCCGTAAGCACGGATCTTTTGAATGAGCTGATCGTAATTTTGAAGCGGTTTATGCAGATCGTAGGAAATGATCAACGTCTTCATAAATCAAATGACCTTCTGGATTTCTTTAGCCACCTTTTTCATGATTTTTATACACTCCTCGGCGTCCGGCTTCGTAATCGGGTTTTCCTCAGGAGGCGTCTGTGTTAAATCGTAATCACCGCAATGCGCAATGATGTGCCGCCTTTTTGTAAATCGCCCAACACTCTCCTTCAACTGTTGCTCGTTCAATGAAGCTGAGTCTGCGATCTCCTTGAAAATGTCTTCCTTTCCGATGAGCCGCATGGCCTCGGTGATCTTTTTCACACCCTGAAACGAACTTTCCTCGAATTTTTCTTTCAAAGCTTTCTCCACTCGGGTCAGCAAATCGCCGATTCGAGCAGCATCCAGCAGTTCATCCTGATTGATCAACTGCTTCAATTGTTCGCGAAGCTTCACAGGACACGGCTTGGTGATATCCTTGAGCATTGCGAGCACCCTGCTTACAACCAGCGTCCGGATATAGGCGTCAAGCGCCGATACCGCTAACACAAGTGAGGCGCGATGCACGTCGGCCAGAAGGGCAGGCGGGCGCGATTGTTCGCCATGCGCCATTTCATGTGTTGTTAACAAATTGCGGGCCCTCTCGATTGACCTTTCAAAAACGGCAAACGGAGTTGTCGGCGGGATTCGAGGCGGAGGTGTCGCGGTGCCGGTAGCACTTGTTCGACCCCCTGTGGTCGCTGTCAGCTTGCCTTCGGTCAACTTATTCGCACTCATGTATTCGTCGTGAAGGCACTTCATGCGACTCACGACTTCTTGAAACGAGGTTTTCCCCTTCGTTCCAGTCCGTCAAGTGTTGTGTTAGCCAGTGTTCACCTCACTTTGGCTGCCATGCATCACCTGATAATATGAGGCAGCGCGGCAGCAATCGCCCAATCAAGCGGGAGACGCCGATTTTGCTCCTTTTACCGACGCCCACCCTCGTTACGCGACGTTGCCCGTCGTTTTGGCTGACCGGAACGCAACGGGCGTGGCTTGGTTCGCCGCGTTCGTGTTCATCTTTGCGGCGCGCGTGTTCACGAGCGTGATGTTCGTGACCATGTTCCTCACGTTCGTGTTCACGGGAATGGTTTTCGTGAACACGTTTGCCGCGCGCGTGTTCTTCGGCGGCGCTCCCAAAACTCGCCGGTGACGAGCCGGTTCTCGTTCGCCGCGTCCCAAGTCTGGCGATGGGCGGGGTGGGTCATCGCCGACGCGTCCGGGGTCTGACCCGCCGCGCGCGGGTTCCCGTTCGTGAGCCGCGAGGTTTCAAAAATATATTTCCAACTTTTCTTTGACGCGCAAAAAAATCGTCCGACGTTGCACGCAGTTCCCCGACGAGTCCCGTTCCACCCGCCGAGGTTTCCGCAAAACCAAAATCCGTCCGCAACCGTCAACCGCGTCATGAGCGCCACCTGGAATCAACCCGGAAAAACCTGGAACGCCGTTGGAGCCATCTGGCCTTTGCTGACGCAAAACCCACCAAACAAAATGGAAGAAATCGCACATCACTTCGAGAGCATGGATGACAACGGTGTCGTCCAGTATGCGCTCGCCCGCGCGGCGGGGGTCGCCGCCCACGCCGGGGATTTCACCGGCATCAGTCCCACCGCCGCCGCGCTCACCGCGGAGGCCACCGCCGCCGGCCTGACCATCGGGCAGGCCAGCACCGCCAACACCGCCGCGCAGGCCGCGACGCTGGTCAAGAACAGCGCCATCGCCGCGTTGAAGAACAGTATCCGCCTCTTCGGCAGTTCGGCGGAGGAAAAGAGCGGGCACAGCGGCCCGAAACTGGAGGACGCCGGCTTCACGCTCGCGCAGGCGCGCACGCCGACCGGCGAACTCGCCAAGGTCACCGGCCTGGAACTGGACTTCGGCACGCAGCCCACCACGCTCGCCGGCAGCATGAACAAGGTGCCGAAAAAGAAGAGCTACGAAATCTGGATCAACCTCACGCCGAACAATCCCGCCGGCTGGACGTTCAAGCTGAGCACCACCAAGACGAAGTTCCTGCTCGAAGGGCTGGTGAGCGGCACGGTCGTGCAGGTCAAGGCGCGCGCCGTCGGCGGCGACACGGGCTACGGCCCCTTCAGCGACATCGCCGAGCATCTGGTGCCCTGACTCAAGGATGAAGGCGGAGGGAGGACGGATGAAAATCCCGAACCTTCCGCCTTCATTCCGTTTTCATCCTTCACAATTCATCCTTCAACCCTTCCGCTTATGCCATTCGATCCCACCGTTCCGCAGCCGGGCGACCCGCTCGACGCCGTCCTCGTGCTTGCGCAGTTCAACGGACTGCACGACGAAATCACCACCATCCCGCAAGGCCCGCCGGGCAACGACGGCGCCCCCGGCCTCCCCGGCGACAAGGGCGACAAAGGCGATTCCGGAGACAAAGGCGACAAGGGCGACACGGGGAACACCGGCCCGCCCGGCGAGGTGACGACCGTGCAGTTGAACGATGCGATCAACACGGCCATCGCCGGCACGAGCAGCAACACGAACGCCGTGCCGACGCTGGACACGCCCTTCGTGAACGACCCGCCCACGCTCGCGGACCTGGAGTTGATGCGCGCGGCGTATAACGCGCTCGTGCTGGCGCAGCGGCGGTAAGGGTAGCGCAGACTGGCAGTCTGCCGTGTCGCGGATTGGCAATCCGCGGGCACTGGTTTCGCCGGCCGCCAGCCGACTGCCAGTCGGCGACACCGCAGGTTGGCAACCTGCGCTACGCCGAGGTTCGCGCTCAGGCGGTAAGAGGTGGAACGTTGAGGTGGAACTCGTCGCGCTGCGACGAGTGGCGCCGCGTTCAGCGGCGCAACGGCTTCATCCACGGGGATCGCTCCCGCCGGGCCGCCCGCTGAACGCGCGCGGAGTTGTCGCAGCGCGACAACTGCCACCACCCGCACGCCAAGGTTGCGCTTTGCTCCGCGCTGCGTTACGAACTCCCCCATGCGGTTCATCGGCAGCGTCATCGAAAAACTCCAGCGGCACCCCAAGCGCGTCGTCTTCACCGACGGCACGGAGCCGCGCGTGCTCCAGGCGGCGCGCCAGTTTTTTTCCCTCCGCCTCGGCGCACCCATCCTCCTCGGCGACCGCACGAAGGTGAAGGACGCCGCGCACCGCCTCAACGTCTCGCTCGAAGGCGTCCGCATCATCAACCCCGCCGAGAGCGAGGAGCTGGATAATTTCACGGACCGCTACGAGGCGTTGCGCCGCGGCAAGGGCATCAAGCATCAGGAGGCGCGCGAGGCCATGCTCAAGGCGAATTATTTCGGCGCGATGCTGGTCGCGATGCATCAGGCGGACGGCATCGTGACCGGCGGCAGCGAGACGGCCGGCAGCGCGTTGCGGCCGCTGTTCCAGATCATCAAGGTCGCGCCGCGCGCCACCACCGCCTCGTCGTGCATGATCATGGAGGTGGAGGACACGCGCTTCGGCGAGCAGGGCGTGCTGTTCATGGGCGATTGCGGCGTGATCCCCGAGCCGGATGTCGAGCAGCTCGCGGACATCGCGCTCACGACCGCGAAGCTGGCGCACCAAATCTCGAACGTGAAGCCGCGCGTCGCGATGCTCTCCTTTTCCACGAAGGGCAGCGCGACGCACCCGAGCATCGGCAAGGTGCAGGCGGCCACCGCGCTCGCGCAGCAGAAGGCGCGCGCGGCGCATTTCGAGGCGGACTTCGACGGCGAGCTGCAAGTGGACGCCGCGCTCGTGCCGGAGATCGCCAGCAAGAAGGCCGCGGACAGCAAGGTCGCCGGCCGCGCGAACGTGCTGATCTTTCCCGACCTCAACGCCGGCAACATCGGCAGCAAGCTCATCCAGCACATGTCGCGCGCGAACGCTTACGGACAAATCCTCCTCGGCCTCGACCGCCCGGCGGCGGACATTTCGCGCGGCAGCAGCGCGCACGACATCCTCGGCGTGGCGGCGATCATCGCGCTGCAAGCCATCGAATACACCGCGCTTTATCCCGGCAGCGGCAAGACGTTGCCGGGCGAGACGGACATGTTGCGCCAGCGCGGCGGGCCGTGAGGCGGGCAATAAGGAGTGAGGAGTAATCCGTAACGGGCGCCCACTCACGCATTACGGATTACTCCTTACTCATCACGCACCATGAACTCCGTCACGCCCCGCGTTTTCATCGCCGCCACGCGTCAGCACGATGGCAAGACCACGTCGTCGCTCGGATTGCTCGCGGCGATCCAGAAATTTTTCCCGCGCGTCGGCTACATCAAGCCCGTGGGCCAGCGCTTCGTCGAGGTGGCCGAGCAGAAGATTGACGAGGACACGGTGCTGATGGACGCGGTTTACAACCTCGACTGCCCGCTGGTCGCGATGAGCCCCATCCCCATCGAGCCGGATTTCACGCGCAAATATCTCGAGTCGTCGAACTACGACGCGCTCGTGCGGAAAATCCAGAACGCCTTCGACCGCGTCGCGTGGGAAAAAGATTTCGTGCTGTGCGAAGGCTCCGGGCACGCCGGCGTGGGCGCGGTGTTCGATCTTTCCAATGCGCGCGTCGCCCGCCTCCTCAACGCCAAGGCGATCATCGTCACGCGCGGCGGCATCGGGAAACCGATTGACGAAGTCGCGCTCAACCAGGCGCTCTTCGAGAAGGAGGGCGTCGAGATCATCGGCGTGATCCTCAACAAGGTGCTGCCCGAAAAGATTGATTACATCGCCGACTTCGCGCGGCGCGGCCTCAAGCGCCGCGGACTGGACCTGCTCGGCGTGCTGCCGCACCTGCCGTTGCTCATGCAGCCCTCGATTGAAGTCATCCGCGAGGAACTCGACGCGACGTTCCTCAACGACTCGAAACAGGTGTTCAACCTCGTGGACGACGTGATCGTCGGCGCGATGAGCGCGCAGAACGCCACGCGTTATTTCAAGCCCGGCGTGCTCATCATCACGCCCGGCGACCGCGAGGACATCGTGCTCGCCGCCGCCGCCGCGCTGCCGGGCAAGGGCAAGGAAAGCCTCGCGGGCATCGTGCTCACCGGCGGCATCCGGCCCTCCCCCTCGGTGCGCTCGATCATCGAGCACCTCCCCTACCCCGTCCTGCTCGCGAAGGAGGACAGCTACGAGGTCGCCTCGAAGGTCCACGACGTCATCGTCAAGACGCGCCCGACCGACACGAAGAAAATTTCCATGATCCGCGACCTGATCGCGCGCCACGTGGATGTGGAAAAGATTTTGCGGAGCGTGGTCGGCGATTGACCGCACCCTCGCGCGCCACCGATCCGCATTCCCGATTTGAAATGAAGCTCCCGC
>JACQFS010000135.1 GCA_016199935.1 Verrucomicrobiota bacterium
CCACGGCCTCCTTGCCGGCGCGGTGGATGTGGTTGTTCGGTGCGATGTACGTGAACGGGAGGCTCCCCGAGCCGTACACGCGCTGCCACTCCTCGCGGGCCTTCTTGAGCGCGGCGACCATCGCCTCGCGGCTCGCCAAGCCCTTCGACGTGTGCCCCGCTTCGTAGACCAGCGACTGGTGGTTGTAGCCGTGGAGCCCCGCCTCGTGGCCGCCGCGCATGAGCTTGCGGAGCTGCTCGTCGCTGAGGTGATTCACCATCGCGAGCAGGTCGGGATGCTCGCCGAAGAAATGTTTGCGCACGTAGCTGCCCGGCTCGACGCAGTAATTTTGAAACTCGCCGTCCACAACTTCCTCCATGCGCTTGCGCAAAAGCCCCTTCGTGTCCTTCGCGAGCAACTCGTCCCAGTCCGTGCCCCAGATGACCTTGATGACGTTCCAGCCCGCGCCGCGGAAGACGCCCTCGAGTTCCTGGATGATCTTGCCGTTGCCGCGCACGGGACCGTCGAGGCGCTGGAGATTGCAGTTCACCACCCAGGTGAGGTTGTCGAGATTCTCGCGGCCGGCGAGCGCCACGGCACCGAGCGATTCCGGCTCGTCGCTTTCGCCGTCGCCGACGAAGCACCACACGCGCGGCTCCTTTTCCCATTTCACCAAACCGCGCGCGGCGAGGTAGCGGTTGTAACGCGCCTGATAAATCGAACCGATCGGGCCAAGGCCCATCGAGACGGTCGGGAACTGCCAGAAATCCGGCATCAGATACGGATGCGGATACGACGAGAGCCCGCCGCCTTCTGAAAGTTCCGCGCGGAAATTGTGGAGATGCTTCTCGGTGAGGCGGCCTTCGAGAAAGGCGCGCGCGTAATTTCCCGGCGTCGTGTGGCCCTGGAAATAAATCATGTCCGCGGGCTGGCCGTCGTCGCCGCCGCGGAAGAAATGGTTGAACGCGACCTCGTAAAGCGTCGCGATGGAAGCGTAGGAGGAAATGTGCCCGCCCTTGCCGCTGTTGTTCTTGTTCGCGTTGACGACCATCGCCATCGCGTTCCAGCGGAGGATGGATTTGATGCGCCGCTCGATCTGCCAGTCGCCGGGGTAGGGCGGCTGCTCCTCGACGGGGATGGTGTTGAGGTAGGGCGTCTTGGTGAGCGGGGCGAGCGCCGCGCCGCGACGGCGGACGCGCTGGGCGAGCTCGGTGAGCAGTTGCGCGCCGCGTTCGGGGCCTTCGTTTTTCAGGACGAGGTCAATCATCCCCTCGAGCGACTTGACCCAGACGTTCGTCTGGCTCGTGCCGTCGGCGGCGTTCGTTTCTTCGTTCAAATGCGTGCCCGTCATGGGTGTCAGGTTCAGTGTCGGTCGCCGGGTGGTTTTCGGCAGATCAAAAGCTGGGCGAGTCGCCTCGCCACGGCAAGGGGCCAGAGTTCAACTTGAACCGGCGGACTTTTCAACCTTGGATTCGGCGAATTCCGCTTTGCCCCCGAGCGCGTGGCGAACATACAGTCGCCGCCGCGCCGCACAATGAAATTGCTCGACCTCACCCTGCCCACGCCCGCCGCGAACCTCGCGTTGGACGAGGCGCTGCTCGACGCGCTCGAAACGGGGCAGGGCGGCGAGGTGCTGCGCTTTTGGGAATCGCCGGAGCCGTTCGTCGTCGTCGGCTACGCGAACTCGCTCGCGACCGAGGTGAACCTCGCCGCGTGCGCCGCGAAAAATATTCCCGTGCTGCGCCGGTGCAGCGGTGGCGGCACCGTGGTGCAGGGGCCGGGCTGCCTGAACTATTCGCTCATCGTGCGCGTGACGGACGGGCCGCCGTTTGACTCCGTGCCGGCCACGAACCGCTTCGTGATGGACCGGCACCGCGGGGTGTTCGCCAACCTCCTCTGCGCGCGCGTCGAGGTGCAGGGGCACACGGACCTCGCGCGCGAGGGCGTGAAATTTTCCGGCAACGCGCAGCGGCGCAAAAAGCACGCACTCCTCTTTCACGGGACGTTCCTGCTGGGCTTCGATCTTGCGCTTGTCTCTGAACTGCTCCCGATGCCGTCGCAGCAGCCGGATTATCGGCGCGACCGCACGCATGCGGATTTCGTCGGGAACCTCCCGCTCGCGCGCGCCGACGTGATCGCGGCCGTGAGCGCGGCGTGGGGCGCGGAGGAGTTGCTCAAAATTCTCGACCTGACGGCGACGCAGGAACTCGTCGCGACGAGATATTCCCGCGCCGAGTGGAACGCGAAGCGGTGAAAAGGGAGCGGCGACACTCTTGTCGCCGCTCCCGGTCACGTGTTGCTCACCGGCGGCCGTTTCGCCGCGGTGGTGCGTCCGTAGAAGCGCCCCAGCGCGCCACCAGCCCGCGCCAACACGCCCTTGGGCGCGTCGAAGCGCTCCGTGGCGACCGCGCGGAAGCGGCTGACCATCCGGCCCTTCGCCCAGTGATACCAGAGGAGGTCGTTGCCCAAGCTGAGCGCCGCCCACGCGAAGATGAAGAACTCGGCGCCGAGATTCAGGTTGCCGAGAAAGTTCAGCGGGATCATCAGCATCCCGCCCATCCAGAAGACCGCCCACGGCAGCACCATCACGCGCGAGATGAGCGAGCCGGAGGCGCGGTTGACGCTGCGCGCGGTGAGGCCCGCCCACATGCCGAGCCACGACATCGTGAACAGGTCGGCCACCAGCACCGCCATGCCGGCGAGAAACACGAACGTCCACGTGAGCGCGTCCTCCTGCGTGCGGGCCATCCCGGTGCCGGACGGCTGGCTCCAGCACCCGACGATGAACAACGCGTCCACGATCAGGATCACCGCCGTCGGCCCGCCGAACATCCGCAGCAGCGCGAGTTTCTGGCCGCGGAAAATTTCCGCGTCCGTCAGCGGCGTCGAGAGGATGAGTTCGAGCGCGCCGTTGCGCCGGTCCTCGGCAAAGCGCCGGCAGGATTCCGAAGCGAACCACATTTTAAGAATCGTGTGCGCCGCGAGGGCCGTCATCAGAAACGCCCCCGGCTCGAAAATATCCTTGGGATACTTCACCACGCACCAGAGCCACACGAGCGCGCCGGCCGCGAGCGCCGCCCACACCAGCGCAGTGCCGACACGGTTGCGCGCGTTGAGCCAGAGGACGGGGTTGAGGTCGAGCAGCCGCGCGCGAAAGGCGGCCTGCCGGTCCGCGCGACCGAAGGCGGCGAGGTTCAGCTTCGCCTCGAATTTTTCGCGGCCCGCGCTCGGCGCGCTCTGCTGCCACGAGCGCGGCAACTGCCAGCTCGCCAGCGCGAGGAACGCCCAACTCAACGCGTGCGTCGCGCCCAGCGACCACCAGAACCGGTGGTCGTCGTTCTCCAGCATCGCGTAGCCGAAGCCGGGACTCGGCGCGACGAGCGGCAGGAGAAAATCCGGCGGCACCGGCAGGTTCGCGTGCTCGTAAAACTTGTAGGCCAGGTAGGCCCAAAGTCCGGGCAATCCGCCCGTGACCACGCCGATGAGCGCCGTGGTGCCGCCGGCGGCCTTGCGTTCATTGTGGCTGACGCTCGACACGAGCAGGCCGGCGGTGAGCGAGAAGAAGAGCGTGTTCACCAGCAGCAGCGCGGTGCGCAAAACTTTTTCACCGGTGATGCCGCCGAGCAACAGCGGCACCGTCAGCACCGGCAGCACCGCGAGCAGGCCGTAGAACATCGTCAGCGACGTCGCGGTCAGCTTGCCGAACACCACGTCGTAGCCGCGCAAGTCGGTGAGGAACAGCAGGCCGAGCGTCCCCTCGCGTTTTTCCTCGGCGAGGCAGTCGGCCGTCGCGCGCGTGCCGGCGAGGAGGCAGTAGATGAAGGAAAACATCGAGAGCGTGGCGAAGATGGCGGTGCCGAGCTGCCCCTGCATGAACGCGTTCGACCCGAGCGTGATCAGCATCCAGCCGAGCACGCAGATGCCGACGAGCGCCGCGCCGATCCGGCCGAGATAGGTCGCCCGCCGCCGCGAGGCGACGCGCAGTTCACGCAGGACGATGGGGAGGAAGCTCATGGTGTGTGCAGCAGAAAACGCCGCGCGGTCAGCGTGCCTTGCGCGCGAGCGAGCAGCACGACGCTGAGCATGAAACTCAGGAACAGCGGCAGGGCCAGACCCTGGACACTCCAACTGGTGACGACGCTGATGGAGAGCGGCAGCGCGAAGCTGAATCCAAACGTGCAGACCCAGGCCGTGATGAAATGTTTGGTCCGCAGCGCGAAGTAGAGTCCGACGAACGGCATCGTCGCGGCGATGATGCCGAAGTATTGCAGCAACGCCGCGGTCTCGAACGAATTGGGCAGGACCGAATCCGCCGCGAGCACGGCGAAGACAAAGACCGCGGTGGCCGGCAGGAATTGCAGCCAGACATTCCAGATGCGCGAGCGGATCAATTCACCCTCGGACATCGGCGTGACGAGCAGCAGCTCCAGCACGCCGTTCTGCCGCTCGACGCGGTAGCTGCCGGCGGATGAGAGCGAGATGCCAAACAGCAGCGCCGCGCCGGCCACAGCCTGCGCCCCGAGAAAATCATGGAGGCTGAAGAATGTGATGAGCACTGTTTCCACCACGACGAGGCCGAGGCACCAGCCCCACTTCGTGAGCCGCGCGTTCCACGAGCGCTGCTGGAGCCAGCTCAACGGTGCCGCGTCCAGCTTGCGCCGCGTGAGCGCACGGAAGAGGCGCAGCAACCAGAGCGGCTCGCAGAAAATTTTGCGCAACCAGAGCTGAAAAGGCGACGGAGGAGATTCCTGCGCCGCGTGGCGGACGGCGAGACCGGCCACGACCAGGACGAAACCGAAAATGGCAACGGCGGCGAGCAGTCGAACCGCGAAGCCCGTCATCGCTGACGAAAGCTGCGCCGCGGTCGCCGCGGCCGCCATGCGGCTCCAGTCCGAGTTGGCGTCCGAGCAATAATTAAGTGCCCACGAGAACGCGCCGAAGGGCGAGCTGCGGAAAAGCGCTCCCGACGGACCCCGATAGACAGGAACCACGAAGCTCGCGAGCAAACCGAACAGACCCACGCCACTAAATACAATCGCCGCCGCCAACGCCCGCGGCCACTCGCGCGAAAGCGCGGACGCCAGCATTCCCGCCGACAGCGCGAGGAACAGCGAGGTCAGATTGATCAACAGCGACGCGCCGAAGTCGAACCACGTCACGCCGCCGAGCGCGAAGCAACCGGCGAGCATCGGCATCGCCGCGAGCACCAGCGTGAGCGCGCGGATGATTTGCAGCGCGCTCTTCCCGATGACAACGCCCGTCGGCGTGAGCGGCGTGAGAAAGAGCAGGCCGAGCGTCCCTTCGCGCCGCTCGCGGCTGATGCAGTCCGCCGTCATCACCGGCACCACAAGCCAGATGGCGCCGAAGAGCAGGGCGTGGAGCTTGGGGAAAACGTAATCACCGCTCGCGCGGCCCGCCTGCGGTCCCGTGCTGATCAACACGCAGAAGATTGTCGCGAGCAACGCCGCCACGCCCACGCGCACCCAGCGGTTCGCCGGCCGGCGCGCCTCCTCGCGGAACTCGCGGATGAGGACGGGAGCGAAGGTCATGTGGGCACGGGGCGGAAACATTCAACATTCAACATTGAACCCCGAACGTCGATGGAGGGCGACGCCCGCCGGCCAGTTTGGTATTCGGCGTTGAATGTCGAATGTTGAATGTTTCCCCTCCATTGCATCACTGCGTCTCCCCCTTCGTCACGCGCAGGAAGACTTCCTCCAGCCCCACTTCCTCCTCGCGCAGTTCGAGCAGGCGGAAGCCGGCGGGCACGAGCGTCTCGGCGATGAGGCTCGCGTCCACGTCCGCGCCGGCGAGCGTCACCTTCACGTGGCCGTCGAGCGCGGTGGCTTCGGCAATTTCCTTGCGCGTCCTGAGCAGCTCGGCGGCCTTCTCCGAATCGGCGGCGAGCTTGACGAGATAAATTCGCCCGCCGTGCTTTTGCTCCATGCCCTGCACCGAGCCGGCGTAGATGAGCTTGCCGCGCTCGATGATCGCGACGCGGTTGCAGAGCGTCTCCAGCTCGCTGAGGATGTGCGACGAAATTATGATCGTCTTGCCCATGCGCTGGAGTTCCTGGAGCACGGCCATCATCTCGATGCGCGCGCGGGGGTCGAGGCCGCTGGCGGGTTCGTCGAGCAACAGAATCTGCGGGTCGTGAATCAGCACGCGCGCGAGGCCGAGGCGCTGCTGCATTCCGCGGCTGAGCGCGCCGATGAGCGAGCCGCGCTTTTCGCTGAGGCCGACGAGTTCGAGCACGTCCTTCACCGTCTGCTCGCGTTTCGCGGCGGGGAGCTTGTAGCACGCGCCGAAGAAATCCAGATACTCCGTCACCTCCATGTCCTTATACACGCCGAAGAAATCCGGCATGTAGCCGAGGATGCGCCGCACCTCGTTCGGCGCCGCGACGACGTCGTGCCCGAAGACGAACGCCGTGCCCGTGGTCGGCGTGAGGAACGTGGCGAGGATGCGCAGCGTGGTGGTCTTGCCCGCGCCGTTGGAGCCGATGAAGCCAAACAGGTCGCCCCTGTTGACGGTGAGGTTGAGCGTGTCGAGCGCGGTCATCGCGCCATAGACGCGCGTGAGATTCGCGGTGGAGACGGCGGGGATGGGCGGGGCGGCGGGAGTGGTCATGGAAGAGGGGAATGAATTCTTGGAGCCGATTGAGAAAGGGATTTGGGCAAGGCATTCGACACACCGGCTGACCTCCGTGTGAACGGATGGCCGGAGTCTGCCCGATGGCCCAAAATAGCCATCTGACTTCCCCAAAGGAGGGACTTTTCTGTAAAATCCCTATTTTCCGTCATTTGCAACCGTTTCCAGCGCGACCGGATGGTGACTGCCAAAACGGCAGTGACCATCCGGTTGACCGGATGGTGACCGCCAGAACGGCAGTGACCATCCGGTTGACCGGATGGCGACCGCCAAAACCGCAGTGACCATCCGGTTGGCCGGATAATGACCGCCAGGACGGCAGTGACCATTAGGTCGACCGGATGGCGACCGCCAAAACGGCGGTGAGCATCCGGTTGACCGGATGGTGACCGCCAAAACGGCAGTGACCATCTGCTTGAGCAGATATCATCCGCCAACACGGCAACGAATTTGTGCCGGAGCGAAAGCAAAATCCGGCCCCAGTCCAAGCCGCCGAATTCGCCCGTCGAGATTCTCATTGCCCCTCCTCCTTCACCACCGGCTCGACGACGCGGAGCAGCGTGTGCTTCCAGCCGCGGCGCGGGCTGAACTGGTTGAGCGGCGCGCTCGCGGAATAATCCTCCACGAATGCCAGCAGGATGGCGTCGCCGCGCGCGGCGGCGGGCGAGAGGTCGAGGCCGGGCGGGGCGAAGAGCTGCTGGTTCTGCGCCGCCTGCGCGTTGCGCAAGTGCGTGATGAAGCACGCCGTCTCGACGGTGAGCGCGGGGTTGAGTTCCGGCCGCGCCTGTCCGCCGAAGCCCCCGAAGGTCTGGTGACGCGCGCGCGCGGCCTGCATCATTTCGTTGGCGTGCTGATTCACGAAGCTCGCGAGCGTGGTGGTCTTGGAACCGCCGGCGAGCAGAAACTTTTTCTTCTCCTTCGCCGCCACCGTGCCGAGTTCGTAAATGTTGTTTTCCAAAACCACGCGCACTTCCTTCAGCGGACGGTTCAGCAGGTTTTCGATCTCCACCGTGTTCGTCGCGCCGCCGGTCGAGACGGTGAAGCGCACCGGCGCGGGCGCGTTCTTCGTCCAGTCGCTCGCGCAGAGGAAGGTGGTCCACACGGGCACGTAGAGTTCGGCGAGGTAGTTGTTGCCGCGCTGCACCACGCGCCCCTGGTCGCTCATCTGCGAGGCCTGGCCCCACGAGATGAGTTCGCCGCGCAACGTCGCGCCCAGCGCCGCCGGATCGCCCGCGACGGGATAGCGGCGGTTCGCGGAGGAATAAATCGAAGCGTAGGTCCGCCCGCGCAACGTCGCCTGGTCCCCGCGCGCGAGCACGTCCACGACGTGGATTTCATTCCACTCGTTCTCGCCCGCGCGCAACGCGTAGCCGATGAAGTAAACGAGAAAGGAAAATCCCGCGACGTAGAGCGGGAACGTGATCCACGTGAGCATCTGCCGGTTGAGTTTCTTCAACATCACCTGATCGAACGGCCCGATGACGAGCAGGTAGCCGAGCAGCAGCAGCACGAGCCAGCCGAACGGCAGCTTGTGGACCTGCTTGCTGTCCACGAGCGCGCCGAAAAGTCCGTCGGCGCTCTCGCCCGCGCCGTAGAATTCCCGCTCCGCGCGCAAGAGTTGCGGCGGGATGTCGCACGCCTTGACCCAGAACCACTGCCGGTGACGCCACGAGTTGAACGGCTCGCGGTCGGGACTGAAGGCGAGCGCCGTGATCGTGCCGCGCCCGCGCCGCGCCTCGATGATGAGCGGGCGTCCGTCCGCTTCGAGCGAGACGGTCGCGCCCTCGCGCGGCGTGGCGAGCACGATGGGCAATTGCGCGCTGTTGAACTTTTCGTCCGCGGAGAGTTTCGGGAGCGGCTGTGGTGCCTTCGCCTTCGGGCGCACGTAGGGACGCGGGCGGGGCGTCTTCTTCGTCGTGGTCACCACGCCCGCGGCGTTCGTCGTGATGTTGGTGACGACGGTCGCGCTCACGAGCCCGGGTGGAGGGCTGGTCGGCGGCGCGGTCTCGGCGATGGCGGGGCCGGAGTTCGTCGCGTTCGGCAGCCATTCGTCGAACGCCTCGCCCGGCTCGAGCGTGCCCACGCCGCCGAGCGAGCAGGGGAGCAGGTCGCGCAACCACCCCGTCGCATTCACATCGCCCGGTTGCTCGACGGCCACCACGAGATGCCCGCCGCCTTGCAGCCACGCGAGCAGCGCGGTGATCTGCGGTTGCTTCAGCTCGATGGCTTTTTCGCTGTGCAAAAAGATCGCGCTGAGTGCTTCGAGCGCGATCGGGTTGTCAGGGAACTGCTCAACCTGGAGCCGCGCGATGGCCGGCTGCTGGTTCACGTTCGCGGTCGAGAGCTGCGGCAACGTCGGCATTCCCCCGAGCGTGCGCGGCAACGCACCGACCAGCCGGCTGTCCTGCGCGAGTTGGAGGCTCATCGCGAGATTCTTCCGCTCGGCGATCACGCGTCCGCGCCGGTCGAGCAGCCGGCAATCCCACCGCGCATAGCCGCCGCCCGCCGAGAAGACCGGTGCGCTCACGCGCTTGCGGGTGTTCGTCGGCAGCTCCACGGGGATGAGTTGCTTCTGTCCGCTGCCGGCACCGAGGCCGACAGCGATTTCGATCACGGCATCGAAGGGCGGGCCGTCGTTGAAGATCTCGAACGTCATCGGAAACCACGCCGTCTGCATCACCTTGCCATCGAAGCCGGGGAAGACATCGAACTGCAACGCCGCGCGTGCCGTCCGCGCCGACGGTCCGGCGAACAGCGCGAGGAGGATGACGATGACGACGAAGCGCAGGCCTCCGCGCAAACGGCGGAACGCCGGAGCCAATTCTCCTGGAGGAAAGTGCAGCACGTGAGACCTTGGGCGGGACGTTACGGGAGCAATGGCGGTGAGGCAACTGCCGATTGACGATGGAGTCGCAGAAGTGGCCGTCTAGTGATTTGCCAATCGTGATGACTGCCCAAAGTTCCCGTGTCATCGCGCCCTCACCCCGGCCCTCTCCCGGAGGGAGAGGGAGAATCGTTCCGCAGCCGCGACCATTCCGAACGCGCCCGGCAGGACGTGAGGCTGAGTGCGTGTCTCCCTCTCCCTCCGGGAGAGGGCAGGGGTGAGGGCCGGCGGCTTCGTTGCACCCGAACTGATGTTCGCTCCCGTTCTCGCCGCATCCTCGTCAGCTCATCTCCGTCATTGACACTTCGCCCCCGCTGGGAAAACTCTCGCCGCATGAACACTGACTCGTCCGCTCCTCTTTCCAATCGCCGCGATTTCCTTTCCACCTCCGGCCGCATCATTGCCGCCGGCTCCCTCGCCGGCCTCGTTCTCCCCAAAGTCCACGCCGCTGGCAGTGACGAGATCAAGCTCGCCCTCATCGGCTGCGGCGGTCGCGGCACCGGCGCCGCGGGCAACGCCATGGTCCAGAGCGGTGCCCCCAAGCTCGTCGCCATGGCCGACGTCTTCGAGAGCAAACTCAAAGGCAGCTACAAAACCCTCAAGGACAAGTTCGACGATCAGGTGGATGTCCCTGATGACCGCAAGTTCATCGGCTTCGACGGCTACAAGAAGGCGATGGACTGCCTCAAGAAGGGCGACATCGCCATCTTCACCACGCCGCTCGCCTTCCGCTGGGTTCACTTCACCTACGCCATCGAGAAGGGCCTCCACGTCTTCATGGAGAAGCCCGTCACCGCCGACGGCCCCAGCTCGCGCCGCATGCTCAAGCTCGGCGAAGAAGCCGCGGCCAAGAACTTGAAAGTCGCGGTGGGCCTGAACAGCCGACACAGTCGCGCCCTTCAGGAACTGCACCAGCGCGTTCAAGACGGCGAGATCGGCGACGTCATGCTCATGCGCGGCTACCGGATGCAGCCCCCCATCGGCTCCGCGTTCACCGTCCCCTCCATGCGCAAGGAAGGCCAGAGCGAACTGCTCTTCCAGATTTCCCGCTTCCACAGCTTCATCTGGGCGAGCGGCGGCGGCTTCAGCGACTTTTACATTCACCACATTGACCACCTGAGCTGGATGAAGAACGCATGGCCCATCAAGGCCCAGGCGCTCGGTGGCCGGCACTACAAGAAGAGCCCCGAAGGCGAGCCCTACATTGACCAGAACTTCGACAGCTACTCCGTCGAATACACCTTCGAGGACGGCGCCAAACTTTACATGGACGGCCGCTGCATGATCGGAGCGAACTCCATTTACTCCAGCTACGTTCACGGCACCAAGGGCATGGCCATCGCGTCCAAGAGTGGCGACACCGGCCTGCCCTCCAGCACCTACCACGGCCAGAATCCCACCCGCGACAAGATGATCTGGACCTCCAACGTTCCCCCCGGCGAAACCGAATCCCACGCCAACGAATGGACCGACCTCATCCAGGCCATCCACGACGACAAGCCCTACAACGAAATCAAGAACGGCGTTTACGCCAGCGTCACCACCTCCATGGGCCGCATGGCGGCGCACACCGCGCAGGAGATCACCTTCGACCAGATGCTCAACCACGAGCACGTCTATGCGCCCGACGTGGACAAACTCACCCTCGACTCCGAAGCCTTCCTCAAGCCCGACGCCGACGGCAAGTATCCCGTCCCCGAGCCCGGCATCAAAAAAGACCGCGAGTTTTGAGCCGGCTACGAATCAAGAGGGCGCGGCGCTTGGGCTCCGCGCCTTTTTGTTTTTCGAATGGTGGCCTGCGCTGTCCCCGGCGCATCGGCGGCCGACGGCGGGCGCACCTGTGTTTCAAAATTGTGGAACGTGATGCAACAGCGCGACGGAGCCGGTTCGGGAATGCGAACGGTCCCGCAGTTCCGGCCCTCACCCCGGCCCTCTCCCGGCGGGAGAGGGAGCATTGTTCCGCAGCCTCACTCATTTCGCACGCGCCCGGTCGCGCGACGCGCTGAGGATGTTTCCCCCTCTCCCCCCGGGAGAGGGCCGGGGTGAGGGCCGGTCGCAGTGAGGCGCACCTGCATTTCATCGCGCCGTGCCGCGCACAGAACGCTTCGCCATCGTGCGGCCGTCGTCACGCCCCTGACGCCTCCCGCGCCTTCTGCTTTCCTTCCCCCGTTCCCCACCGGGTTCCGGGCCATTTCCAATTTTTGCATTCCCTGCGGAGTCGTGCCCGTTTGGGCGTGACGCGGGGTGCGTTGGGAAAGCCGCACGCGGGCGGTTGATCCGGCTGCGCAGTCCGGCCTTTTCCGTGTCCGTTTTCGCCCCTGCATTTTCCCCACTTTGCCGGGTGGCGGGGCGTCGCGAGTTGCGCTCTATTAAACGCGTAATCCATGCAACCGATTCCGTCAGCCCGTGCGGCCCTCGCCGCAAATATCCAGCGGTGGATGGATTTGCGCGGGCTCACGCAGGAGCATCTCGCCGCCCGCTCGGGCCTCGGGAAGAATACCATCCACGACATCCTCGCCCAGCATGAGAGTCCGCGGCACGAAACGCTCGTGCTCATCGCCCGCGCGCTGGATGTCGGGCTGCGGGAGTTGACCGGCAGCGATGCGGAGCAGGTGCGGAAATGGGTACCGGAGTTGCCGGAGGATTATCGGGAGGAAGATTTCGCTCATTCGCGCAAGTTTCAGGAGCATCAACGGGAGGAACATCATGCGCATTGATTCCTGCGGAGGTTTTCACGCGTGCGAGGGTCGTCGTCGCATGTCCGAAAGCCGTCATCGCACCTGCGATGGCAAGGAAAGGATGTGCGATGCTCGTCTTCGCACGTGCGAAGACAAGGAAAGGATGTGCGATGACGAGGAAAGCATGTGCGAAGCTCACAAAAGCATGTGCGATGCTCGTCTTCGCATGTGCGATGACAAGGAAAGTATGTGCGATGACAAGGAAAGTATGTGCGATGACAAGGAAAGTATGTGCGATGACAAGGAA
>JACQFS010000136.1 GCA_016199935.1 Verrucomicrobiota bacterium
AGTCCACGGCCCAGGAAGTCATCGGTCAGGCCAGCGCGCAGGCGCAGAAGATCATCGAGGAATCTCGCGCCGCCGCCGCGCGCGTCGCCGAAGTCGAGCGCCAGAAAGCCATCGCGGACGCCGCGAACATCATCGCCAAGGCCAAGGAATCCAACGACGCCGAGCTGGCCCGCATGAAGGGCGAGCTGCGTCAGGAGTTCGGTCGCCTCGTGGTGGCCGCCGCGAGCCGCGCGACCGGCGACATTCTCTCCACCGATCAGAAGGGCCGCCTCGCCGACGATGCCGTTCGCCAGTTGGCCGCCTAGTTGATATTCTCCGCGCCCGCCGATGAAAGTCAGCAAACAAGCCCGCCGCGACGGCAAGACGTTGTTCAACGCCTGCTGCGTCAACGGCATCCTCGACGAGGCCAAGGTGCGCCAGACGGTGACCCTGGTCATCGCGCAGAAGCCGCGCGGCTACGTGAGCACCCTCACGCACCTGCAACGGCTCGTGAAGCTGGACATTGCCCGTCGCACCGCTCGCGTCGAGAACGCCGTCGAGTCCACGCCCGCGCAGATGGACGCCATCAAGGCCGCGCTCACGCAAAAATACGGCCCCGGCATGAACGTGACTTTCTGGGTCAACCCCGCGCTGCTCGGCGGCGTGAAGGTGAAGGCCGGCAGCGACATTTACGACGGCAGCGTCGCGGGACGCCTCGCCGCACTGAACGACAACCTTTGATTTTCCGACTTAAAGAATTGATATGAGCTCCATCCTGCAAGACATCGAAGCCCAGATTTCCGGCCTCAAGACAAACGTCTCCCGCCAAAACGTCGGCACCGTCCGCGAGATTTCCGACGGCGTGGCCAAGGTTGAAGGCCTCACCGACGCGATGCTCAACGAGATGCTCGACTTCGGCGGCGGCGTCATCGGCATCGCGCTGAACCTCGAGGAAACCGAGGTCGGCGTCGTCGTGCTGGGCGACTACTTGGAAATTCGCGAAGGCTCCGAGGTGAAGACCACCGGCAAGCTACTCTCCGTCCCCGTGGGCAAAGGCCTGCTGGGCCGCGTCGTGGATACCCTTGGTCGTCCCGTGGACGGCAAAGGCCCCATCACTGGCACCGCGCAATATCCGGTCGAGAAAATCGCGCCCGGCATCGTCAAGCGCAAATCTGTCAGCCAGCCCCTCCAGACCGGCATCATGTCCGTGGACGCAATGATTCCCATCGGTCGCGGCCAGCGCGAACTCATCATCGGCGACCGCTCGACGGGCAAGACCACCATCGGCGTGGACACGATGATCAACCAGTCGCGCATCAACAAGCAGGGCCGCGCTTCCGGCGATGCCAGCTTCCGCCCGGTTTACAACATCTACGTCGCCGTCGGCCAGAAGCAGTCGAACATCGCGCGCGTCATCGCCGAACTCGAGAAGGCCGGCGCGATGGAGGACACCATCGTCGTCGCCGCCGGTGCGTCCGACTCCGCCGCCAACCAGTATCTCGCGCCGTTCGCCGGCGCGGCGATGGGCGAATGGTTCATGGACAACGGCATGGACGCGCTCATCATTTTCGACGATCTCTCCAAGCAGGCCGTCGCCTACCGCCAGGTGTCGCTCGTGCTCAAGCGCCCCTCCGGCCGCGAGGCGTATCCCGGCGACGTGTTCTATCTCCACAGCCGTCTGCTCGAACGCAGCGCGCGCGTGAACGAGAAGAACGGCAACGGCTCGCTCACCGCGCTCCCGATCATCGAGACACAGGCCGGCGACGTCTCGGCCTACATCCCGACGAACGTCATCTCGATCACCGACGGCCAGATTTATCTGGAAACGGATTTGTTCTACCAGGGCATCCGCCCCGCGATCTCCGTCGGTCTCTCCGTGAGCCGCGTCGGTTCCGCCGCGCAAATCAAGGCGATGAAACAGGTCGCAGGCAAAATCAAACTGGAGCTCGCGCAGTATCGCGAACTCGCCGCCTTCGCGCAGTTCGGCTCCGACCTCGACGCCAAGACGCAGGCCACGCTCGAACGCGGCAAGCGCATCGTCGAACTTTTCAAACAGATCCAATACCGGCCGCTCGGCGTTGAAATCCAAGCCGCCATCCTGTGGGCGATGCAGAACAATCACCTCGATGACGTGGCCGTGGAGAAGGTCAAGGACTGGCAGTTGAAGTTCACCCAGTTCCTCGAAGAC
Source organism: Verrucomicrobiota bacterium (assembly GCA_016199935.1). GTDB lineage: Bacteria > Verrucomicrobiota > Verrucomicrobiia > Limisphaerales > JACQFS01 > JACQFS01. The sequence goes on from JACQFS010000136.1 coordinate 2,168, forward strand.
CGGAAGGCCGCCGTGCTCGACAAGATTCGCATCGAGAAGGCCATCAGCGACGCGCTCGGCGCGGAGTTGAAGACGGCGGTCGGCGAGTTCAAGCAGACGTATCGGTAATACACTTTGAGAAACTTGAGGTCGCAATTTGCGACCTCAAACGCAACGCAAATGCCCAGCACACGCGACATCCGCCGACGCATCAAGTCGGTTAAGAACACGGCGCAGATCACGAAGGCCATGCAGATGGTCGCGTCGTCGAAGATGCGCCGCGCGCAACTCGCCGCGCTGGCGGGCCGTCCCTACGCGGCGCTGATGAACGAGGTGCTCGCTGCAGTGACCGAGGGCGCGGGCGATTTCACGCATCCGCTGATGGAGAAGCGCGAAGGTGTGAAGCGCGCGGTGATCGTCATCAGCACGGACAAGGGTTTGTGCGGCGCGCTCAACTCGAACCTCCTGCGCGAAGCCGCCAAGTTCGACAAGAACACCACCGTTTACATCTGCGCCGGCCGGAAGGGCGCGCAGTTCATCGCGCGCACCAAGCGCCAGCTCGCCGCGGAGTTCACCTACAAGGACGCCCCGCAGTTTGCCGAGGCGCGCGCCATTTCCAAGTTTGCCCAGGATCTTTTCCTCAAGGGCGAGGCCGACCGCGTGGACGTGCTGTTCACCCGCTTCATCAACACGCTCATGCAGAAGCCCGAGTCGCGGCAACTTTTGCCCATCGGCGCGATTGAGGCCGTGCAGTCGGGCGTTCCCTCCGAACCGGAATCGCTCCCGCCTGGCGAAATGGAATTTCTGTTCGAGCCGAACCCCGGCGCGGTGCTCGGCGCGATGCTCCCGCACTATTTGAATTACCAGGTGTTTCAGTTCCTGCTCGAAGCGAAGGCCAGCGAGCACAGCGCGCGCATGGTCGCCATGAAGAACGCGACCGACAACGCCAAGCAACTGATCAAGGACCTGACGCTCGAATACAACAAGCTGCGCCAGGCCAACATCACGAAGGAACTTTTGGAAATCACGAGCGCCGCGATGGCGGTGGCTTGATTTCGCGGCCGATGAATTGTGAACCGCCGATGCCCATTGTGCGACGCGGACAATTCTGAGGCCCGTTGTTTGAAATACTCAAACGATCCCTGGCGGATCAAGACCTGCCCGCGCTGCGGGTTCGTCTATCTGGAGAACCCGCCCGAATACGAGGCGCTGAAGGATGAGGTCAGTTGGGAAAAAACGTCGGCCGCGGAACGGACGCGACGCAATGAAGCCGAGCCGACGCTGCAAAGAGCGGCCAGCGCGGTGAAAACCGTGCGGAAGAAATGGCTGAAGCGCGACAAATTGCCGGTGCTGCTGAAGGCGCACGTGAAGCCCGGCCCGGTGGTGGACATCGGCTGCGGCGGCGGTGCGGTGATCGCAAGACTGGGCGCGGAAGGCTACGTGCCCTGCGGCGTGGAAATCTCCACGGCGCTCGCGGCGAAGGCGCAGGCGACGGCGGCGAAGTTCGGTGGGCGCGTGGCGCACAACAACGCGCTGGCGGGTTTGGATGAATTTGCGGACGGCCATTTCAGCGGCGCGGTGTTGAGCGCGTTCCTCGAACACGAGGCGAACCCGCTCCCGCTGCTGGAGAAACTGCGGATGAAGCTGGCGGCGGGCGGCGCGGCGATCATCAAGGTGCCGAATTTCGGCTCCTGGAACCGCGCGGTGCGCGGGCGGCGCTGGTGCGGGTTCCGGTTTCCGGACCACGTGAACTACTTCACGCCGCGGACGCTGAAGCAGATGGTCGCGAAGGCCGGTTTGAGTGTGAGAAAATTTACGGCGGGAGATCGTTTCCCGCTGAGTGACAATATGTGGATGGTCTGTCAGAAAAGCTGACGGCCCGACAATTTACGAATCGAAAGACAATCAAATGAACAAAGGCAAAATCGTTCAGATCATCGGTCCCGTCGTGGACGTGGAATTCGCCGGCGCAGTGCCCGCGATTTACAACGCCCTGATCATCAACTTCACCCCGCCCGGCGGCCAGCCGACCAAGCTCACGCTCGAAGTGCAGCAGCACCTCGGCGACAACTGGATCCGCGCCGTCGCCATGAGCTCCACCGAGGGACTCAAGCGCGGCCAGGAAGTCACCGACGCGGGCGCGCCCATCTCCATGCCCGTCGGCGAGGGCGTGATGGGCCGCGTGTTCAACGTCACCGGCGACGCCGTGGACGAACAGGGCCCCGTCAAGGCCGACAAGTTCAACCCCATTCACCGCCAGGCCCCGCCGCTCGTGGACCAGTCCACTTCGCCGCAGGTGCTCACCACCGGCATCAAGGTCATTGACCTCATCTGTCCGTTTCTCAAGGGCGGCAAGGTCGGCGCGTTCGGCGGCGCGGGCGTCGGCAAGACCGTCGTCATCATGGAACTCATCAACAACATCGCCAAACTTCACGGCGGTGTTTCGATGTTCGCGGGCGTCGGCGAACGCACTCGCGAAGGCAACGAT
>JACQFS010000023.1 GCA_016199935.1 Verrucomicrobiota bacterium
CCTTGGAGTTGCGCAAGTCGCGGTTGAGATAGACGCGCTCGGCGAACTCGCACACGTCCTTGACCGGCGTGTCGTAGGTAAGCCAGTTGCCGGTGAGGCGGCTGGAGAACTGCGACCAGAACTCGTGATCGCGCTGGCAGATGTCATCCGTCAGCTCGGCGAGCGGCTGGCGGTTGATCTTCATGATGACGCCGAAGGGCGTGAGATACGGGAACATCCAGTCGAGCGGAAAACTTTCCTCGACGTAAAACTCGTGGGCGGGATTTTTGTCGAAGAGGACCTTGGTGAGCAGGCCGTTGATGGACATGACGGCGATCTGGCCGGAGACCTGCACGCGACCGTTGTCAATGCGCACGTCCTCGCCCTGCTTGAGCTGGCGCGGCTCGTTGGGGAGCGTGTCGTCGTGCTGCTTCCGGCGCTGCGCGTCCTGGATGTATTCCTGAAACGCCTGCTGCGAGTCCTCGCTGGTGGGCGTCTTGATTTCGAGATCGGGATAGACGCCGCCGGGGCTCTTCGCGATTTCCTTCTGGAAGGCTTCCTCGAGGAGCTGGCGGTTGAGGCGGATGCGCGTGTGGCTCTGCGGGTTCTCCTTCACGAACCGCAGCGTGCGCGGCGAGAGCGGCACGCTGGCGAAACGCTCGGGCGTGTAGAGCGGGCGCGGCGTGGCGGAGAAGTCGGGGTTCTTCCGGTCCTTGAGTTCGCGTTCGAGCAGAGCATCGAGGTCCTTCGCGAGCGCGGAACGAAGCGCGGCTTCGTCGCCGTTCTTGAGCAGTTCCTTCGTGCGCGGCGCGAGCGCAGCGACGATGAATCCGCCGAGCGAATTCGTGTCGGCGGCCGCGAGTTTGGCCGCGAGTCCCTTCGCATCGAGCAGGTCCGCCGGCTTGACGCGCGACGAGCCGGAACGGCGGTCCTTTTCAATCGCGTCGCCGATGCCGCCAAAAAGCGTGTCCAGCGGGCGGAGCAACTGGGTGTGGAAAAATTCGGTGAAGAACGGCGGGTCCTTCTGCGCGCCGCGGTTGTAGTGCGCGCGGATATACATGAGGTAGGTGGCGTCCGCGAGGGCGTTCTGTGTGATGAGGTAAACATCGCGGCGGTCGAACTTCGGATCCTCGTCCTGCCGGCAGCGCTCGGGAATGAAGCTCTCGTTGTAAATCATGTAGGTCGGGTTGAAGCGGCCCGGATCGGTGCCGCCGAAGAGCACGGTGTCGCGGTCCATCTCGGGATAGAGCGGCTTGCCCGCCTTGTCCTTGAACGGCGGCGTGAACATGTCATGGCCGAACCAGTAGCCGAAGAGGTGGCCGCGCTGCTCGTTGTCCCACCAGTGGGAGGAAATGGAGCGCACCGGCAGCAGCGCAAACACGAGCAGCAGCACCTTGAACGGCGCGCGGGCGCGGCACAGCAGCAGCGCACCGGCAGTGACCGCGGCGAGCACCAGGCTCAACACATCCGCAAAGCGCGCGGTCGGCTCCGCGGTCGGGCCAAGTTCAAACAGCACACCGGTCAGCGTGTCGCGCGCGTGCTCGTCGCCGAAGTAAGTCACGGCCACGACGAACAACGCCATCGCCGAGCAGATGATGGCGCCGATGGCGAACCACTTGCGGATGCGGTCGTAAAACAAACTCAGCGCCGCGCCGAGCATCGAGAGGCCCAGGCCGATGCCCATCGCGACCATGACGTGCGACGAGGTGAAGAAGACCTTGTTCAACTCCTTGCTCTGCCGGTCGGGCGAGGGGTTCAGGAGGATGAGCAGCAGCAGCGCGAGGCCAAGGTAGATGCCCGTGAGGCCCGCGATCCAGGCGCTCTCGCGCCGTTGCGCGTGACTCTTGATCACCGTCGGCGTGAGCATGATCCAAAGGAAGACCAGACCGACGACCATGCCGGCGAGCTGCGGGAGATTGCTCCAGAAAAACTGTGAAGCCGGGGCTTTCTGCGCGAAAAAATACCGCGCGACGATGCACAGGCACAGCACGACGTAGCCGCCCGAGGAGAGGAGCAGAACCTTCAGCTCCTCACGTTTCATCTTCCAGTAGAACACGAACACGAACGGCAGCAGACCGAGCGCGATGTAGGGCAGGCTGAACTCCTCGATCACGCCGTCGGCATACATCCACAACTGCCCGAAGAAGCGCATCGGGTCGTTGAAGAGGTTCGATGGGTTGGCTTTCTCATACTGGCCGCGGGTCAATGCGTGGAAAAAACCCTCGACCGTCCGCGGGTAGCCCCAGTTCAGCGGCGGCGTGCTCATCGAGGCGATGGGCATCCAGAAATAAAACGCCGCGCCGGCGACCCAGAGCAGCGTGCAGATCACCCCGACCTTCCATTCGGTGAGCACCTGCCGGGTCTGCGCCCAGAGATACATGAACGCCGCGATGGACATCAGGCCGATGCAGATGAAGACGACGAACAACGGGCCGTTGGCGCTCAGATTGGCCAGCATCCCCATGCGGTTGAGCAAAAGCGCACCCACGAAGATGACGCTGTTCATAAAGAAAGCGTCGCGCCCCAGTTTCGGATTCACCCCCGCCACCAAAACCTGAATGCCCATCGCCGCGACGATGAGCGTCTGGTGGTTGGTAAAACAAATGCCGAACACGAACGCCGCCCAGTAGAGGTAGCGATACCGGTTCGGCGCATAGGCCCAGCGCATCATGCACGCCATCACGATCACCAGCGACAGCACGCTCAACGTATAGACCTCCACGATCACCGCCTGGCTCCAGAAGTAACCGTTGAAGCCCATCAGCAGGCCGGACACGAGGCCCGACACGAGGCACAGCGCGTTCTCCAGTTTCCGGTCCACGTTCTTCAAATCCGCGAGGCCCTCGATCATCAGGCTGCTCCCGCGCGAGACCATCAGTGCGATGATGCCGCACGCGACCGCACCCGCCAGACCGGAGGCGAAACCCACGCGCCACGCGATGTTCCCGATGGGCATGAAGTTCGCGAACACCCACGTGTAAAGCGCCCACACCGGATAGCCGGGCGGATGCGGAATGCCAGCGTAATACGAGCCGACGGACAGTTCGCCCGAGTCCTCGAGCGTGACGTTCGGCGCCAGCGTCAGGACGTAGCCGACCATCACGAGGATCGTCGTGAGGAAGAAAGCCAGCCAGTCGATCCGGCGGAACAACGGCGCCGTCGGCTCGGCCGGCGCGGGCGCGGGCACGGGAACCGGGGCGGGTTTCGGCGCGGGCCTGGCGGCGGAGGGATTGGACGGCGGCTGGTTTCGGCCCGGTCGGTTCTTGGATTTGCTCATGTAAATGGGTCAGAGACCGTTGGTCTGAATCGGTAAAAACGAGCCGCTAGTAGAACGGGACGGGCTGCCGTTTGTCCAATCAAAAGGCGGCCCCATTGGCCCGCCAAACGCCGCGAAGACATTCCGACCGAGATTCATCGACGCCAGCGTCTCGACCGGCAACTGCGCGCCCCACAATGCGATCACCTTCGGCGCGCCCGGCGGGACGGAGTGTTCGTTGACCACCGCCAGCGCGAGCAGGCACGCGACCGCCGGCACCGCCAGCCGCCACCAAAGCGCGACCAGCGGCGCGCCATTCGTCGGGTCAGGGCCAAACAACTCCCGCTCAAGCGCCGACGACGGTGGACGCGGAGTCCAGGAACGCAAACGGTTCTCCACCGGCCCGACCGGATTCGGATTCGGATTCGATTTGTTCATAAATTTTTTCTCCTTTCAGACACTGGCGAAGCTTTTGGATGCCGTAGCGGTAACGTCCCGCCGCGGTGTTCGGTGAAATTCCCAGCAGACCGCCGATCTCGGCGAAAGTCAGGCCGTGCCAGAGCTTCAGCACAATCGCCTCGCGTTGCTCCACCGGCAGTCCGGCCAGACGACACATCGCCGTGCGTTCGGCGGGCGATTCGTCCGGCGCTCGCTCGAACCACCGCACCGACTCGAACTCGCGCGCCACGCGCCGCCACAGGCCGCGGCGGAAATTCAGCGCGTGGTTGCGGAACGCACGCAGGCAATAATTCTCCGGCTCGTCCGGCACCGACTCCAGCCGCAGCAGCGCCACGAAGGTTTCCTGCACCACGTCCTCCGCCTCGCCGTGCGAGAGCCCGAGCGAACGTCCGTAAAGAATCAACCCCGCCGCGCGCTCCGAGTAGAGCCGCTCGCACCAGCCGTTGCCCGAAGGGGTCGCCATGATTCAACCCATAGACACCGGGGGGCGCGGATTTGTGTGAAGAAAAAATCAACCCAAGAGACCGCGCCCAAAAGCTCCAAGCTCCGTCCCCCGCCCTACCCTTTCACGATCGCCAAAAACTGCTTCATCGCCGGCGAGAGCACCTTGTTCTTCTTGTAGATTGCCGCCAGCGGGCGCGCCAGGTCCACGCCCTCGAGCACGATGGCCGCGAGCGAGTTCTTCGACACCTCCAACTGCACTGTCGCGTGCGGCACGATGGCCACGCCCGCGTCGATTTCCACCGCGCGCTTCACCGTCTCGATGTTGTCGAACTCCATCACGTTCTGCACCTCCACCACGCCGTCGCGCAGCACCTTGTCGATCGCCTTGCGCGTCGGGATGTCGGGCTCGAAGCCGATGAACTTCTGCCCCGCCAGCGCGGTGAGCTTGATGCTCTTGTGCTTGGCGAGCGGATGCTGCGGATGCGCGATGAGCACCATCGGCTCCTTGCGCAGTTGCAACACCTCCAGCCGCGGGTCCTTGTTCGGATATGCCACGAGCCCGATGTCCACCACGTTGCCCAGCACGTCGTCATACACCTGGTTCGCGCGCCGATACTCCACGTGGACGTTCACCGTCGGATAGGCTTTGAGAAATTTTTTGAGATACGGCGGCAGGTCGTGCAGGCCGATGCTGTAGATCGTCGAGACGCGGATCGTGCCCGAGACGATGTCCTTGATCTCCTGCAACCGGCTGTGCAACCCCTCGTAATGCGCGAGGATCTGCTTACTGTAATCGTAAAGGAGCTGCCCCTCGCGCGTGAGCCGGAACTTTTTTTTGCTCCGCTCGATGAGGATGGATTTGAAATGCCGCTCGAGCGAACTGATCTGCTGGCTCACGGCAGACTGGGTGACGCCGTTGATGTGGGCGGACTTGGTGAAGCTCTCGGTCTCGGCGAGGTCGCAGTAAACCTTGAGCGATTCGATTTGCACGGCGCTTATCTTGGGACGCGCGTGGGTAAAGTCAATTGATGCGTGGGCGGCGCGCTACTTCTTCCCCGCCCCGGTGAGATACTCGACCTGCGCGTCCGTTTTGAGCTTCTCCAGATACGCCGGCATCCGCTGCTCGACCTCCGCCATCACCAGCCCTTCGCGGATGCGCTCGGAAACTTTCTCGAAGGCGAGCTTCTCCGCCGGCAGCTTCTCGGCCAGCTTGATGAGGTGGTAGCCATACTGCGTGCTGACGAGGTCGCTCACCTGCGCCGGCGCCAGCGAGAACGCCGCCGCCTCGAACTCCGGCACCATCTGCCCGCGGGCAAACGTGTATTCCCCGCCCTTCGCCTTGGACGGCTCGTCGTCGGAATAATCCTTCACGAGCGTCGCGAAATCCTCGCCGGCCCGGGCGCGCGCGAGGACCTTCTCGGCGGCCGAGCGGATCTCGACGCGGCGAGCCGTGGGCAGTTCCGCACCGCCCTGGCTGTCGCGCGTGGAGAAGAGGATGTGGCTCGCGCGCACGCGCTCCGGCAGCATGAACCGCGCGCTGTTGGTCTCGTAAAATTTCTTCACCTCCTCGTCGCCGATCTTCACCCCGCCCTGAACCTCGCGCTCCATGACCTCCTCGCACACGGCGCGTTCGAGCAACTGCTCCCAGAACTTCGCCGCCGAACTGCCGAGCGACTTCAACTGCCGCTCGAAATTCTCCGGCGACGTGCTCGCCTTGATGCCGGTGAGGACCTTGTCAGCGCGCTCGCGGCCCTTCGCCTTGTCCGCGTCGATGGCGTGCGCGATCATCATCTTCACGACGATGATGCGATCAATGAGCGTGCGCTCCGCCATCTCCTGCGTCTCGCGCACGGGCTGGCCGCGCGCGGCGGCGTTGGCCTTGAAGGCGGTCCACGCCTCGTCCACCTCGCTGCGCTTGACCTCAAAACCCTTGCCCTTGGCCACGACTTCATCCGCGAACAGGCCGGCAAATGGGTCAACCTTCTTCGGCGCGGCGGGCGCGGGCGCATCGGCGGCCAGAAGGTTCGCGACCGCGAAGAAGGCGGTGCAGCGGAAAAGAATCGCGATGGTTTTCATGTTCAACATGGACAGGTTCATCGGGTGCTTTGTTTGACTATTGTTCTGAACCCTCACCCCGGCCCTCTCCCATCCGATGGGAGAGGGGGAAGGCATCGGCAGTCGTTCGCAGCTCGGAAGCGCACTGGCCTATCGCGGCACGGCGTGCGTTTCTCCCTCTCCCCTCGGATGGGAGAGGGCCGGGGTGAGGGGCCGCGGCATCAATCAAGTCCACGTTCACAGCGTCACCACATGGACGTTGCTGATGTCCTTGTCCTTCGCGATCTCCGCGAGGAGTTCGGCCGGCGGCGCGCTGTCGAGATTGAAGACGGTGAGCGCCTTGCCGCCCGCCACGTCGCGGTTGAGGCTCATGTTGGCGATGTTCACCTTGTGCTTCGCGAGGAGCGTGCCGAGGTGGCCGACGATGCCGGGCCGGTCGGTGTTGTTCAGCAGCAGCATCGTGCCCGTGATCGGAATTTCGACCGGCTGGCTGAACAGGCGCACGATGCGCGGATTGTTCGGTGAGCCGAAGAAGGTGCCGCCAGCCGAGATGAGTTTCTCGTGCCCGTTGAAGAGCTGCACGTGGAGCCACTCGTTGAACGTCACCATCTCGGCGGATTTCTTTTCCTCGATGGTCACACCCTGCGCCTGCGCGAGGCTGCGCACGTTGATGGTGTTCACGCCCTTCGCCCCCTGTCCCGCGAGAAAGCTCGTGACGATGGCGCGCGTGATGGGATCGGTCGCGGGCAAATCCTTCGCGTTGCCGCCGTAAGTGATGTGGACGCGATCCACGGGCGAGGTCGTGAGCTGGCTGAGGAGCTTGCCGAGCTTGTCGCCGAGCGTGATGTAGGGCTTCACCAACTCGTAGGTCTTCGCGTCCACGCCGGGGAGGTTCACGGCGTTGCGCACCTCGCCGGTGAGGAGGAAGCCGGTGATGATCTCGGCGACCTCGATGCCGCATTTCTCCTGCGCCTCCTCCGTGCTCGCGCCAAGGTGCGGCGTGAGGACGACGTTGGGCAGCTTGCGAAACGGATGCTCCGCCGGCAGCGGCTCGACGCAAAAAACATCCAGCGCCGCGCCCGCGACCTTGCCGCTCTGGAGCGCGGCCACGAGGTCGTCCTCGACGATGATCTCGCCGCGCGCGCAGTTCACGATGCGCACGCCGGGCTTCATCTTGGCGATGCTCGCGGCGTTGATCATGCCGCGCGTCTCCTTCGTCACCGGCATGTGGACGGTGATGAAATCCGCCGCGCGATAAATTTCATCGGGATCGCTCACCGCCTCGATGCCGAGCTGCTTCGCGCGCGACTCGGTGAGGAACGGATCGTAGGCGATGACCTTCATGCCGAACGCGAGCGCGCGCTTGGCGACCTCCGTGCCGATGCGGCCCGCGCCGAGCACGCCGAGCGTCTTCTCGAACAACTCCGCGCCCTGGAAAAGTTTCCGGTCCCACTTGCCGGCGGTCATCGTGCCGTGCGCGCCGGGGATTTTGCGCGCGAGCGCGCCGAGCATGAAGAACGTCAGCTCCGCCGTGGTTATCGTGTTGCCGCCGGGGGTGTTCATCACCACCACGCCGCGCGCGGTGGCGGCCTCGACATCCACGTTGTCCACGCCCACGCCGGCGCGGCCCACGACGCGGAGCTTGGGCGCGGCTTCGAGCACCTTCTTGGTGATCTTGGTCTCGGAACGCACGACCATCGCCTCGACCTCGCCGACGATGAGAATGAGTTCCGCCTCGGTCAGGCGCTTGTCGAGCACCGTGACCTTGAACTCGGGGCGCGCCTTGAAGAGGGCGATGCCCTTGGGCGAAATCGGATCGCAAATCAGAACGTTCATAAAAACAAGGGGCGCAATGTAGGGAACGCACCGCAAGGGGTCAATGGCGGCGTCGGGTGGAGCGTTGCAACGGGCGCATCTGGACATCGTGGGTGAACTGCGGTTTCCCTGCGGCCGGAAGCGTGGGTGGGGCGCGCTGTCCTCAGCGCGCCGCGGGGCGGCCGGGCGCGTTGGGTTGTCCACGGCGCGGTGAGGACGCCGCGCCCTACCCACGATAAAAAGATGCGCCCCGTTGCAAGGTGGAAGCAGGACGGCGGCGGGCGAGGCCCGGTTTGCCGCGTTCGTGGCTTTTGGAATGGTTTTCGTGTTCATGTCCGCCGCGTTCGTGTTCACTGGAGCGGCTTGCGTGTTCACGATTGTCTCGCGCGTGTTCTTCGCGGCCCGCGCCAGAACACGCTCGCGGCGGGCCGAGTCACGCTTGCCGCGCGCGAGACCCCACCAGCCACGGGGGAAGCCCCATTTGCCGCAAGCGGAGCCTCCTTTGCCACGAACGGAGTCCCGCCAGCCATAAAGGAGGTCTCCTTTGTCACGGGCGGAGTCTCCTTTGCCGCAAAGGAGGTCTCCCCGGTCACAAAGGAGACTCCGCTCGTCACGAGCGGAGCCTCGTTCGTCGCCAGCGGGGTCTCGTTTGCCACGGGCGGAGTCTCCTTTGCGGCGGGCGGGAGCAGGGAACGGACAAAAGGAGCCACCTCTATCCACCTCGAAACCGCCATCCCGCAAACCTAGCTGACTTCCCCCGCGAAGCCCTGCTGGCGCAGCGCCTCGAAGAGCACGAGCGCGACGCAGTTCGACAAGTTGAGCGAGCGGGCGGCGGGGTTGAACATCGGGATGCGCAGCCAGCGGTCGCGGTTCGCTTCGAGCAGCGCCTTCGGCAAGCCCGCCGTCTCGCGGCCGAACACGAGATAGTCGTCCGCACCGAATTTCGCCTTGTCGTATCGCTTCGTCCCGCCGGACTCGATGAACCACACGCGCGCCGACGACGGAACCGACGCGGCAAACTCCGTCCAGTTCTTCCACCGCTTCCACTCCACGTGCTGCCAGTAGTCCATCCCGGCGCGCTTGAGCTGCGCGTCGTCGAGCGTGAAGCCGAGCGGCTCGATGAGGTGCAACGTCGTGCGCGTCGCGGCGCAGAGGCGGGCGACGTTGCCGGTGTTCGGCGGGATCTCGGGTTCGACGAGGACGATGTGCATCGGGTTTAACGCAAGGACGCAAAGACGCAAAGGCGCAAAGGCGCAAGAAATCACCCGCCGGATTCGGTTTTGTTCCGCGCCTTTGCGCCTTTGCGCCTTTGCGTTGAATAGAAAACCTTCCACAATACCAGCCCGCACGCCGGCGCCGTCATCCCCGCCACGCGGCGGTCGCGGTGCGCAAGGATGCGTTTGATTTCATCAGCGGCAATCTTCCCCTCGCCCACCTGCACGAGCGTGCCCGCGATGCCGCGGCACATTTTGTAGAGGAAGCCGTCGCCCTCGATGATGACGGTGAGCTGCGGCCCGCTGCGTTTGATCTCGCAACGCGTGATCGTGCGCACGGTCGAGTCCGTGTCGTAAGTCGGGTTCGTGCGGAAGGAACGGAAGTCGTGCCGGCCGACAAAGAGCCTCGCCGCGCGACGCATCGCGGCGAGGTCGAGCGGGCGCTTCACGTGCCACGCCTGCGTGCGGAGCAGCGGGTTCATCGCGGAGTGATTCCAGACGAGGTAGCGGTATTGCTTGCCGCTCGCGTCGAAGCGCGCGTGGAAATTCTTCGGCGCGCGCGCGGCCGCCAGCACGCGGATGTCCGGCGGCAGCCAGGCGTTGATGGCGATGAGCAGGCGGCCAAGCGGCAGCTTGAACTCCGCGCGCGGCACCTCGAAGTGCGCCACCATGCCGAGCGCGTGGACGCCCGTGTCGGTGCGGCTGGAACCGTGCAGACGCGGCGCGCTGGGAAACAATTTCGCCAGCGCCCCCTCGATTTTTTCCTGCACGCCCACACCGGTCTTCTGCACCTGCCAGCCTTGGTAGGCGGTGCCGTCGTAGGCGATGGTGAGTTTGAACTTGAGGAGGGACACGGATGTAACGAGTAAGGAGTAATCCGTAATCAGCAACCGAAGGCTCGGAGTTTATTACGCATTACTCCTCACTCGTTACGCGAGATTGTCGAGGTAACCCTGCAACAGCAGCGCCGCGGCCGCCTGGTCCACTTTGCCGCGCTGCTGTTTCGCGCTCTTGCCGCCCTCGCGCAAAAACTTCTGCGCCTGCACCGAGGTCAGCCGCTCGTCCACGGTGCGGATCGGCACGGTGACAGCGCCCTTCAGCACGGCGACGAACTCCTGCACCTTGAGCGCGGCGGGGCCGTAGGAGCCGTCCATGTTGCGCGGCATGCCGACGAGGATCAGCTCGACCTCCTTCTCGCGGAGGAGCTGCTTGAGGCGTTCGAGAAACGCGGGGAACGGCTCGGCCGCGATGAACTCCAGCGGCGTGGCGAACATTTTCAACTCGTCGCTGAGGGCGACGCCGATGCGGACGGTTCCGTGGTCGAGGGCGAGGATGCGCATAAAAAATCAGAGCGTCTTCATCACCTTGGCCGCGGCCTTGACCGTCGCTTCGATGTCCGCCGGCGCGTGCGCGGTGGAAATGAAACCGGCCTCGAACTGCGACGGCGCGAGGTAAACGCCCTCCGCCAGCATGCCGTGGAAAAATTTCTTGAAGCGCTCGCGGTCGCTCTTCATCGCGTCGCCCAGATTCCAGACCGGCTCGCTCGTGAAGTAGCCGCAGAACATCGAGCCGCAGCGATTGAACGTCACGGCCACGCCGGCGGACTTGGCGGCGTCGCGCAGCCCGGCTTCGAGTTGCGCGCCGAGTTGTTCGAGGTGCGCGTAGGCGTCATCGGCGAAGGTAGCAGCCGACGTGAGGAGGCTCACTTGTTTTCCTTTCGAGTCAGTCAGAGCCTCCTTACGTCGGCTGCTACGCAATTCGTCGAGCGCCGCGATGCCCGCGGCCATCGCGAGCGGGTTGCCGCTGAGCGTGCCGGCCTGATACACGGGGCCGAGCGGCGCGAGAAAATCCATGATGTCGCCGCGCCCACCGAACGCGCCGACGGGCAATCCACCGCCGATGATTTTGCCGAAGCAGCTCAGGTCGGGCCGGACGCCAAAGCGTTCCTGCGCGCCGCCGGGCGCGAGGCGGAAGCCGGTCATCACCTCGTCGAAGATGAGCACGGTCCCCTGCTCCGCCGTGATCTTGCGCAGGAATTCCAAGTAGCCCGGCTTCGGCAAATACAATCCCGCGTTGCCCGGCACCGGCTCGATGATCACCGCCGCGATCTGGCCCCGGTTTGCCGCGAACGCAGCGCTCACGGACTTGGGATCGTTGAACGGCAGCACGAGTGTGTGCTTCGCGAAATCGGCTGGCACGCCCGCGCTGTCGGGATGGCCAAACGTGAGCGCGCCGCTGCCCGCCTTCACGAGCAGGCAGTCCGCGTGGCCGTGGTAGCAGCCGTCGAACTTGATGAACTTGTCGCGCTTGGTGAACCCGCGCGCGAGGCGGATGGCGCTCATGCACGCCTCGGTGCCGGAGTTGCACAGGCGCACCTTGTCCACGCTGGGCACGAGCGACTTGATGAGCTTCGCCATCGTGACCTCGAAGGGATTCGGAATGCCGAAGCTCGTGCCGTGGTCGGCGGCGGCCTTCACGGCGGCGATGATTTTCGGATGCGCGTGGCCGAGAATCGCCGGTCCCCACGTGCCGACGTAGTCAATCAACTCGTCGCCATCCACCGTCTTCACCCGCGCACCCTTCGCGGACTCGACGAAGAACGGCTGTCCGCCGACGGCGCGAAACGCGCGCACGGGCGAGTTCACGCCGCCGGGGATGTGCTTGAGCGCCTCGGCGAAGAGGGCTTCAGACTTGAGTCGTGAAATCATGGGGCGAGAGCAGAAACGAAAAGCGCCGCGCACTCAAGGCCGGCTGAAGAACGTCTGTTGCAACGTCCCCTTCTGCGTCGTCACCGCCGCGCCGACACCGACCTTGTTGCGCGCGAACCAGCCCTGCCGCGTCTCCAGCGCGTATTGCACGTTGCCCGCTTTCGACGGGATGGAAGTCTCGTCGCGCGGCTGCATGTCGAGAATTTCCAGGATGGTGCCGTCCGGCGCGATGTAGGCGATGGAAAGCGGGATGAGCGTGTTGCGCATGTAGAACGAACGCGGAGTCGCGTCGCTGAAGACGAAGATCATGCTCTCGTTCTCAGCCATGTTCGTGCGCCACATCATGCCGGTGCCGATCTGGACCGGCGCGATCGCGACCTCGGTGACCATCTCCTGCGCGCCAAGGAAAAGCCGAACGGTCGGCAGTTTCGCCTGCGGCTGCTGCGGATTTAAGCCGACCACCGGCGGCGGCGCGGC
>JACQFS010000142.1 GCA_016199935.1 Verrucomicrobiota bacterium
ACGACCGCCTGCGACGCGCGATGGCGAAGGAGACGGAACTTTTCTTCGCCGAAATCCTGCACGAGGACCGCAGCGTGCTCGATCTGGTGGACGCGGATTTCACTTACCTCAACCAGACGCTCGCGGAGCATTACGGCATCGCCGACACGGCGGGCAACTGGCTTTACAAGAAAAAGGAGCACGCGGGCGGCACGCCGATCCGCGGGCCGAAGTTCGTGCGCGTGGCGCTGCCGATGCGCGAGCGCGGCGGACTGCTGACGCAGGCAAGCGTGCTCACCGTCACGTCGAATCCCACGCGCACCTCGCCGGTGAAGCGCGGCAAATGGGTGCTCGAACAAATCCTCGGCACGCCGCCACCACCGCCGCCGCCGGGCGTGCCGGAGCTGGACAACCAGAAGGAACTCAAGGGCACGCTGCGCCAGCGCATGGAGCTTCACCGCGCGAACCCGACCTGCGCCGCGTGCCACCAGCAGATGGACGCGCTCGGTTTCGCCTTCGAGAATTACGACGCCATCGGCCGCTTCCGCACCGGCACGGGCGAGGGGGCGATTGATCCGTCCGGTGAACTGCCGGATGGAAAAAAGTTTTCGGGCCCGGCGGAGTTGAAGGCGCTGCTCAAGGAGCAGAGGCCGCTCGTCGTGCGCAACCTCGCCGAGAAGCTGCTGACCTACGCGCTCGGACGCGGGCTGGAGTATTACGACGAGCGCGCGATCAAGCGCATCGTGGCCGAGACCGCGAAGGCGGACTACAAATTCTCCGCGCTCGTGACGGGCATCGTGAAGAGCGAGCCGTTCCTGCTGCGGCGGGGGACCGATTTGAACAACCGCGAGATTTCTGCGAAATGACATTTGCCGAGAATTTCCAAACCGCGCCCGGCGTCAGACCTGCTGAGTTGAATTTATGAACGACCGCCTGCTCCTCTCGCGCCGCACGCTGCTCCGCGGCCTCGGTGCCACGCTCGCGTTGCCGTGGCTCGAGGCGATGGGCCCGCTCACGGGCTGGGCCGGTGGCAACACGCCCGCGAGCAAGGCCGCGCCGAACCGCATGGCGTTCCTCTACGTCCCGAACGGCAAGAACATGGCCGACTGGAAACCGGTCGAGGGAGAACTGAACGAGCTGCCGTCCATTCTCCAGCCGCTCGCCGAGCACAAGCGCGACTTCTCCATTCTCTCCGGCCTCACCGCCGACAAGGCGCGCGCGAACGGCGACGGCGGTGGCGATCACGCACGCGCGTTGTCCGCGTTTCTCACCGGCATGCAGCCGCGCAAAACCGACGGCACCGACATCCGCGCGGGCGTCTCCGTGGATCAGGTCGCGGCCACGCGCATCGGCGACCAGACGCGGCTCGCGTCGCTCGAGATCGGCACCGAGGCCGGCTCGATGGCCGGCAATTGCGACTCCGGCTACAGTTGCGTGTATTCCTCCACGATGGCGTGGCACTCGGCCACGCAGCCGCTGCCGAAGGAAGTGAATCCCAAGCTCGTCTTCGAGCGGATGTTCAGCGCCGGCTCGACGCAGGAACGCGCCCGCCGCAACGCGCAACGCCAAAGCGTGCTCGACCTCGTGAAGGACGACTTCGCGGAGCTCAACGGCAAACTCGGCCGCCACGACCAGCGCAAGCTCGACGAATATTTCGCCGCCGTGCGCGACCTCGAAGTGCGCATCGAGCGCGCGGCGAAATTTCCCGAGCCAAAGGCGCCGGAAAATTTCGCCCAACCCGCGGGCTTTCCGCCGGGCTTCGAGGATCACATCCGCCTCATGTGCGACCTGATGGTGCTCGCGTTCCAGACCGACACCACGCGCGTATGCACCTTCGTCATCGCCAACGAGGGCAGCAACAAGCCGTATCCCTTCATCGGCGTGAAGGAGGGCCACCACGACCTCTCGCACCACGGCGGCAGCGAGGAGAAGAAGGCGAAGATCGCGCAGATCAACAAATTCCACACCACGCAGCTCGCGTATCTGCTCGGCCGGCTGAAGTCCGTGAAGGAAGGCGACGGCAATTTGCTCGATCACTGCATGATCACCTACGGCAGCGGCAACGCCGACGGCAACGCCCATGCGCACAACGATCTTCCGATCCTCGTCGCCGGCCGCGGCTGCGGCACGCTCAAGCCCGGCCGTCACGTCGTGCATCCCAACGAGACGCCGTTGAACAACCTCTGGGTCAGCCTGCTGAACCGGATGGATATCCAGACGCAGCAACTCGGCGACAGCACGGGCGAGTTGAAGAACCTCGCGTGAGTGGCCGCGCTCGTGAGAGCGTGGCTCGAATGGAATTGCCCCCGCTCACGGCCCCGGAAGTTTTACTTCGAGGGATCCCCGAACTGTTTCACCGTTTGTGTTGCAGAAACCACTCGTAGAGCTTCGGGTTCGCGTAGCTCGCGCTCCACGAATCGTGGCCGGCCTCGGGATAGATCGTGAGTTGAATGTCCTTCACGCCCACTTTCTTCAACGCGTTCACCATTTTCTCCGACTCCTCGGGCGGCACCGTCGTGTCCTTGCCGCCGTGGAACGCCCAGACGCCGAGCGATTGCAGCGCGGCCTTGCGCTGGCGCGAGCCAACGAGGATGTCAATGCGCTCGCCCCCGCCGCAGATCGGCGCGAGCGCCGCGAAGCGGTCCGGGTAACGGCAGCCCAAACTCCACGAACCGAAGCCGCCCATGCTCAGGCCGGTGAGATACACGCGGCCCGCGTCCACCTTGTGCGACGCGGCGATGTGGTCGAGCAACGCGAGCAGTGTGTCGTTGTCCCAGCGCCCATCGGCCGGGCATTGCGGCGAGACCACGATAAAATTTTCCGAGAGCAGCTTCGACGCGGCCTCGCGTTGCGCGCGCGCCTCGTCCGTCTCGCCCTTCGCGGCCGGCACGACCGGCTTCACCATCTTGGGCGGGCCGTGGACGCTCACGAGCCAGACATTCGTGCCGCGCTCGCCCGAGCCGTGGAGGAAAATGATCAGCGGCCATTTTTTCTCCGCACTCGCGTCGTAGCCCTTCGGCAGGAAGAGCAGGTAGTCATACCCGACCGTCTTGGTGATTGTGTGCTTGAAGGACAGGGCTTGCTGGTTGTCTTTGACCTCGCCGGCGTGCTGGCTGGTGGCGCAGCCGGCGAGCAACGCGGCGGCGAGAATTAGGGAGAACGCGGGATTGCGCATGGCCCATGTGTAGCAGCCGGCGTGCGGAGGCTCAAACCAAACTTCTGCCCTCCGGCCGCTGCCCTCTGCGGGCGCACCCGGACACTGCCCCGGACCGCGAGCCGTCCCGGCTCGCAGCGGCCACCTTGGCGGAACGATCCACAAACTTTTCAAGGCCGGTTACATTCGCAACCGCTGCGAGCCGGGACGGCTCGCGGTCCGCCGGGGCAGCCCGGATACGCCCGCCCTCCGGCCTCTGCCCTCTGCCCCATTGCTTCCGCCACCGCGCCGGGGTAAAAAATTCCACCTTCCGTCTAAGAAACTGTGCCCGCCCGTGTCGTGCCGGTGTGACCTGATGTCCTCGGGAATCGAGCAGGCCGCGGCGAACGACCCGGTGGGATCGTGGAAGTGTGCCGAGCATGGCCTTGATGCAACCAGAACGAGCCAGCGTAAAGCCGACCGGATCGGAGACGATCGAGGCGTTGTTCGCCGCGCTCGAATCGCCGCTGCTCGCCTACGCCCTGCGCCTGGCCGGCGACCGCGCGACCGCCGAGGACCTCGTCCAGGATGCGTTCATGAAATTACACGCCCAGTTTGCCGAAATCCGCGAGCCGCGCCGCTGGCTCTACCGCGCCGTCCACAACGCCGCGCTCAACCACCGTCGCGACTCCGGCAAACTCGTCCCCTTCGACCCGCCCCCCGCCGCCGACGCACCCGACACCGCCGAGACCGCCGACACCGAACCGCTCCCCGATGAAATGATCGCGCGCTGGGAAAACATCGGGCTCGTCCGCCTTGGCCTCGAGACGCTCGACGCGCGCAGCCGCGAACTCATCCGCCTGAAATTTCACGACAATCTTTCCTACAAGGAAATCGCCGCGCGCACCGGCCTGACCGCCAGCCATGTCGGCTATCTGCTTCATCACGCGCTCAAGGGCATTGCCGGGGAGCTGGCGCGCAAAGGAGTCGAGCCATGAACCCCGACGCTCCCCAATCCCCGCGCGACGAACTGGAGGCGAAGCTCACCGCCCTCCTGCTCGGCGAACTGCCCGACGCCGAGGCCGCCGAATTGCGCCGCCAACTCGCGGGCGACGCCGAACTGGCGCGCCTCCACGACCGGCTCGCGCAAACCGTGGGCCTCGTGCGCGAGGCCACCGCGTCGCCCGCCGATGAATCCGCCGCCCAGCCCGCCCCGCTGCGCCTCGCCGACGCGCGCCGCGAAAAGCTGCTCGCCCATTTCAAGACCCTGCCGATGCCGGTGGCCGCGAAGCCCGCCGCGCCGGCGCGCGCGCGCGACCTCAAATGGCTCGCGCCCCTCGGCCTCGCGGCGGCGGCCGTGCTTGTGATCGGACTCGGGTTGGGGCTGGTGATGCCGCGCTACTCCGGCCGTGTGGAAATGGCGCGGCTGCCGGCGATCACCCTCGCAAGCGGGGAAGCTGAGGCCCGGCTTGCAAGCACGATGGCGGTGTCCGGCCTGCCGCTCGCGACCGACTCACCATCCTCTGACGGCTTCGAGCGGCGACTCGGACGTGAGAAACTCGGCGAGGTGACGCTCTCGGTCACCGCCGGGCAGCCACGCGAACTCGCTCCGATCGCCCTCACCGGAGGGGCGACACTCTTGTCGCCCTCGTCCTCCAAGAAGGATCAGGACGGCGACAAAAATGTCGCCGCTCCGATGCCCGTCGCGCACGCCGAGCGCCCCGTCATCGTCCTGCCGCCGGTGGATCAGAGCGGGGCGGAGGTCGGCTTGGCAATCAACCGACCCGACACCGGACAAAGTTTCGGGGTCAACGTCGCCAATCCGCGCGGCGAGGCGGTGGCTGCCGGTGGAGTCAGTGGCGGATTCGCCGTTGTCGACTTCTCGGACTTTGCCGGCTACCGGGCGGAGCAAAGCGGGAAAATGTCGGACCGCAAAGCGAACGCGTTCGTTACGCGGCAAGGTTACTCTATTCAAACCGACGGACTCTCCGACCGGATGAAGACGGACGGTGGTGTCGTCTACAACTTCGACCTCGGTGCAGTTCCCGCTGCGCCGGCAATCATCGGCGGAGGTGGAGGAGGCGGCAGCAGCACCAACTTCGTGACCTACTCATCGTCCACGCGTTCGCGTCCGCTGAACGTGGCGTTGCAGGGCAACAACGCGGCCTTTCTGGCACTTGGCTCAACCGCGGACTCCGCGATCAACGCGAACCGGGGCGCGATCGGCAATGTAACGAACACTTTCGGCCATAGCACGATCACGGTGAACACGCCGATGCACGACGGCATCCTGGCCTTCGGGGCGGCCGAGGGCGTGATCCATTTGAGTCAGGGCACGGCGATTTCGGGAACGCCAAACGGTGAAATTTTCGGCACCGGCGGATTGACCGTGAGCAGCGGCAATGCTCGAAACTACAACAGCGCGGGCGAGACTTTCACAAACGGCAATGTGACGGTGAACGCGCTGCGTGTCGCGGGCGGCACGCTCGACCTCAACGGCCAGGCGCTCACGAACAACAGCGGGGCCGCGCTCTTTACCGGCGATGCCCCGGTCATCAACGGCGCCATCTCGGGAATCGCCGCGCTCACCAAGTCGGGCGCGGGCACGCTCGTGTTGGGCGGCGCGAACACCTACACCGGCGGCACCGTCATCAATGCCGGGACGCTCATGGCAGGTAACAACACCGCGCTCGGTTCGGGCGCGGCGCTCACTTACGGCGGCGTTATCTCTGGTGCAGGCGGTTTGACCATGAGCGGATCGAACGCGCTCGTATTGAACAACGGCAACACTTTCTCCGGCGCGCTCGCCGTCAACAAAGAGACTGAGCGCCGGGCTGGCGGAGCTGCTGTTGAGTTGGGGACGGGCAATCTCGTCGTGAACAGCGGTGCCACGCTCGACTTGTTCACGGACACGACGTTGAATTTCGCCCGCGCAACCAACACGACGACGTCGCTGGCCGACGGGCGCAATTGGTCATTCGGGCGACCTGAAAACCTCGGCGCGCTGACGGTGGGCGGCGGCGTGAACACCGCCACCCTCACGCCCGATCCTTCGGCACCGTTTGACTCCGCACACCTCGAGACGCTGGCCCGCAAGGGGGGGAAGAGCGAGGAGTTGGGCCTCGTCGTCGCCGATCCGCAGGGCGCGCGGGCGAGCGCGGGAGACCAGACCTTTCTCTATTTCAAAGACGGCGAAACCAAATCGGGTGCGGGTGCTCCCTCCGCGTTCCCGGCTCGCGCTGTTCGGCTCCCCGAAACCGCGAGTGCGAAAATGCCCGCGCCCGCGCCGGTGGGCCGGGAGCTTGCGGAGTTGCGCGGACTGGAAGTGAGCGAGTCGAAGCTGGCGGGCGACATGAAGGGCAGCAGCGGCGTCGCGCTCGGGGATGTGCCGTTCGTCGGCCGCTTCTTCCGTCTGGACGCGCGCACGGCCCACGCCGGCGCGACGATTCCCGGTGCCGCCCCCGCTGCGCCCGCGAAGGCGGCCAAGCCCGCGATCAACAAGCCGATGCCGGCGCAAACCGAGCTGGCGCTCGCCGATCTCGATGCTCCGCAGCGCAAACTCTCCAGACAAACCGAGTTGGTGAGGGACGCGGAGAAGAAAGTGGATGATCTCCGGCGCGAATTAGGCGTCACTGATCCGAGCGGCGACATTGTCGGCGGCATGACGTTGGAACCCGAGGCGCTGCGACGTATTCTGGCGATGCGCATCGAGGCACAGGCCGCCTCGGATGAGATCAGCACGCTGGCCGGCAATTTGAAGCAGAAGAGCCGGGAGGAGTTGAAAAAGTCTATCACCACCGCCGTCCCCGACGGGCAGTTGGTTGCCTTGATCGAGCAGAAAGATCAGGCGGAGCAGAAGCTCGCCACGTTGCGCAAGGATCTCGGCAACGAGAACCCCGAAGTCGAGCGCACTGCGGCGTTGGCCCAGAAGATAAACACGCAGGTGGACGACCGACTGGACGGCATCATGGCCGGCTTGGACGTGCGCGCGGCCTCCGCCAAGGCGCGCGCCGACAAACTGGAGACCGAAGTCGAAAAGTTCAAGGGACTGGACATCGAAACCGCCAAGAAGAACCGCCGCTACTTCGAGGCAAAGTCGGAGTTGGCGAAGGCGGAGCAAATCCGCGACACGCTCAATCTCAAGGCCATTCAGGAAACGATTGATACCAGTTTGCCCAAGACCAGCCTCGTGGTGATCACGGATAAAGCGGAGCCTGCGGCGGAAAAACTTTCTACGTGGGGACGGTTCAAGAATCTGTTCAGCGGAGGCGTCGAGCGTTCCGCCCGCGTCGCCATCGAAAAGGATGTGCCCGACGTCGGCCCGCTGGCTAGCCAGCAGGCGGCGGCAGGCTACGATCCCTACTTCCTTCTTACCGAAGCCGAGAAGATTCAGTCCAAGTCCGTTCTCTACGTCACGATTGATCGGCTGAAACTAAACGAGGAGTGGGCCGAGAAGTCCGGCTCCAGCAAACCGCTCACGACCCCGGAGACTTACGAGTTGCTCAAGAAGAAGGTGTCCGTCAATCAGGCGCGGAACACGGACCTGCTCGACATTAAGGTCAAGAGCGACAAGCCGGAGGAAGCCGCGAAGATCGCCAACACCATCGCGGAGGTTTATCGCGAGCTACGCTTGCAGCAACGTCAGCCGTCTCCGGGTAGCGGAATGCAGAAATTGAACGAGTCGCTCAAACAGCAGGAAGAAAAAGTCGCCGAGGCGAAACTGCAACTCGCCGGTTTGCAGAAGGAATTGGGCGTGCAGCCAGCGGAGCCGGTTGACGCGCCGCTGCCCAAGCCCGCCGCCAATGCCCCCATTCCCCAACCGGAAATCCTCGCGCGCGACAATGCCTTCTCCACTTTCTCGCTCAACGTCAGCGACGTGTCGTTCAAGCTCGCGGCGGCGAGCTTGGAGCAGGGCCAGATGCCCGATCCCGCCTCGGTGCGCAGCGAGGAGTTCATCAACGCCTTCGATTACCGCGACCCCGAGGCGGCGCCGGGCGTGCCGGTCGCGTTCGCGTGGGAGCGCGCGCGGTATCCGTTCGCGCACAATCGCGACCTGCTCCGCTTCTCGGTCAAGACCGCCGCCGCCGGCCGCCAGTCGGGCCGCCCGCTCAACCTCGTGCTCGCGATTGACAACTCCGGCTCGATGGAGCGCGCCGATCGCGTGCGCATTTTGCGCGAGGCGTTGCGCGTGCTCGGCACACAGCTTCACGCGGCAGACAAATTGAGCGTCATCACCTTCGCGCGCACGCCGCGCCTGTGGGTGGACGGCGCGGGCGGGGAAACGGCGGGCGAGATCTTTGAAAAAGTCGGCGCGCTCACGCCCGAGGGCGGCACCAACTTGGAGGAGGCGCTGAACCTCGCCTATCGCACGGCGCTCCGGCATTACCTCACCAACGGCCTCAACCGCGTGGTGCTGCTCACCGACGGCGCCGCGAATCTCGGCGACGTGGACCCCGCCGCGCTCAAGCAGAAGGTCGAGGCGCATCGCAAGCAGGGCGTGGCGCTCGACTGTTTCGGCATCGGCTGGGACGGCTTCAACGACGACCTGCTCGAAGTGCTCTCGCGCAACGGCGACGGCCGCTACGGTTTCCTCAACTCGCCCGAGGAGGCCGCGACGGATTTCGCCGGCCAGCTCGCGGGCGCGCTCCAGGTCGCCGCGTCGGACGTGAAGGTGCAGGTGGAGTTCAATCCGAAGCGCGTCACGAGCTGGCGGCAGATCGGCTACGCGAAGCATCAGCTCACCAAGGAGCAGTTCCGCGACAACACGGTGGACGCCGCCGAACTCGCCGCGCAGGAAGCCGGCAACGCGCTCTACACGATCGAGGCGAATCCCGCCGGCATCGGCCCGGTCGCGACGGTGCGCGTGCGTTTCAAAATTCCCGGCACGTCGGATTACCGCGAGCACGCGTGGGACGTGCCGTTCACCGGCAACGCGGTGGCGCTGGAGCAGTCCAGCCCCGCGATGCGGCTGGCCGCGACGGCGAGCGCGTTTTCCGAATGGCTCGCGGCGAGTCCGTTCGCCGCGGAGGTCGCGCCGAACAAGCTGCTGAATTATCTGAGCGGCGTGCCGGAAATTTTCGGCGCCGACGCGCGGCCGAAGAAGCTGGAGTGGATGATCCGCCAGGCCAAAAGCGTGGGCGGGAAGTGAGCATGGCAAAAATGAACATGCGTTTCAGTTCAAAGTGCGCGGCGTTTGTGCTTCTGCTCGCGCTGTTCCTCTCGGGTTGCCGCACGCCGGACTACACCAAGGGCCAGTCCGATGTTTGCGAAGTTCACCACGTCGCCATGACCAGGCGTGCGCTGCCGTTCGCGCACGGCATGATCCCCATGAGCCGCAAGGCGGCCGAGACCGGCGAATGGGGCCGACGCATGAAATTCCATCCGCATCCGGGCGATTGCATTCCGGCCACCGACATCGTCCTGCCCGGACAGACAGGACGCGCGCTGGAGTTCGTCTGCCGCGATTGTGAGCAGGCGATGCGGCGGATGAAGCAGTGAGCAACTGGAATGTTGGTCACCCAAACAAATAACGAACACAACTTTTACATCTGCCGAACAACCGGCAACCGCGACGAAGGCAAAATCATTGGGAACAAAATCATGAAAACAAAGAACACAACGGCCAGGACCACCACATGCAAAATGACGCGGTCCCCGATTGACCGACCGAACATCGCGAAGCGTTTGGACTGCGGCGCTTCAGCGCCGCTTTCAAATGCGTGGGTGCGAGCGAGGCCGTTGTGCGTCACGGATGAAAAAGCGGTGATGAATCACCGCAGTCCAAACGCTTCGCGATGTTTGGACGCGCCCACGGATTCGTCGCCTGCAAGCCGGGCGGAGGCGCAATGTCAGGCAGGGGGCGCTTTCCTCAGCGCGCCGTGGCCGGTCAAGCCAACGTCCGACATTCCTCACGGCGCGCTGGGGACAGCGTGTCCTGCCATCCGCACTTTTGCCGGGCTGTTGCTCATTGCGCTCGCGCTTTGCGGCCCGCTTATTGCCGCGACTGCGCCACCAAAGGGAGACAAAGCACCGCCGCTCACGCCTCCTCCTCCTCCCGCACCCGCGCCCGTCATCACACTCTCCGATTTCAAACTCACCGGTGAGCTCGCGGGCGAACGCGCGGCGTTCACGCTCACGGCGAAGGCGAAGGTGGAGGACACCAAGGGCGGCTCGCTCGAACTGCTCTCGGGCACGGTCGCGCTCACAGGTTTCACGCCGAATCCCAAGTGGCGATTGCGCGTGGAGCAGAACCGTTTCATCGCCGTGTTCGACCGCGATGGCACGTTTCCGATCGAGATCAAATTTAACACCGCCGTGCGCCAGCGCGACGGGTGGAAGTCGGTGGATTTCCGTGTCGCTCCGAGCGTGCTGCAACCGCTCGTGCTGCGCGGGCTGGCGGAGGACACGCAGTTCCGCTTCGCCGGTGCGGCGCGCGCGGACCGCAAGGGCGACGACTTTGTGACGTGGCTCGCGTCAGACGGCGTGGTGAACCTCTCGTGGCAGGAGACGCGGCCGGAGGCGGAGGGAAAACTTTTTTACGCCGCCGAGATGCTCTCGCAAATCAGCGTGAGTCCGGGGCTGTTGCGTCAGACGGCGCTGCTGGATTTCAAAGTGATGCAGGGCGAGCTGAGTCGCGTCGCGATTTTGCTGCGCGGCAAGGACGAGGTGACGCGCGTGCAGGGCGACCAGGTGCTCGCGTGGAACGTCGAGCCGGTCGCCGGCTCCTCCACCGACCGCCGGCTCGTAGTGAAGCTCAACCAGCCGCAGAAGGACTCCTTCGCGCTCCAGGTGCAGACGCAGGCGCCGCTCGGCGCGTTCCCGCAGACGGCCGGGGCGACGCAGTTGCAGCCGGAGGGCGCGACGCGCTTCGCCGGCTTCTTCCGCGTGGTGAACGATGGCGCGGTGCGGCTCGAAGTCGTGCAGGCAGCCGGGCTGTCGCAAATTTCGCCGGAGCAATTTCCCGAGACGAGCGCGAGCAAGGCGGCGCTGCGCTCGACGGGCACGCAGCGTTTCGCGTATCGCTTTTCCGGCGGCGACATCGCTCTGAAAATCCAGGCCGAGCAGACGCTGCCGGAACTGACGGTGTCGCAGGTGCTCGCCTACCGGCTGGGCGAGGCGGAACTTTCGGCCGAGGCGGAGATCGAGGTGGAAATCCGCGAGGCGCCGTTGCGTGAGCTGACGCTGCACGTGCCCAAGGGCTACGCCGTCGCGCAGCTCAGCGCGAACGGGCTCGCCGATTATTTTTTGCGCGAGCCGGCGGACCAGACGAATGCCGAGCTGCGTTTGGTTTTCAGCCAGCCCGTTTCCGGCCGGCAGGTCATCGGCCTGCGGCTGGAGCGCAACTCCGCGCTCGTCTCGACCAACTGGACGCTCCCGCGCATCGAGGTGCCCAAGGCGAAATCCGTCCGCGGCAACGTGGGCGTGTCCGCCGACGCGGGCTTCCGTCTCACGCCCGCGCGCACGTCGGGCCTCACCGAAATGGCCACGGCATTTTTCCCGCGCAAAATTTCCGGTCTGCAGACGGCGTTCCGCATCAGCGAGCCGGCGTGGCAGGCGACGTTGCGCGTCGAGCGGCTGCCGCAAACGGTGCAGGCCGACGCGTTCCACCTATTCTCCATCGGCGAGGGCATCGCCTACGGCAGCAGCGTGATGAACTACGTCGTGTCGGGCGCGCCGGTGTCGGCGTTTCGCGTCGAGCTGTCGGACGAATATTTCAACGTCGAGTTCACCGGCGCGGACGTGCGCAACTGGCAGAAGACGACGAACGGCTACGTGGTGCAGTTGCACGCGCCGGTGTCGGGCGCCTACACGCTGCTCGCGAGCTACGAGCGGCCGTTCAAGGCGCAGGGCGAGACGCTGGCGTTCACCGGCGCGCGCCCGCTCGACGCGCAAAGCGAGCAGGGCCACACGGTCATCATCAGCGCGAACCAGTTCGAGGTGAAGCCGGCGGAAATTTCGCCCGGCCTGCTGCCGCTCGAAAGCGGCGAGGTGCCGCCGGAATACCGGCTGTTCTTCGACGCGCCGATTCTCGCGGCGTATCGCTACGCGGCGCGGCCGTTCAATCTGCGCCTCGCGCTCAGCCCGCTCGCGCAGGGCGATTCGCTCAACCAGGTCGTCGAGCGCGCGTCGCTGCTCACGCGCATCTCGAAGGAGGGCCAGGTCGTCACCGACGCGACTTACTTTCTGAAAAATCGCGGCAACCCGAATTTCCGCCTCACGCTGCCCGAGGGCACGCAGCTCTGGTCCGCGACCGTGAACGGCGCGCCGGTCGTGCCGGTGATTGACGCGAAGGACAACCTCATCCGCCTGCCGCAGAGCGCCGACCCCAACGCGGTGCTCAAGGTGGACCTCAAGCTCGCGTCGCGCTCGGCGGTCGCGGAGCGCGTGACGCTCGCCGCGCCCAAGGTGAACGCGCCCGAGATGCTCGCCGAGTGGCGGCTCGAACCCGACGCGGGCCGGCGGCTCGTCTTCGAGCGCGGCTCGCTCACGCCCGTCGGCGGCGAGACGGACGTGACGGGCTTCGCGCAACTCGCGCGCGTGTTCAACGGCGGCGGCGACGCGCTGCGCCCGGCGGTGCTGCTCTTCGCGGCGCTGTTGCTCGTGGGCATCGCCATCGCGGTGTGGCGGTGGACGTGTCAGGACGGCGTTTTCAAATTTACCGCGAGGCATCTGTGCGGTGTCGTGGTGGGGCTCGCGGCGTTCGGGCTTGCGGTGGTCGTGCTGCTCACGTTGGCCAATGCGGCGACGGGGCAGCAGGCCTTCTCGTCGCGCGAACTGAGTTTCCTCGCGCCGGTGAAACAGGCCGGCAGCGTGTTGAGCATCGAAGTGGCGAACCTCGAGGACAAGCCGACGACCGGCGGCGCGCTGCGTCCGGCGTGGCCCGCGCTGCTGGCGCTCTTGGCGTGGGGCTTCGCGTGGAGCCGCCGTGACGCGACGCTCAAGGCGCTCGCGCGCGCGGTCGGCTGGACGCTCGTCGCGTGGGCCGCGCTGCGTTCGCAAAACGGCGCGCCGGCATTTGTCATCGTCGTGGTCGCGTTCCTCGGAGTGCACGTTTTGATTCCGGCGATGCGGCAGTTGTTCCGTCTGCCGCGCCGGGCCGCGACTGATGCGGGTGAGAGCGGCATCGCGACGGCGGTCACGTCATTGCTCATCGGCGCGCTGCTGTGGCTGAACACCGGCTGCGCAATGGACGCCACGGGCCGCACCAAAACTTCCGGCCCCTCGCTCGCGCTGAAGGAGCCGCCGGTCGCGGAGTCCATCACGCAGAGCGTGCGCGTGGAGGAACAGTTCGCGCTCGGGACGTCGAAAATCCACTGGCCCGCGCTCAAGGGCCAGGTGCTGCCGCTGCTCGCCGAGCCGGCGGTGCTCACGCGCGTGAGCTACCCGTCGAACTCGCTCAAGCTCGTGACCGCGCAGGTCGGCGGCCGGCGCACGCAGCAACTGGTCGCGAAGTTCGACGGGACTTACGACGTGGAGGTGCAATACCAGATGCAGGTGACGAAGAAGAACGGCGAGAGCGGCTTCGCGTTGCCGACGCAGTTCGGACTCGTCAACGAACTCCAGCTCACGCTCGCCGGCCTTGACGTGGACGTGCAGTCGGCGCAGGCGGTGTCCATCGAGCGCGAGCTCGCGGACACGAACACGGTCGCGAAGCTGGTGCTCGCGCCGGTGGGAGAAACGTGGGTCGGCTGGAGGCCGCGCAGCCGCGATGTGAAAAAGGAGAAGGCGGTGTTCTACGCCGATGTGGCGCAGCTTTACGCGCCGTCGGCGGGCGTGATCGAGGGCGCGCATCACGTCGCGATTCGCCCGGCGCAGGGGGAGCTGGGCGAGTTGGTGTTCACGATTCCAGCGGGAGCGACCGTCACTGACGTGGGTAGCAGCCGAGGTAACGAGGCTCTAACTTCTCAGTCCGGAAAAAGTCAGAGCCTCCTCACGTCGGCTGCTAACGGATCGGTGGTGTCGCTGTGGCGCTTCGATCCGGATGCGCGAAAGCTGCGCGTCACGTTGAACCCGCCGCAGTCGAAGCCGTTCGCGCTCGTCATCCGTTCGCAGGTCGCGACGGGACCGCTGCCGGTCGAGCAATCCGTCGGGCTCGTGTCGGTGGATGGCGCGGCGGGGCAGATTGGTCTGCTCGGCGTCGCCACTGGAAATGAAGTGCAGCTCGACAGCGTGGGCGCGGATTCTTTTTCTCCGATCAACCTCGAAGATTTTCCCGCGGCCACCGCGCAATCCCTCGCGTCGCAGATTTCCGGGCTGACCGTGCGTCGCGCATTCCGTTATTCGGATGCGAAGGCCACCGCGTCGCTCAAGGCCTCGCCCGTCGAGCCGGACGTGCGCGTCGAGGCGCAGACCACGTTGTCGCTCGGCGAGGACCGCACCGTGCTCGCCGCGAACCTCACGGTGGACATCACGCGCGCCGGAATTTTCCGCCTCAGCTTCGTGATGCCCGACGGCTTCGACGCCGAGGCGATCAGCGGCGCGGCGTTGAGCCATTGGACGGAACTCAAGAGCGACGCGGGGCGCGTCATCACGCTGCACCTGCGCGGCAAGACCGAGGGGCGGCAGGCGTTCGCGATCAACGTGACCGGCCCCGGCGTGAAGTCCGCGGCGGCGTGGCGCGTGCCGCAGTTGCTCCTGCGCGAAGCGGGCAAACAGCAGGGCACGCTCGTGATCGCGCCCGAGCAGGGGATGCAGTTGCAGGCGGCGACGGTCGAGGGCGTGTCGCAGCTCGGCCCGCAGCAGTCGGGCATCAAGCAGAAGGGCGTGCTCGCGTTCCGGCTGTTGCAGACGGCGTGGAACCTCGCGCTGAAAGTCGAGCAGGTGGAGCCGTGGATCCAGGTCACGAGCCTCCAGCACGCGACGGTCAACGAGGCGCTCGTGAAGGTCGCCGCGAACTTGCAATACCAGATCGAAAACACGGGGCTGAAAACCTTGCGCGTGCTCCTGCCGACGAACGCCGAGAGCGTGCGCTTCACGGGTGAACTGGTGACGGACTTTCTGCAAGTGCAGAATGCGGTGACGAATCCCGACAAGTCGGGACAACTGTGGGAGGTGAAATTGTCGCGCCGCGTCATCGGCCAGTATCTGCTGCACGCGACATGGCAGACGGTGATGGCCGACCAGGCGAGCGACACCACGATGGCCGGCGTGCAGGCGGCGGAGGTGAATCTGCAACGCGGCTTCGTGGCCGTGCAGTCGGGCGGACGGTTGCAGTTGCGAGTGGACGCCGCGCCCGCGGCGTTGCAGCCGGCCGAGTGGCAGAGCATCCCGCGCGCGCTCCAGCAAAACCTCCCGCAGACCGCGGCGAGCCACACGTTCCGGCTCGTCGAGCCGGCGTTCGTGCTGCCGCTGAAACTGGAGCGGCACGAGGCGGCGAAACTTTTGCCCGCGCGCATCAACCGCATCACCTTCACCTCCGCGATCTCCGACGACGGCGTGATGCTGACGCGCGCGCAGCTCGAGATGCAGCCGGGCGACAAGCGCCTGCTCGCGCTCACCCTGCCGGCGGGAGCGAAGTTCTGGTTCGCGTTCGTGAACAACGGCGGCGTGTGGCCGTGGCGCGACGGCGAGAAGATTCTGATCCCGCTCGAACAGCCGTCACGCGGCGCGGCGGTGCCGGTGGAGATTTTCTTCAGCGGCAAGGCCGGCGCGGCGGACGGGCGCGCGCTCGATCTCGAACTGCTCGCGCCGAAATTTGACCTGCCGCTGGAAAACCTCACGTGGCGCGTTTTCCTCGGCGAGCGGTGGCAGGTGAAAAAGTGGGCGGGCGCGTTGCAACTGGAGCAGGAGCAGTTCGTCGCGGGCGGCGCGGCGTTTGATTTGCAGGGCTACCTCAAGGGCGAGGCCGTGCAGCAGCGGCAGAAAAGCGATCAGGCCACGCAGATGCTCACGCTCGGCAACAACGCGCTGCAACAGGGCGACCCGCAGCAGGCGCGGCGGGCGTTCCAGTCGGCGTGGGGATTGTCGAAGCACGACAGCGCCTTCAACGAGGACGCGCGCGTGCAGTTGCACAACCTCAAGCTGCAACAGGCGCTCGTGGGTTTGAACGTCCGGCAGTTAAACGTCAACGGCGGCGTCGCGACCAACGCCGTCGCGCTCACGCTCAACGGCAGGCTGCGCGAAACTCAAGGCGGCCAGGAACTCAACTACACGCAGCAGGACGCGAAGCAACTGATCGAGCAGCGCACCAGTGACGACAACGCCGCGCTGATGAAACTGGCCGAGCGGATCATCCAGCAGCAGGACGCCGCGGTGATTGTGCCCGCCGCGATCCGCGCGAACATTCCCGAGCAGGGCCGCCTGCTCACCTTCAAGCGCGCCGTGGTGGTGGACACGTGGGCTGACCTAAAGATCGCGGTGCAAACGACCGCGGCGCGGACGTCCTCACTGGGAACGCAAGCCGCGACGCTGGCGGGGATTTTCCTGATGCTCGCGCTGGTCGCGTGGGTGTCGGCGTCGTTTGGGGCGCGCCGGACGAGTGCGGCGGAGTGACGCCGGAGGCTGGCTACATCAGCTTGAGCTTCGGCAAATCCTGCGAGTCCACGAGGCCGACCGGCTCGCGTTTCGCGTTCACGACGATGAGGTCGTCAATGTTGCGCTCGTTGAAAATCTTCAGCGCCTCAGCGGCGAGCGCGGTGTCGCGGATGCAGATGGGATTGCGCGTCATCACGTCGGTGAGCTTGCGCGAGAGCAGGTCGGCATCGGAGGACATGCGGCGGCGGAAATCGCCATCGGTGAAGACGCCGGCGAGTTTGCCGCGCTTGTCCACGACGGCGAGGCTGCCGGACTTGGCGTGCGTCATCACGAGCAGCGCCTCCTTCACGGTGAGCGACTGCGCGGCGATGGCGTTGCGGTCGCCGGTGCGCATGATGTCGCCGGTGCGCACGAGCATCGCGCGGCCGATGGCGCCAGAGGGATGATACTTCGCGAAATCCTTTTGCGTGAAGCCGCGCGCTTCGAGCACGGCCATCGCGAGCGCGTCGCCCATCACGAGCATCGCGGTGGTGCTGGCGGTCGGGGCGAGGTTGAACGGGCAGGCTTCCTTGGGCACGCGGACGTTGAGGACGACGTCGCTGTGCCGCGCGATGGCGGACTTGGGGTTGCCGGTGATGGCGATGATTTTCACCGCAAACCGCTTGAGCGCCGGCAGCAGGTTCACCATTTCCTCCGACTCGCCCGAGTAGCTGAGCGCGAGGATCACGTCGCCATCGCTCACGAGGCCGAGGTCGCCGTGGAGCGCATCCACGCTGCTGAGGACGACGCTGGTCGAGCCAGTGCTCGTGAGCGTGGCTGCGATCTTGGCGCCGACGTTGCCCGACTTGCCGATGCCGATGACGACGAGTTTGCCGCGCTGACGCAGCGCGGCGGCGACGGTTTCAACAGCAGCGGCGAAGGAATCATCGAGCTGCGCGCGCACGGCCTTGAGCGCGGCGAGTTCGATGTCGAAGACTTGGCGGGCTTTGCTGAGGTGGCTCATGGCCGCTCACTCCGCGTTCGGATACGACCCGAGCACCTTCACGAAATTGCAGTGCTCCTCGAGCAGCACGATGGCCTTGGCGACCTTGGCGTCGTTCATGTGGCCGTCGCAATCCACGAAGAAGAAATACTCCCACGCCTTGCGCTTGCTCGGGCGCGACTCGATCTTCGTCATGTTGATGCGGTGCTTGCGGAACGGCGCGAGCGCGTGGTGCAGCGCGCCCACGGCGTCGCGGATGCTGAGCATGAGGCTCGTGCGGTCGCGGCCGGTGGGCGGCGGGCATTTGCGGCCGAGGACGAGGAAGCGCGTGGCGTTGGCGGAGTTGTCCTGAATGTCGTGCTCGAGCACGGGCACGCGGTATTTCTCGGCGGCGAGCAGGCCGGCGATGGCGGCGGAATGTCTGTCCTTCGCGGTGAGTTCGGCGCTGCGGGCGTTGGAGGAGGTCTCGATGAGTTCGACGTGCGGGAAATTCTTGTGAATCCACGAGCGGCACTGCGCGAGCGTCTGCGGGTGGACGTAGAGTTTTTTGATCTGCTCGCGGCGTCCGCGGCTGACGAGGCAATGCGAAATGGGCAGGACGATCTGCGCGACGATCTTGAGGTCACTGTCCACGAACATGTCGAGCGTGTGCGTGACGACGCCCTCGGTGGAATTTTCCACGGGCACCACGCCGTAGTCGGCACGGCCCTTC
This sequence comes from Verrucomicrobiota bacterium, assembly GCA_016199935.1. GTDB lineage: Bacteria > Verrucomicrobiota > Verrucomicrobiia > Limisphaerales > JACQFS01 > JACQFS01. The sequence continues at coordinate 18,280 of JACQFS010000142.1, forward strand.
GCCACTTCGTTGAAAACATCCGCGATGGTTTTCTGCGCGGCATAGCGGAGGCTGGAGCCGAAACGCTGGATTGCCGCCTGGTGCGTGAAGGTCGCCTCGGGGCCGAGGTAGGCGATGGTCATGGACTTCTCCAGCGAGAGTGCGCTGGACATGATCTCGCGGTAGATGGCCTTGAGGGATTCCTTCGTGATGGGGCCTTTGTTCCGCCGGGCGATGCGCTGCAACACCTGACCCTCGCGGTGCGGCGCGTAAATTTCCTCGCCCTGCTTGAGCTTGAGCGCGCCGATTTCGAGGACGTGCTTCGTGCGCTCGTTGAGAAGCTTCACGAGCTGGGCATCCAGCTTGTCAATCGCCTGGCGATGCTCGGTGAGGTTCACGGGAGTTTCAAATGACGAATGACGAATGACGAATGGGCGTCACGCGCTCGTTGAACTTTCCGATGGCGTGGTGCTGCGCGCGGGCGCACTTTCTTCCGCCTTCTTCCCCTCGACCTCGGCGAGGGTGAGCTGGTCGGGCGGCACGGTGGCGAGGCCAGGCTCGGCCGTCGGCACGCCTTCGGGCTTTGTCACCGGGATGCGGCGCAACTCATCCGCGGCCGGCAAATCCTGCAGGCTGCGCAGGCCGAAGTATTCGAGGAACAACGGCGTGGTGCTGTAGAGCGACGGCCGGCCCACGACTTCCGCCTTGCCCGACGGCTCGACGAGGCCGCGCTCGAGCAGCGTCTGCATCGTGCCGTCCACGTTCACGCCGCGAATCTGCTCCACCTCGGCGCGCGTGATGGGCTGGCGGTAGGAAATGATGGCGAGCGTTTCGAGCGCGGGTTGCGACAGGCGCGACGGGCGGTTTTTTTCGCCGACGAGCGTCTTGAGCCACGGCGAGAATTCCGGCTGCGTGACGAACTGCCACGCCCCCGCGACGCACACGAGCCGGTAGCTGCGCGCGGCGGCCTCGTGCTCCTTCGCCAGCTCTTCGAGCGCGGTGACGAGGTCGGCGTCTTTCACCTTCTTGAATGGCTTGGCGGCGGAGTCCTCGCTCGTCTCGGCGGTCGCGGTGAAAAGGTCGCGCAGCTCTTTTGAGGAGAGCGGCTTTTGTGATGAGAAGAGGATGGCCTCGAGGATGTGCTTCAGTTCCATGTAAACTCAGTTGGCTTGTGGTGCGGCTTCCTCACTCGCGGCGACTGGCGTGCTGGATGCGCTCTCAGCCGCCGAGGGCGCCCCGGCATTTGCAGGCGCGACGACCGCAGGCGGCGGCTCCGACTTGGTGATTTCAATTTCGGCAAAGTGCTCCGGCTGCTCGATGGTGAGCCGCTTGAGGCGGATGAGTTCCAGCATCGCCAGAAACGTCACCACCACCTCCGTGCGGCTCGTGGCATCGGCGAAAAGCTCGGAAAACTTCAGCCGCGGGCGCGTGGCGAGCAGCGAATTGATGTGTTCGATTTTTTCGCTGACGGTCCATTTGTCCTGGAAGATGTCGCGCGCATCATCGCGGTCGGCGAAGCGCTTGAGGATGGCGTTGACGGCGTTGACGAGGTCGAAGATGCCGACCTCGCTGCGCGGCATCACGGGCGCGGGCTGCTCGAACTCCAGCTTGCCCGGCCGGCGCTCGAAGATGTTTTCCTGCGCGTGCTCGCGCTCCTGCAACGTCGCCGCGGCGTCCTTGAATTTTTTGTATTCGACGAGCTGGCGGATGAGTTCCCAGCGCGGATCCTCCTCGTCCTCCTCGCCCTCGGGCGTGACCTGTTGCTCGACGGGCAGCAGCTCGCGGCTCTTGATATACATGAGCGTCGAGGCCATCACGAGGAACTCGCCGGCCAGTTCCAGGTCCAGCTCGCGCATCACGTCCACGCAGGCGATGAACTCGGTGGCGAGCTGGGTGAGGTTGACGTCGTAAATGTCCACCTCCTGCTTCTTCACGAGGTAAAGGAGCAGGTCCAGCGGGCCTTCGAAGACCGGGAACGTGACTTTGTATTCAGCCATGCAAACCGCGGGTCAAACGGCCTCGCGGATGGCGGAGAGTAAAGGCGCGCCAAGCGGTTTGGCAATGGCGGAGAAAGTTTCACGGCTCATCTCCTTTTTTGAAAATTGACGCAATCCCTGCTGCCAGTATTGTTGCGCCATGCCTGAGATTCAACAGACCTTTACCGATGCAAGCGTCACCCAGGCGGAATGGGAGTGGGTGAAAGACCTCATCGAAGATGTCAAAAAGGACAGCCAGCGCGATGCCTTTGCCCAGCGGCTTTTTCAGTGGGATCTCGCGGTCAAACAATTTCGCAAGGTGGAACTCAAGCGGGTGCTGCAAGACCGCCCCTCGGAAATGGATCTCGACCGTCACGCGGTGTGCCTCCACGCGCTGCTGGCGATCGGCTTCTCGTTGCGGGCGCAGTCGAAGACTTTTACTCCGGAAAATCTCACCGCTCTGGGTGTGGATCACCAGCAGATTGCCGCCTACGTTATCGAGCTGGAGCAGAGCTTGCGGGAATGGCACCACGGCTTTTCCGAGACGGAACTGAAACAGGCTCAGGAAAAAATCTTCGGTGCCGCGGCCTGACTACATCGCAAACCTTCACGGGGCCAAATACGACCTGCGCTTCTGCTCGGGTGCGGACAAGGCAAAATTCCTTTCGGTTTATCGCACAGCGCTGGAGGAAGCGCAGAAAAAGTCCGGCCTCTCCTCGTCGTTGTTGGAAGCCGCCGTCGCCCGGGATTTCTTTGAGTGGATGAAACAGGAAAGGTTGCCGAAGCCGCCGCAAAAAGAGGGCAAGTAAGGGGGCAAGGCGGTCAGTCGTTCAAATAACGGGAACGCGACTTTGTATTCAGCCATGCAAACCGCGGGTCAAACGGCCTCGCGGATGGCGGAGAGAGAGATAGCTTGGTGCGAGCCCGTCCGCCCTCATCCTTTGCCGGAGAGTAGACGACGAAGGCGAGCCCAGATGCTGGGGCGTGCCTTGCAGCACGAATGCGAAATCTGTTCGGCGTTGCGTTTGCGCAGCGCTTCTCCCTCCGGCGTGAGATAGAACGGCGTGTCCGCTGGAATCGCTCGCCAATCGAAAACATCGCCATCGGTGTGAATCGTATCGACACAACACCCCGCAACACACTCGCGCACCAGCGCCTCCTCCTCTGGCGTTTCGGGTTGCTTACGGACGTAGGAGTAGCCGCCGGCGTGATGTCTTGCGAAGTTGGCCGGCGCAGTCTCGCGACAGAGATCACAGTCCATGCACTGATTGGACACGTAATACTTGCCGGAAATATTTTCCGGCCACCGATTTTTGAAGTCGTCGATGGGCACAGGGTTTGTTCAGAACTGACCGTTGACGCCCGACAGTTTCGACGCCCGCGCCAAGACTTTCCGGCTCCACGAATCGCAACGAGCCACAGAGCGCCTCTGACGACGGATCAATGTTTCAGCCTCAACAAAATCGCCTTCTTGTCCGTGCCCTCGACCTCGATGCTATGGGTCTCGATGTCCGGATCGCCGCGCAGGGCGTGGTGAACGATGCGGCGGTCGTAGGCGTTGAGCGGCTCCAGTTCCACCGTGTCGCCCCAGCGGCGGACTTTCTCGGCGGCGGCCTGGGCCTTCTGGATCAGTTCGTCGCGCTGCCGGGCGCGGTAGCCGCCCACGTCCACGACGACTTTGGGCGCGTCCGCGTCCGCCTGGAGGAGCATCCGGTTGGTGAGGTATTGGAGGTCGCGCAACGTCTGCCCCGCGCGGCCGATGAGCCGGTCGGAGCCGGCGCAGGTGAGGTTGAGCGTGAGTTCGTCATCGAACGGTTGCTCCGCGACGGTGGCGTCGGCGAAGCCGAGTTTGTGGAGGAGGGTTTCGAGGGTGGCTTTGGGGTTGGCGGGCATAAATTAAAAGTGGAACGCGGAGTTCGGAATGCGGCGGGATGTTTTGCGGCGGCGCGGCCTTTGTCAATCGCCGGTAGGGCGCGGTGTCCTCACCGCGCCGCGAAAAACACCGCACCCGTTCGGCCTGTCCGCGGCGCGCCGAGGACAGCGCGCCTTACCCGCTCACTTCTTTTTCTTCGGCGGCAGCGGCGTGACGGTCTTGATGGGCGCGCCGTTGCCCGCGGCCTTCGCCTTTTGCTCGGCGGCCTTGGTGAGGTTCGTCTGCAAAATGGTCAGCAGGTTTTGCACGGTCCAGTAGAGCGCAAGGCCGGAGGAGAAGTTGTAGAGGATCACGAGGAACAGCAGCGGCATCCAGCGCATCATGCGCGCCTGCGCCGGGTCCATGCCGGGCGAGGTCGGGGTGAGGTGCGACTGCCACAGCGCGGTGCCGATGTAAATGAGCGGCATCAGATTGAACGGCAGCCCGACGCCGGGCACGCCGAGGAACGGCACCCAACTGAGGCCGGGGATGTTGAAGAGCGTGTCGGCCTGCGAGAGGTCGCACATCCAGAGGAAGCCGGCGCCGCGCAGTTCGATGGCGCTGCGGAGCATGGTGAAGAATCCGAAGAACACCGGGAGCTGGATGAGCATCGGCAGGCAGCCGGAGGCGGGGTTGACCTTGTTCTCCTTCCACAGCTCCATGGTCTTCTGCTGCTGCTTGGCCGCGTCGTCCTTGTATTTTTCCTTGATCGCGTTGAGCTGCGGCGAGAGCGCCTGCATTTTCTTCATCGAGCGCGTGCTCACCGCGGTCAGCGGCCAGAACACGAGCTTGATGATGACGGTGATCGCGACGATGGCCCAGCCGTAGCCGAGGCCGACCTTGTGCAGCGCGTTCATCGAGAGCAGCAGCGCCTTGGCGAAGAAGCCGAAGAAGCCGGTGAACTCCATCACCACGTCCTGCCGCTCGGGCAAAAGCGACAGCGTGTAATATTCCTTGGGTCCCGCGAAGAGATCGAAGGCCAGCTCCACCTTGCCACCCGGCTGGAGCGTCGCGCCCGGATAGGTTAACGCGGTCTGGATGCCGACGGGATGCAGCGCGAAGGGCTTGAGGCCGGGCGTGTTCGCCGGCGCGAGCGGCGGCAACTCCACGCGCCGGCCGACGACGCCGGCGGGGAGCCAGTTGCTCGCGCGCGCGTGCGCGATCATGGTGAAGAACTGGTTGTTGACCGCGGCCCACACGGGCGTGCCCGGAGCGCTGCGCCACTCGATGCGCGGGGTGCTCGGACCCGTGACGCAACTGAAGAACGACGCGTTGTCGAACCACGGCTTCTGAATGTGCTCCGGCTTCTGCCCGTTGAACCAGAACAGGCCCGTGAGCGAACCGTCGTCCTTTTCGCTCATCGGCGTGGCGGTGCCGATGATCCATTCCTGCGCGGGCACGGCCACCGCCGCGGAGCCGTGATTTTCCACTCGCGCCGTCGCCTTGAGGACGTAATTGCTGCCGGGCTGAAACTCCTTCACGAGCGTGAGGCCGCCGATGGTCTTCTCCGCACGCACGCCGGTGGCGGTCTTGGTCAAAGTGAAGACGCCGTCGCCCTCGAGTTCCGCGCCGCCGAAGACGGCAAGCGCCGGCAGGGGCGCACCGGAGTTGAGCGTGGCGAGCGCGTTGGTGGTGAGGCTGTGGTTGCCGCGGCAGCCGACCGCCGCGGGGTAACGCTTCAACTCGACCTGCTTCAGCCCGCCCCAGTGCGAGGAGAACGTGTAGCGCGCGTCGTCGTTCTCGATCACGAGCGTCTCCTCCGCCGCGGCAATCTTCGCTGGCGCGGCAACGGCGGGCAGCGCCTGCATGGACGCGGGCGCGTTCGTGACGCGGGCCACGGGTAGGTTCGTGATTGCGCGGCTGATGCTGCCGTCAACGTTGGTCGTGACGTTGGTCACGGCCACGACGGCGTTGGTGCTGATCGGCACCTTGATGGGCGGCCAGATTTTTTCGACCAGCTTGCCCCACGTGAGCAGCAGCAGAAAACACGCGGCGAAGATGAGGATGGTTTTGCGGTCCATGCGGGAAAAATCAGGAATGACGAATGACGAATGACGAAACGTGAGTCGCCGCGGGGGCCGGTTCGCCATTCGGCATTCGGCATTCGGCATTTTTTCCGGGCACCGGGTCGTGCCCGCCGCCGCCCCACGGCTGGCAGCGGCAAAGGCGATGCGCCGAGAGCAAAGTTCCCTTCGCCGCGCCGTGCAGCCGCACGGCCTCGAGCGCATACGCGGAGCAACTCGGCGTGAAACGGCAATGCGCCGACGGCCCGAACACGAGCGGCAGCAGCGGCGAGAGCGTCCACCGATACAGCCGCACGAGCAGCACGAGAAAATGTTGGGCCGGATTCACGCGGGGTCGTTCAGGAGACCGCCCCGGCGCAGCGCGGTGCGGAAATCCCGCTCCACCGTGGCGAGCGGCTTGCCCACGATGGATGCGCGCGCGATGAGCACGAGATCCACGGGCTGGCGGAGTTCATGTTGGTGAAGGCGGAAGGTTTCGCGGAGCAAGCGGCGCGCGCGATTGCGGATCACGGCGCCGCCGATTTTTTTCCCGGTGACGACGCCCACGCGGGAGGTTCCGGCGGCGGGCCGGTTCGCCCAGTTGGCGATCAGGCAACCGCTCACCTGGCGCTGCCCCTCGGCCCGCACCCGCGCGAAATCACGCGACTGCTTCACGCGCCGTTTGCGGCCGAGGCCGAGGCGCGCCGGGCCGGGAGAGCTCGCCGGCATGGGTCAGAGAATGGGCGTGAGCCGGCGGCGGCCGGAGCGGCGGCGGCGGGCGAGGATCGCGCGGCCGGACTTGGATTTCTTCCGCGCGAGGAAGCCGTGCTGGCGGCGACGGCTGACTTTGGACCCTTGATAGGTGCGTTTCATATTCGGTGTTCAGGTCAAACTTTGTGCGGCGGGTGGCTGCCGACGGAGCGTCCCGCCCATTGCGGGAACGCGGAGAGTAACAATCGAAAAGGGAGTGTCAAGCGGCGCAGCCGGGCCAAAAGGAACAGGCCGGTCGTCGCCGACCGGCCCGCGCATTGACACTTTTCAGAATCGGCTTACTGGAACTTGCCGAGCTGCTTCATCGTCTCGTCGAGGCAATACTTGATGTAATAGTCGGGCTTGTCGGGATTCGCTTCCTTCTCCAGCGCGCTCAGCGCCACTTCGGCGGCCTTGCTCGTCTGGAAGAAGCTGCACGCGCGGATGGCTTCGAGGCGGACGCGTGGATTTTCATCCGTGGCCTGCGGCTTGAGGAGGGCGAGCGGGTCTTTCACGCGGTCGCGCCAGTAACAGAGCACGCGCGTGGCGGCGGCGCGGGCACGGTAATCCGGCGAGCGGAGCACCTGCTTCAGGAGCGCTTCGTCCACGACGTTGTGCCACTGATGGACCCAGAGCGCCTCGGTGAGGTTGTGCGCGTAGTCCTTGTCGGACTTGTTGAGCGAGGCGGCCCATTTCTTCGTCGCCGCGATGACCTTGGCGGAGTCGTGCTTGCTGAGTTCGATTTTGGCGCGCGTGCGCACGTCGTCCTCGGGCGTCTTCAGGACTTCGAGCAATTTCTCAATGGACTCACCGGCGATTTTCACCGGCTTGAGGAGCGGGCGACCCTCGAAGGTCATGCGGTAAATGCGGCCGTGGGATTTGTCGCGCTTGGGATCGCGGATGTGGTGCTGCATGTGGCCGATGAGCGGCTTGGCCCAGTCGCAGAAGTAGAACGAGCCGTCGGGCGCGACCGCGCCGCAGATCGGGCGGAAGTTCGGGATCGCGGCGTTGTCGCCCTTCAGGAGGTCCTCGATGGACTCGCCCTTGATGCCCGCGCCGTCCTCGGAAAATTTCGCGCGGTAGATTCCCTGGAAGCCGATGACATTGAAGTTGAGGAAATTTCCCTGAAACTCCCCGGGGAAATGCCGGCTGGAAAGAATCGCCGTGGCCGGGCAGGGGCGCGACGGGTTCTTCCAGAAAAGCTGGAGCTTCGGATGCTTCGCCGGGAAATCAATCGCGCCGCTGAAGGCCGGGGCGAAGTAGTTCGCGTTGCCGGTGGCGTCGGTGATGAAGTCATTTCCCCAGTAGTCGAAGACGCGCCCGTGCGGGTTGGCGAAGCCGTAGGCGACGTAGCGCTCGAACCGGTGCGAGAGCGGTTCGTAGCGATACACGCCGCCGTCAATGTTCCGCACCGCGCCGGCGGCGGTCTCGACCTGCGTGCGGTGGAACACGCCGTCGCTCAGGTAAACCGCGCCGCCCGGCTCGTAACAGATCGAGTTGGCCGTGTGGTGCGAGTCGGCGGAGTCCATGCCCATCACCACGCGCTCCCTCGCGCCGGCCTTGCCGTCGGCGCCGTGGACGAACCACAAATCCGGCGCCTGCATCACGAGCACGCCATCCTTGTGAAATTGAAAACCGGTCGGGCAATTCAGGCCGTCGAGCCAGGTCGTGCATTTCACCGGCTTGCCGTCCGCGCCGAGGTCGAAGATGAGCAGCTTGTCCTTCACCTTGTCGGTCGGGGCCACTTCGGGATAGCTCGGCCACGCGGCGATCCACAGCCGGCCCTGTGGGTCGAAGGACATCTGCACCGGGCTGACGAGTTCGGGAAACTTCACCTCGTCGGCCACGAGGGTGATCTTGCAACCCTTGGCGGCGGTGATGTGCTTGATGGTCTCCTCGCCGCTGAGATACGGCATGTCGTTCGTCAGGTTGGAGGCGGGCAGCAGCCGGGCCTTGGGCAGATTGGAATCATCCAGCTTCAAGTCGCCGCCCTTGGCGACGGCCCACACGCGCTTGTCGCGATTGGCGGTCAACGCGTCGCGCTGATTCATCTCATCCTGCATCGTCTGGAAGTTCGAGAGCAGCGGCGGCTCCGGCTCGCGCAAGTTGCTCTTGAAGGGCTTCACGCCCGCCTGGAACGCCAGCCCCGAGCGGCCGCCGTAAACATTGTAGCCATCCACCGTGCGGTAACGGTGGTGCCACTCGGCGTTCTTCTCGTTGATGGCGGCGCGGAGTTTCTCGTGATTGCCCGACGGCGCGGACTCGCCGGTGAGCGCGCGGAAAATTTCCGGCGCGAACGCCTGGTCGCCCGCCTCGGTGAGATGGACGGTGTCGAACGTGAGCGCCTGCTTCTTCTTCGCGGCGTCGGCGTAGGCTTGCTGCGAGAGCTTGAACAACTCCACGAACGGCACGCCCGCGGCCTTCGCGACCTCGGCCATCGCGGCGGAATATTTTTGGAGGTTCGCGTTGCTCGCCGTGGGGTCGGGCAGGTTCGGGTCGCTGGATTTTTCCGCCGCGAGCGGGCCGAAGAGCACGACGCGCGGCGCGCCCTTGCCGCTGTAGTTTTTGCCGGCGGTCTCCTTGAGGAACGTGCCGAGGTCGCCCTTGAACTTCGCGAGGCCCGCGTCGCCGGCGAAGGATTCGTTGAAGCCGAAGAACGCGAAGATCACGTCGGCCTTCACCATTTTCAACCAGTCGTCGTTCGAGCCGAAATTCTCGGAACGGTTGCGAAGATTCTTGTCGAGCTTGCCGCCCTGGGCCGCCGCGGCTTCCGCCTCGGCCTTGGAGGTCTTGATCGAATTCTTGTCGTCCTTCGGGACGCTGTCGAGGAAGCCGCCGACCTCGTCGCCGGAATAGCCGAGATTGCGGAAAACAAGATCCTGCTTCGCGAAGCGCGCCGTCAGCAGCGCCTCGAGCCAACCGTGGTGCTGCATGCGGTCCGGCGTCCCGTTGCCGATGAGGGCGATGTGGTCGCCGGGCTTGAGATCGAGGTTCGCCGCGGAAGCGGAGATGGCGGCGAAAGCCAGACCGGCGGCGAGAAGGGAGAGACGGAGGAGGCGCATAATGTTTTGAGTTTCGAGGCGGGTTAGATAGCCCATGCGCGGGACGTTATTCAACGCAAATGAAGTCGCTCTCTCTGCGGGGGGCGCATCCGGGCACTGCCCCCCGAACTGGGCGCGGGCGGACTCCCTCTCCCCCGCGCTTCGCGCGGGGGAGAGGGAGAAGACAACGCCTCCGGTGCCGGATTCGCCTGCCCGCCATTCGTTTGCCCAAGTTCCCTCTGGTCCAGGGCACGAATCGCGAACACCCGTTCGTGGATTCTCGCCCCGTTGAGGGGAGAAGGAGGTCGGCCCGCGCGCGGAAAGGCGTGCAAAGTTCCGCCGCCCGCGTAATTTCCTCCGCGTCGCGCCCGTAGCTCAACTGGATAGAGCTCCTGACTTCGAATCAGGCGGTTACAGGTTCAAATCCTGTCGGGCGCACCAATTACCGAACCATGCAGCCGCGACACTCGCCAAACTTCACACACTCCGTTCGCCTATGAAAACGATCATCGGAACATTTGTTCTGGCGCTGATGCTTCTGGCCGGTTGCGGGCGTGCCAGCGGCGCGGCTGCCGGTCGGAGCGCGGCGATGGTGAAGCTGACGCAGTTTGATCACGCCGAGTTTTGCGATCTCGCCGTTGGCGCCGATGGCACCTTGCACGCCGTCTTCACCGACCGGCCCGATCTCACCAAGCCCACGTATGCCTATTACCGCGCCAGCACCGACGGCGGCAAATCCTGGTCCCCGGCCAACAACCTGAGCGACGACGAGTCCGGCAACGACGCCGGCTTCGCGCGGTTGGTCATTGATGGCAAGGGCCGGCTTTACGCGTTGTGGAAATACGTCAGGAAGGACGAGTTGCTCGACGGCCCGGGCGGCGGGGCGCGCGGGATTCTGGTTTATCGCTGTCTCGAAGGCGGCGCGTGGTCCAAGCGCGTGCCCTTGGGCGACGCCAAGGTGGCCACCTTCTCGTGGTTCCCCGCGCTGGCTCCGGACGGCGTGCTCCACGTGATCTGGAGTCAGCACGCGCTCGACAACCCCTCCACGTATGTCACGTCCGCCTACGCGAACTGGGTCCGGCAGGCGGCGCTGAATGGCGCGAGCGCGGGCAGCGCGAAGGATCTCATCGTTCCGAAACCGTTGTTGACCGATGAAAAAATCAAAGCGATGCGCGCCGCCGGTCAACGCGTGCCTTACGAGGAAACCGTCCCACGGCAAAACGGGTTGATCAATCTGCACGGCTACGCGGACGCCAAAGGCGTGGCGCATTTCGTCGCCGAACATCCGGGCATTCAAGACGGCCCCTCGGCCCAGCAGACCGGCCGGCAAATCGTCGTTTGGGACGGCGCGAAACTCACCCCGGTTTATGCGTTCCAGAAATACCAAACCTACAATAATTTCAACAACCCGCCCGCTCTCGTGCAGGACAAAGCCGGCAAGCCGCATCTGATCCGTGCGCCGGAAAAATCCGAGAAGCCCTGCGTGCGCGACTACCCGGTCGAGGGCGAGGCGCTGGGCGATTTCGTCAACGTCATCATGCCCAAGAGCGGCCCCGGCAAGCTGGCCAACTGGCAGGTTCATCCGTTGCCGGGCGGCCGGATCGCGGTCACGGCGGCGCTCTCGGAAAAAGGCGGCTACGATCCGGACGACCTCGAACTTTACGTCAGCTTCTCGAACGGCGACGGCAAATGGTCCGAGCCCGCCCGCGTCACCAGCAACCAGTCGCAGCAAAGCGGCTTCAGCAAGGAAACGGTCGCCGGCAACACCATCGGCGCACTCAAGAGCTACAAGCCGCGCTTCGCCGCAGTCGCCGTCGGCAAGGATGGCAAGCCGTGCCTGTTGATGGTGAAGAACGAGGACACCATCGTGGGCGTGACCAGTCCGGGCGTGACGAGCAGCGGCCGGTCGGTCACGGCGACCGGCTCGCTCCGGGTGGACCATCCGGCCGTTTATTTTCTAAAGTTTTAGGCGCGACAACCCGACACGAATCGATGAAGCAACCCTTGCCCGACTTCGCTCCGCTTTCGCGCCGCGCTTTTTTGCGGACGGCTGCGACACTCGCTGCCGCCGCGCCCGCCAGCGCCGCGCTCGCCGAGGAAATCGTGAAGCTGCCGTTCGAGAACGGCGAGCGGCCGCTCGTGAAGTATCCGCAGAAGCGCCCGCTCCTCCGCCTCACCACGCGCCCTCCGCAACTGGAGACGCCCTTCGCCGTTTTCAACGAGGGCGTCCTCACGCCGAACGACGCCTTCTTTGTCCGCTATCACCTCGGCGGGTCGCCGCCCGCGCGCGAGTTGCTGGTGCCGGAAAAATTTCGCGTGTCGGTGAAGGGCAAGGTGAACGCGCCGCTCGCGCTCTCCGTCGCGGAGTTGAAGTCGCAATTCGAGCCGGTCGAGATCGTCGCGGTGAACCAATGCTCCGGCAACAGCCGCGGCTTTTTCAAACCGCGCGTGCCCGGCGGCCAGATGGGCCACGGCGCGATGGGCAACGCGAAGTGGAAGGGCGCGCGCCTCGCCGACGTTTTGAAAAAAGCCGGCCTCGCCGTCGCCGCGAAGCAGGTGCTCTTCAACGGCCTCGATTCGCCGCCGCTGCCGACGGTGCCGGACTTCATCAAGGCGCTCGATGTGGAGCAGGCGCTCGATCCGGATTTGCTCCTCGCCTACGAGATGAATGGCGAGCCGCTGCCGTGGCTCAACGGCTTTCCCCTTCGCCTCGTCGTGCCCGGCCACTACGGCACCTACTGGGTGAAGCACGTCCACGAGATCACCGTGGTGGATGAGCAGTTCAAGGGCTTCTGGATGGACCCGGCGTATCGCATCCCCGACGACCCGTGCGCGGCCGTCGCGCCGGGCACCACGCCGAAGCACACCGTGCCCATCTCGCGTTTCAACGTTCGTTCGTTCATCACCAGCCTCGCCGACGGCGCGCAGGTGAAACGCGGCGCGGCGCTCAGCGTGCGCGGCATCGCGTTCGACGGCGGCCACGGCATCCGCGAAGTTTTGTTTTCCGACGACGGCGGGAAATCCTGGCGCGCCGGGGAACTCGGCAAGGACCTGGGAAAATTTTCCTTCCGCGAGTGGACCATCGCCTTCACGCCGAAGACCGCCGGCGCGCACGCGCTGATGGTGAAGGCGACCAACGTGCTCGGCCAGTCGCAGCCGCTGGAGCCGCTGTGGAATCCGGCGGGCTACATGAGAAATGTCGTCGAGACCGTCAACCTTTCCGCCGCATGAACCAAAAGCTTCACCAAACTTTTTTCTTTGTGCTGATTGCCGTTGCTGGCGGCGCATGGTTCGCATTCGCCGCGGATGAGGAATGGAAACTCCCGCCCGAGACCGCGCGCCTCAAGCCCGGCCCCGGCGCGGACCTCGTGACGGGCAACTGCTTCAACTGCCACTCGGTGGATTACCTCAGCACGCAGCCGCCGCTCACGCGCGATCAGTGGAAGGCGAGCATCATCAAAATGCAGCAGAAATACGGCGCGCCCGTGGCGACGAACAACGTGGACGCGCTGCTGGATTACTTGGTGAAGAATTACGGGCGGGCGAAGTGAGGAGTAAGCAGTAACGAGTAATCCATAACTACGTAAGCCGATTCGCAACTCAATTGAGAAACCGATCCTCATGAAGACTTTCAGTCTGATTGCAGGTATGACCCTGGCATCACACGCATTTTCGGCTGTGACGCAAGAGCCGACAAACTCGCAGCCTCACCTACCTGGCGTTTCCGTCAGTTTCGTGGGCTTCACGGATACCGGCACACCGAAGACCCATTCTGTTTTCGTGACGCCCACGACCAATCAAACGATCTTTGGTCCCAAGAAATCAAAATTGCCGGGCCCGACTAATCTTACGATCAGTGTTCCGGGCGGACCCGCCGCAGTCTTTCGGTTCACCAATGCTTCGCCCTATCCGACATTCCTTTCGGTCCAATCTTTGGAGTGGAAGTCGGCGAGTGGGTGGCAGGGAGTGCCGCCATCTAACCCCGGCGGCATAGTCAGGCCGAACTCGATTCAACTCCTGACACTCCACGTTCACGCCACCAACGTCACGTGGCGCATGAGAGTGGCGTGCATCGAACAGAGAACAGGCCTGTCCAGAACGATTGAGCGCGGCAAGGAAGCTGGCAACGAGTTGCTGACTGGTCAGAAGACTGAGCGTTTCGGTGGCCGGACGTATCTGCTGACCAATACAATTCCCAGTCCGAGTTCTCCGCCCTAGGAACGCAAGCGCCTCGTGCTCGCCGTAATCGGCCGGTGCCCGCCTGCCCGCGGAAACTTGCGCCGCACGGGACAAGAAGCGGCAAGGTTTTCCCAATCCACGGCGAGCGCGGCCGGCGAAGCCGCGCGACGTTGTTCCCATGAGAACCAACCACTTCGCCGCATTCGCCGCCGCACTTCTGCTCGCCTCGCCCGCCGCGCGCGCCGCCGACCTCAGCACGCAGCAGGTCATGCAGGAAAAACTCGGCCACTCGCAGGAGATCCTCCGCGGCATTGCCACCGAGAACTACGACCTGATCCTCGCGAACGCGCAGAAGCTCAACCGCCTGAGCCACGCCACCGGCTGGTTCACGCGGCAGACGCCCGAATACGAGCTGTTCACCAACGAGCTTCGCCGCCACACCGACGCGCTCGGCAAGGCTGCCAAGGCAAAAAATCTCGACGCCGCCACGCTCTCATACATGCAGATGACCATGAGCTGCGTGGCCTGCCACAAATACATGCGCAGCGCGAAAGTCGCCTCCTTGAAGTAACCAACTGCCAACCCGCGTTCGCGCTCGCCGCCGGTTTTTTTTATGACAGGGGCGCATGGCCACCATCGCCGTCCTCGGCACGCTCGACACCAAGGGCGAGGAGCACGCTTTTGTCGCGGACCTCATCCGCCGGCGCGGGCACCAGACGCTCGTCATTGATGTCGGCGCGCTGGAAGCGCCCAAGCTCAAGCCCGACATTACGCGCGAGGAAGTGGCGCGCTCTGGCGGCGTGGATCTCGCCGGACTCGTCGCGCGCAAGGACCGCGGCGAAACCGTGGCCGCGATGGCAAAGGCAGCGACGGCGATGCTGTCGAAACTGGTCGCGGAGAAAAATGTGGACGGCGTGATTTCACTCGGCGGCGGCGGCGGCACGGCCATCGCCACGGCGGCGATGCGCGCATTACCGGTGGGTTTTCCCAAGCTGATGGTCTCCACGCTCGCCAGCGGCAACACCGCGCAATACGTCGGCGTGAAGGACATCGTGATGATGCCCAGCATCGTGGACGTGGCCGGATTGAACCGCATCTCGCGCCAGATACTCACGCAGGCGGCGGGGGCGGTCTGCGGGATGGTGGAGTTCGGTGTCCAAGCTTCAGCCTGCTCCGGCACCGACACGCTGAAGCGTGGACACCAAGCGGCGGACAAACCCGTCATCGTCGCCTCGATGTTTGGCAACACCACGGACTGCGTGCAGGCGGCGCGGAAAATTCTGGAAGCGGCGGGCTACGAGGTGCTCGTGTTTCACGCGACGGGCATCGGCGGGCGCACGATGGAATCACTCATCGAGTCCGGCCTAGTCTCCGGCGTGCTCGACATCACCACGACGGAGTGGGCGGATGAAGTCGCGGGCGGCTTTCTCACGGCCGGCCCGACGCGCCTCGAAGCGGCGGCGAAGACCGGCACGCCGGCCATCGTGACGCCGGGCTGCATTGACATGGTGAACTTCCACGGGCCCGAGTCCGTGCCGGCGAAATTCAAGGGCCGGAAATTTTATCCGCACAACCCGCAGGTCACGCTCATGCGCACCACGCCGGAGGAGAACGCGGCGATGGGAAAAATCTTCGCGGAGAAACTCAACGCCTCGCGCGGGCCGGTCACGGTGCTGCTGCCGCTCAAGGGTTTCAGCGTCATCGCCGCACCCGGCGGGCCGTTCCACGACGCGCCGGCGGACGCGGCGTTCGTCACCGCATTGAAGAAGGACCTGCGCGCGGGCATCGAAGTCATCGAAATGGATTGCCTCGTCAACGACCCGGCGTTCGCGCAGGCGTGCGCGGCGGCGTTGTTGAAGAACATCGGGAAAGCCAAACAAACATGAAAAACCGGGAACGTCGAACATCAAACATCGAACACCGAACACCGAACCGCGCTCCGACCGGACACTTCGATGTTCGATGTTCGATGTTGGTTGTTCGATGTTTCTTTGTCGTCGCGCTGGCGTTCTCCTCCTCAGCCGCCGAGACATTCACCCCCGGCAGGACCTACTTCGGCCGCAGCAACTACATCGAGTATCTCGCCGGCGACCTGCCCTTCGTCCTCTCCGCGCCGCACGGCGGGCGCGAGAAGCCGGCCGAGCTGCCCGACCGCGAGAAGGGCACGTTCGCGTTCGACACCAACACGCAGGAGCTGGCCCGCGCCATCCGGGACGAGTTCATCGCGCGCAGCGGACATTATCCGCACATCATCATCAGCCGCGTGCAGCGCCGGAAGCTCGACTGCAACCGCGAGATCGTCGAGGCCGCCGCCGGCCACAAACTGGCCGAGCAATCGTGGAACGAATACCACGCGTTCATCGACGCGGCGCAGAAGTCCGTGGTCGCGAAATACGGGAAGGGCTTCTTCATCGATCTCCACGGCCACGGCCACAAGGACGCGCGGCTCGAACTCGGCCTCGGCCACAACGCGGACGTTTACGCAAAGCCGGACGCGGAACTGAACAAGCCGGACATTTACGAGCAGAGCACGCTGCGCCTGATCGCGCGCACGGGTAAGATTTCCTACACGGCGCTGCTGCGCGGCCCGACGAGCTTTGGCGCGCTGATGGAGAAGCAGGGTTTCCCCGCGACGCCCAGCCCCGGCAAGCCCGTGCCCGGCACGCCCTATTTCAATGGCGGCTACACCGCGCGCCGCCACTCCGCGGTGGAAAATTTTGCCGGGCTCCAGATCGAATCCAACTCCAAGGGCGTGCGCGACACCGAGGCGAATCGGAAAAAGTTCGCCACCGCGCTGTTCAACACCCTCAAGACCTACCTCGACGCGCACCTCGGCCTGAAGCTTTCGGACAACGGCGCGGGCCGGTCGTCGCAGTAGGGCCGGGACTGAAAGCCCATTGCCCGCGAAGCACGCGAACAACGCGAAAGCAGAATTCCCCTTCGCGTCATTCGCGCGCTTCGCGGGCAACTCTTTTCCCGGTCCGCCGCGCCGCGCGTTCGCAAAGCCAATTCAGCGTTGACCATCGCGGCACTTCCGATAGTTTCCCGCCGTTCACCTGAATCCAACTCGTCCAATTTAAGCCTATGAAAAACACCTCCCCCCAAGCCGGCGATTCCCGCCGCAGTTTCCTGAAGAAGACCACCACCACCGCCGCCGCCGTCACCGGGGCGGGCCTGCTCAGGCAGTCCATCTACGGCCAGAGCCAGGCTCCCTCCTTCAACGTCAAGGGCGCCAATGACAAGATCGTCGTCGGCCTCGTCGGCATCGGCCACGGCATCGGCAAGGCGCATCGCGACTCGATCAAGAAAAACGCCGCCGCCAACAACGTCCAGATCGGCGCCGTGTGCGAGCTCTGGTCCAAGCGCCGCGAGGAATCCGCCAAGATTTGCGAACTCGGCGAGAAGGACTCCTACGTGGACCACCGCAAGATGCTCGAGCAAAAAGACATTGATTGCGTCGTCGTCGCCACGCATGACGTGTGGCACGCGCCCGTATCCATCGACGTGATGAATTCCGGCAAGCACGTCTATTGCGAGAAGCCGATGACGCGCTACCTCGACGAGGCGCTGGCGGTTTACGACACCGCGAAAAAAACCAAGGCCGTCTTCCAGGTCGGCTCGCAAGGCTGCTCCGCGCAGACCTATCACAAGGCCGCCGAGCTGATCAAAGCCGGCAAGATCGGCACGCCCGTCTGGGGCCAGGGCAGCTATTGCCGCAACAATCCGGCGGGCGAATGGAACTACGACATCGAACTCCAGAACGCCGGCGAGATTGATTGGAAGCACTGGCTCGGCAAGAGCGGTGATCGCGCGTTCAGCCCCGACCACTACCATCGTTGGCGCAAATATCTCCCCTACTGCGCCGGCCTCCTCGGCGATTTGTTCCCGCACCGCCTCCACCCGCTGCTGCTCATGACCGGCAATCCGGAGTTCCCCCGCCGCGTCGTCTGCACGGGCACGAAGAAAATTTCCACCGACCGCGACGTGAACGACACCACGCAGATGATCTGCGAGTTTCCCAGCGGCTACACCATCTTCATCGTCAGCACCACGGTCAACTCGCTCGGCCTCGATGACGTCGTGCGCGGCAACAAGGCCATCGTCCGCACCACCGTCGGCGCCAACAAGGTCGAACTCGTCCCCGAGCGCCCCTACTCCGAGGAGATTGACCAGCAGCTCTTCGACGGCCTCTCGCCCGGCGAGGCGATCGGGCACCACGAGAAAAACTGGTTTGACTGCATCCGCTCCGGCAAGACGCCCAACGCGGGCATCGACCTCGCGATCCGCGTGCAGACCATCATCAGCATGGCGGAAATCTCCGAGCGCCACGGCATCGCCGCCTATTGGGACGACAAGCGGCGCCGCGTGACCGACTCCAGCGGCAAGGAATTCCGCATCGGCTACGACACGCCCACGACCCCGTCGCTTGCGAAAGTCTGAGCCGGAAAAAAATTCTCCCACACCGGGGTTTCGCGCGAGCGAAACCCTGTTTTGTTTTTCGGAGACCGGGCCGAGCCACCCGAAGCAGCCGCCCGGGGTGGGGCGGAACGCGGCCGGCGTTCAGGCCAGTCCGAGCCGTTGCACGATCTGCGTCGTCGCGGCCGCCTTGTTCAACGTGTAGAAGTGGAGGCCGGGGGCGCCGTTCTTCAACAGATCCTGCGCCTGCTTCGTCGCGTAGTCCACGCCGAACGCGGCGCACGCGACGTCATCGGCGGCGTATTTTTCCAAGTCAGCCAGCAGTGGCGCCGGCAGTTTCGCGCCGCAGAGCGCGGTGAATTTCTTGATCTGCGCCGCGCTGCCGATGGAGATGATGCCGGGCACGATGGGCACCTTCACGCCGGCCTTCACAAGAAAATCGCGGAACTCGTAGAAGTCCGCGTTGTCGAAGAAGAGCTGCGTGACCACGAAGTCCGCGCCGCAATCAATCTTGTGCTTGAGCCGCTGCCAGTCCACGAGCTTGCCCTCCCGGCACGCGATGTGGCCCTCGGGAAAACCCGCGACGCCGATGCTGAAGCCGCCGACCTCGCGGAGCAGTTGCACGAGCTGATACGAAAACTCGAAGCCGCCCTCCGTCTTCACAAACTCGCCTGTGCCGCCCGGCGGATCGCCGCGCAGCGCGAGGATGTTTTTCACGCCGAGCGCGCGCGCCTGTGCGAGCACGTGCCGCGTTTCCGCCTCGGTCGCATTGACGCACGTAAGATGCGCCATCGTCGTGAGGCCGTGCTCGTTCTGGATGCGTGCGACCAGGCCGAGCGTCTTCTCGCGCGTGCTGCCGCCGGCGCCGTAGGTCACGGAGCAAAAATCCGGCCGGAGCTTCGCGAGTGCGGGAATGGTTTTCTCCATCAGGTTGCGCTCGCCCTCGTCGGTCTTCGTGGGGAAGAACTCGAAGGAGATGACCGGCTTCCGGGCCGCCTGTTTCGCCGCAAAAATGTCGCGGATGGGTTGAATCACGCTGCGGAGAATGCCGGGAAGAACGGAAAACTCAAGCCGGGTTCTTTGGCCGCAAAGAACGCAAGCGGCGCAAAGACCGGGTCGCCTTCAACTCTTTGCGTCCTCTGCGTTTTTTTGCGGCGATTCCTCCCCGTCCGCGAACTCCACCTCCACCGGCGCGCGCTCGAACGCCTCCGCCATCATCAGCGCCTGCGGCTGCAGCCCGCCGAGCGCGGCGATGAATCGGTCCGGCACCACTTCGAGCCGCGTGTTGTAGTGCGTGGCGATCTCGTTGAAATAGCCGCGCGCGAGCGCGATGCGCGACTCGGTATTGATGAGTTCCTGCTGCAACTGCGCGAAGGACTCCTGCGACTTCAGCTCCGGGTAACGCTCCGTGACGGCGAGCAGCGTCGGCGCGAGCTTGTGAAAGTCCGGTCCCGCGACGCCCGGCGGCGTGGCGGCCTGCTGCGCGCGCAGTTCGGCCACCTGCGTCTGCAAATTGCGCTCGTAGTCGCGCAGCCCGGTCACGACGCCGACGAGGTTGGGGATCAAGTCGTGGCGTCGCTTCAGTTGCACGTCCACCTGCGCCCAGCCCTGTCGCACGCGCTGGCGCAAATCGATGAGGCTGTTGAACACCATCCACACCCAGCCGAGGCACGCGGCGGCGAGGTAGCCGAAACCCGCGAGCACATACCACGGCCAGAGTTGATCGAGTGCGCGTCCGAAGAAATGGTCGCGCACGATGAAGCCCGCCACGGTCAGCGCCAGCGCGAGCACGTTGAGCCCCCAGAACCCGCCGCGCAATCCGCCCGCCACCTGCTCCTCGCTGCGCGTGGAGATGAGGAACATCGGCGCCTCTTTGTCCGCGGCGATTTCCGGCGCGACGATGTCTGCCCGCTCGCGCGACTGGCCCATCACGTAGAGCATCGCGTGCAACGGCACGGCGCTTTCGCTGAAGCGCCGCGTGAACGTCGAGTTCATCACCGCGCCCGCCGGGCCTTTGCCGTAGTAGAGTGAATTGAGCGGCGTGCAGGTCTGGCTGAAGACCGTTTTTGGTTCCACCTTCGCGCCCTCGGGCCGCACGAGGACGTAGCCACAGTCGTCCTGCAAATAAAACGGGATCATTTCGCCGCCGTCCGCGACCGTCGTCCAGCCGCTCTCCGTGCGGGTGCGCGTCTGCGTGCGGCCCTCGCTGTCCGTGTAAGTCTCCGTCACCGTGCGCGACCAGTGCTCCTCCACCGACCACGAGTAATGCACGCACGCGCACTCGGCGAGGTAGCTCGTGAGCGGCTCGGCGGATTCCGCCGTGCCCTTGAGTTCGACCAGCCCGATGAACACGCCCGTCGTCTTCGAGGTCGGCAGATTTTTGACGAGCAGGAAACGCTTGCCCGAGCGCAGTGCGAAAAGCAGGCAGACCAGCGCGAGCACGCCGCCGAGCAGCGGCACGAAGGGCACCCAGTCTGGCGCGTTGGACATCGGCGGCAAAATTACGGGAACCGCGCGCGCGCGTCGAGCGCGCGGGCGTTCCGAAATCCGGCGAAGATTCCACTGGCATTGATTTTCCAAACCACCCTCCAAGGAATTTGAATTAACACCTGTTCCGCGCGTGCTGCTATCACGGCACCGTGCGCAACACCACCGCCACGCCCGCAGTTGAAATCGCCCCCGCGTTCCCGCACGCTGCCGCCGCGCCCGCGATGAACAACGCCACCGTCACGCCCACCTCCCGCAATTATCCGCTCCTGCTCGCGAGCCAGTTCCTCGGCGCGTTTGGCGACAACGCGCTGCTCGTGATCATGCTCGGCGGCGTGAAGCGCGCGTTCGATGCCGGGCGGATCACCGCGCAGCAGCAGCAGCTCGAAAACATTTTTTACACGAGCGTGCTGTTCATCCCCTACGTGCCGCTCGCGCCGCTGGCGGGTTTCCTGAACGACCGCTTCGCCAAGAGCCGCTGGCTGCTTGGCGGCAACCTCATCAAGATCGCCGGCGCGCTGCTCACGCTCCTGAGCGTGTGGCACGGCGCGGCGTGGCTCGCCATCGGCTACGCGGTCGTCGGGGTC
>JACQFS010000138.1 GCA_016199935.1 Verrucomicrobiota bacterium
GCGATTGCGAAGGCCATCGCGGGACGGAGCACCGGCTTCCAGCACGGCGCGAACAACGACCGACATGAACGCGCCGTGCCGGAGGCCGGCGCTCCGAAAATCCCCAAGCTCACCCTCGAACTCGGCGGCAAGGCGGCGAACATCCTCTTCGAGGACGCGCCCATTGACCAGGCCGTCGAGGGCGTCATCAACGGCATCTATTTCAACCAGGGCCACGTCTGCTGCGCCGGCTCGCGCCTCTTTGTTCAGGAGGGGATTTACCCGACCGTCATCAAGAAACTGCGCGACCGCATCCAGACCCTGCGCGTGGGCAACCCGCTCGACAAGAACACCGACATCGGCGCCATCAATTCGCACGCGCAGTTGCTGAAGATTCGCGAACTCGTCCAGAGCGGCGTGGATGAAGGCGGCGAACTCACCCAATCCCGCTGCGCCCTGCCCGCGAAGGGCTACTGGTTCCCGCCGAGCTTCCTGACCAACGTCACCATGAGCCATCGTGTGGCGCAGGAGGAAATCTTTGGGCCGGTGCTGAGCGTGATGACGTTCCGGACGCCCGAGGAAGCGTTCGAGCGCGCGAACAACACGCCCTACGGCCTGAGCGCCGGCGTGTGGACTGACAAGGGCAGCAAGATTTTCAAACTCGTCAACAAACTGCGCGCCGGCGTCGTGTGGGCCAACACCTACAACAAGTTCGATCCCACCTCACCCTTCGGCGGATACAAGGAGAGCGGGTTTGGAAGAGAGGGCGGGATGCAGGGACTGGCGGCGTATTGCCGGGTGGAGTGATTTCAAGTTTAACCGGCTGGATCACCGGAAATACCAATGGCAAAATACACCGCTGAAGAGACTCCACTTCACCTAGCGACGCAGCAGAGGCAACTCGATCGCGTCCGTGCATTACTCGACACGGGGATGAAGCCAGATGCACGAGATCGGTATCACGTGACGCCTCTGATGATTGCTGTGCGATTCGGATACGGGGAGATTGCCGAATTATTGATTGAGCGAGGTGCCGACGTTAACGCCAAGGACCGAGGAAGCGCCATCGAAGAAGGTGGCCTCAGGCCGTTACACTACGCCTGCGATGCAGGTCGGGTGGCGATGGCAAGGCTGCTTCTCAAAAATGGCGCTGACCCCGATTGTTCCAGTCAGGATTGGAATACTCCTTTTTCCACGGCGCTCTACATCGGAAACAAGCCAATCGCAGAATGCCTGCTGGAACATGGCGCCAAAGCTGACGGCCCTGAGAAATGCCGCTGGCCACCGATCGTTGCCGCGGCAGCTCGGAACGATCTCCCCATGGTAGTTGAACTTTTAAGACGCGGGGCGAATCCAAATCGTATTGGAGGGAACGGAAGTTGTGCACTGAGCGAGACTGGATCAATCGAATGCGCGGCTCAGTTGCTGGCTTACGGAGCGGACGTCAATCTTGTGGACTCATGGGGAAATGGATCGCCGCTTCTCAACAAACTCATTGCTGGCAGCGATGAAATGATTCGCCTGTTAGTCCAATCCGGGGCGAAAGTGAACTCTACTTCCAAGAACACAACGGCTCCGATTCTTATCGTTGCCATGCACCCACGGATCGAAATCGCAGAGATTCTCAACGAAGCTGGGGCCGATGTAAATGCACTCCATCCCGATGGCATGACGGCCCTCGATATTTGTTTGTATGCGAAACCAATGCAACTCCACTACGCGGAAAGCCAACGGATGGCGGAGTGGCTTCGAAAGCGCGGCGGCAAGTTGGCAAGTGAGTTGATGACGGAATCCGGTGAGGCATCCGTGAAACCTACGAGAGCAGCTGCGGCGCGCACCTCCCGAAGATCAAAGAAAGGCGGTCCATCAAATGACGGATTCGACATCGTTCGAGAAGCGCAGACCGATGGTGCGAACTACGAACTGGACACTAACGCGATCATCGAACGCCTCCAACAATGGAGCGGGCTTTGCAAGTTTCGTGTCACCGAAGCGGGCCACGACAATTTAACGATTGAGTTCGTGACTCTGCCGGAAGACATCAAGGCGTTCGTGCAAGACCTCTACGATTTTTGCCCGGACTTGATTGATCAAGGCATCCCTTACTTCCCATCCGATGCAGCAACAGCCGATTCTGGTTCCGCGGCAACTACAAAGGTTGAGGAGCACGAAGATTTGGAAAATGATGACTACGGGCTTGAAATGTTAAAACGGCAACTTCAGCAAACGAAGCAGGTCAGATTGTGGTGGGATTAATTCCCGACGCGGACGCACCACGCCGCCACTCCGAACAGGCCCACCACCGCGGCCAGTCCATAAAACACCGCCGCGTAGGAACCGCTCCACGCGTGGCATCATTTCATCACGGAATCCGCAGCCGCCAAAATCCCCACGGCTGTGCGTTGACGTTGGTCTTGAGCGGGCTGGTGAGGCCGGGAAGATCGGTCCAGTTGGTGAGGTTGGTGGCGGATTGCAGCAGACGCCCCGCCCACGTCAGCCGGAGGTTCCCGCTCGTCAGCCGTTCCAGCAGCGGCACGTGGTCGGACTGCACCAGCGCGGCGAGGTTGCTCTGGTAGAAGGCGCGGACCGGCGGATTGTGAATGATGTCGCGGTCGTTCGAGCCGAGGTTGTAGGACCAGCGCGACCAGTGCAGGCCGTTGGCCTCGGCGTAGGCAATCACGTCCTGCTCGTAGAGAAGCTGGCCGCCGTTGGTCACCGCCGTCGTCGCGCCGAACTGGTCAACCAACAGCGGCACCTTGAACTTGTCGGCGAAGTCCACGGCGTGGCCGAGATACCACTTGATGAATTTCGCGTTCAGCGCCGCCGACTGATTGGCCGGCAGGTCAATGCGGTCGTTGAAGCGCAGCTCCGGCGGCTGCAAATCATCCGCGGTGGTGTTCGGATCGTCGTCGATGAGCACGTCGAAATTGGTCAGCGCCGGCTGACCATAGGCGAGGACATTGCTCGAACTGTCCATGCCGCTGGTGATCCACGGCTTGGGCGTGAGAAAATTCACCGCGTAGATCATGCGGTTGCTGTAGGCGGCGAGGTTCGTGAAGTAGCCGTTGTAGCGGAACTGCAACGTGTCGTAATTGAACGCCGTGCCGACGATGAATGGGGTCAGGGTATCGTGCGCGCCGCCCGAATTGGTGTTCGCGGAGATCATGTCCATGATCGTCCGCTGAAAGGTCGTCAGCGTGTTGACCGGCTCGTTCGTGACGAGCGGCTCGTAGTTCCCGCCGCGCTGCGCGCTGGGTTCGGCGAGGATGCCGTAGGCGGCGATGTAGTCGGTGGACTTGAAGGTGGAGGCGAGGTAACGCCAGAACTCCAGATACTGCGCGAAGTTGGTGGTGCCCGTCTGGTAGAAATTCGGGTCGTTGGCGTGGGCATCATCCGTGTGGCCCTCCAAGTCCACCCAGATGCCCTGGCTCGTGAGGTTCGATATCCACACATTGAGGTTGGAGCGATAAGCCGCGGTCAAATTGCCGGGCTGACCAAGGTCAATGTTGGGCGGCTCGAACAGGATGCGGAACCGGACGAAGTTCATCTGGAGATTGGTTTTCAGATCCCCGACTGAATCCGGCGTGGGGTTGTCCATGTTCACGCCACGCAACCGGATCGGGACCAGATTGTCGTCCAGCACGCCCTGCCCGACGATGGTCAGGCGCTTTGGCTGGACGGCGAAAGTGGATGGAACCAGTGCCACCGCGAAAACCGAAGCCAGGCAGATCGCGCGGAACGTCTGGCAGAGAGGTGGCATCGGCGACAATCTTACGCCTCTGAAAGTGAGGAGCAAGGTCGCAAGCGAACGGCCAGCCTCCGCGCGGCACGGAGGCGAATTCGTCGGCGTGGCAGTTCCACCCTGCCGGAAACCATCGCTGCTACAGTCGGAACCCGCCGGGCAGCAGTTCGCGCACGGTGAACTCGCGGATCTTCCCCGGCTTTGCGCTGTCGGCCACGAACACTTTGGCGTCCGTCGCATACTCGAAGAGGAGTTGCCGGCACGCGCCGCACGGAGTCGCCCCGCCCTTCGCGCGCGCCACGATGGCCACGGCGGTGAAGCCGCGCTTCCCGCTCGTGAGCGCGGAGAAAAGCGCGACGCGCTCGGCGCAGCACGTCAGTCCGTAGCTCGCGCTCTCGACGTTCGCGCCGGTGATGATCTCGCCCTTCTTCGTGAGCAGTGCCGCGCCGACGCGGAACTTGGAGTAAGGCGCGACCGCGCGCTTCTGCGCCGCGAGCGCGGCCCGGATGAGTTTCTTAGCCTGCGTTTTGGCCATAGAGTTTCGCAAAATGTTCGAGCATCACCGACGCGCGCGCGCCGACGAGCCTGGTGGTTTCGAGGACTTCGTGATGGGAAAGATCATCCTTCGAGAGTCCCGCCGCCACATTGGTGATGCACGAGAGGCCCGCGACGCGCATCCCGCATTGCCGCGCGACAATCACTTCGGGCACGGTGCTCATGCCCACGGCATCGGCCCCGAGCGTGCCGAACGCGCTGATTTCCGCGGGCGTCTCGTAGCTCGGCCCGGAGACGGCGAGGTAAACTCCCTGCTGAAGCGTCGCCTTCGCCACGCGCGCGGCCCGGTGCAACCACTCACTGAGCTGCACATCATACGCGTGCGAGAGGTCCACGAAACGTTCACGGCCCTCCGCGAGCGGACCGCGCAGCGGATTGGCGCCCATGAGATTGATGTGGTCGGTGAGGCGCATGAAATCGCCGGGACGGAAGCGGGGATTGATGCCACCGGCGGCGTTCGTGACGAGCAGCGACTCGATGCCGAACTCCGCGAGCACGCGCGTGGGGAACGTGATGTGTTCCATCGGATGCCCCTCGTAAAAGTGCGCGCGCCCGCTGAGCACGAGCACCGGCGTGCCGCCGAGTTTGCCGAGGAGGAGCTTCCCCGCGTGGCCCGCGACGCCGACTTTCGGAAAGCCCGGCAGCTTCGCGTAGGGCACGGCAGTTTCCACTTTCAAAGCGCCGAGGACGTGATTGAATCCGCTCCCCAAAATCATCGCGAGCCGCGGGCGCAGGCGGGAGAGTTTGCGAATCCGGGCGGCGGTGGTGCTGGGTGAAATGCGAGACATGGTTCGACAGAGTGGATGTTTCGGCTATGTTCCGCGACCGGAATTGAATTGTTTATGCAACTGAGCAACGACGAAATCAAACGCTACTCGCGACACCTCATCCTGCCGGAAGTCGGCATGGCGGGCCAGAAGAAGATTTGCTCCACGAGCGTCCTGTGCATCGGCGCGGGCGGCCTCGGCTCGCCCATCGCGATGTATCTCGCCGCCGCAGGCGTCGGCAAGATCGGCATCGTGGATTTCGACACCGTTGATTTCTCCAACCTCCAGCGCCAGATCATCCACGGCACTGCCGATGTCGGCCGGCCCAAGGCGGACTCGGCGAAGGAATCCATCAACGCGATCAATCCGAACGTCGAGGTCGTCCTCCACAACACGCGCATCTCCGCCGAGAACGCGCTCGAGATCATCGAGAAATACGACATCGTCGTGGACGGCACGGATAATTTCCCGACGCGCTACCTCACCAACGACGCGTGCGTGCTGCTCAAGAAGCCCAACGTTTACGGCTCCATCTTTCGCTTCGAGGGACAGGCGAGCGTGTTCGCGCCGCACCTCGGCGGGCCGTGCTACCGCTGCCTTTATCCCGAACCGCCGCCGCCCGGCATGGTGCCGAGCTGCGCGGAAGGCGGCGTGCTCGGCGTGCTGCCCGGCATCATCGGCTGCATCCAGGCGACGGAAATTTTGAAGCTCGCACTCGGCAAAGGCTCGTCGCTCATCGGCCGGCTGCTGCTTTACAACGCGCTCGACATGAAGTTTCGCGAGGTGAAATTGCGCCGCGACCCGAAGTGCCCGCTGTGCGGCGATCATCCGACCATCAAGACGCTGATTGATTACGAGCAGTTCTGCGGCATCGTCCCGCCGTCCGCCGAACCGGAGTCGAATCCCGACGAAGTCACGGTGCAGGACATGAAGCGCGCGCTCGAAACTCCGTCGCTCAACATCAAGGTCGTGGACGTTCGCGAGGCGGACGAATACGAAATCGCGAAGGTCAACGGCGTGCCGCTCCTGCCCCTGAGCCAGCTCAACCAGCGTTTCACGGAACTCGACCCGAACCAGCAATACTATCTCCACTGCAAGGGCGGCGTGCGCTCACTCAAGGCGCTGAGCTTTCTGCGCGAGCAGGGATTCAAGTATGTGAAGAGCGTCAAGGGCGGCATCAGCGCGTGGTCGGACGAGGTGGACTCGGGCGTGCCGAAATATTGAGCGGCTGAAGGGAATGAGCACCGGCCCGCAGATGGTCTCGACCGGTGAGCGGGCTGGCGTTAAGGTCGTCGCGATCAGAATCAGATTAACACGCACGCGCTGACCACACCGTGAGACGACTCATCTGCCAATTGATTCTCGCTGCCGCCTCAGTGCTGTCCGCGCTCGATACTCCGGCGCAGATCATCTTCACCAAGCCTAATCCGGCGAAGGATGACCAGTTCGGAAAATCGGTGGCGGCGGTGGGGAGCGATGGAATTCTCATTGGCGCGCCTGGTGACAGCACGGGTGCCGGAGGTGCCGGCGCAGCTTATCTGTTCGGCATCAATGGCACATTGGCGACCACTTTCACCAATCCCACCCCGGCGAACGGCGACGGATTCGGGTTTTCAGTGGCGGCAATGGGGAGCGACCGTGTGCTCATTGGTGCGCCTTCCTCAACAGATGCCGGGACAGCGTATCTGCTCAGCACCAACGGCACGCTGCTGACCTCCTTCACCAATCCGACCCCGGCAAACAGTGACTATTTCGGCTGGTTGGTCGTGGCGGTGGGTAGTGACCGCGTGCTCGTTGGCGCACCGAATGACAGTAGTGGTGCGGGCTTGGCCGGGGCGGCGTATTTATTCGGCACCAACGGAATATTATTGACCACCTTCACCAATCCCACTCCAGCGGGCTCGGACCATTTCGGAAACTCGCTAGCGGCGGTAGGGAGCGACCGGGTGCTCATTGGCGCCCATGGGGACGACACAGGCGCAACGTTTGCCGGAACGGCATATTTGTTCACGACCAACGGCACCTTGCTAACCACCTTTACCAATCCGACCCCGGAAAATTTCGACCAGTTCGGATGGTCGGTGGCAGCGATGGGGAGTGACCAGGTTCTGATTGGCACGCCTGACGATAACACGGGTGCGACGAATGCTGGCTCAGCATATCTGTTCAGCACGAACGGCACGTTGCTGACCAGCTTCACCAATCCCACCCCTGTGGCCTTCGACGCGTTCGGCATTTCGGTGGCGGCGGTGGGGAGTAACCGAGTTCTCATCGGTTCCTTTCGAGACCACATAGGCGCGTCAGAGATCGGGGCGGCATATCTGTTCAGCACCGACGGCACGTTGCTGACTACTTTCACCAACCCCACCCCGGCGAACGGCGACAAGTTCGGCTTCGCGGTGGCGGCGGTAGACAACGACCGCGTTATCATCGGCGCGTTCTTTGACAACCAAGGCGCACCGAACGGCGGGGTGGCATACTTGTTCAACATTCCCCCACCACGACTGAACCTCACACTGAGCGGGACGAATTCCTCGATCAGTTGGGTCACCGACGAACTAGGCTGGGTTCTGCAAGAAACGAAACTTATTGATTCTCCGCCTGTTTGGAGTGCCACCACGAATCAGGTTTCAACCAACGGCCTGACCAACTTCGTGCAGTTGCCCCTGCCCGACGGAGTCACCGACCGCTTCTACCGCCTGCGTCGGCCGTGAGAGGTCTCACTTCCCCCCGCCTTCGAGCTTCTTCAAATCCTCGGCGAGGTAGGCGTTCACGTCCTTGAACTTCGCGACGTTCGCCGGGTTGAGTGCGCACAAGAGTTCGTGCGCTTCGAGGCAAGTGCGCGTGACGTCGGCCTTGGTGGTCGCTGTCGGCTCGACGGCTTGAAAGTTTTCCGGCTTCAGCGCGTCGGCCGTAAGGACACCGAAGAGATTCTCGACGCCGAGACTTTCAAGCAGACCGATGACCTTCGCGTTCGGCGAGATGAGGTGGATGGGCTTGCAACCGTCGCCGTTGGCAAATTTCTGGCCGAGCATCGCCAGCGTGCCGGAGAAGGAGCTGTCCATCATCTGGCACTCGCTGAGTTCGAGGGCGAAGCGGCGGTGGCCGCGGTCGCGCAGGCCGTTCATCAACAGCTTGAAATCCACCGCGGCGTTCGCGTTGGCGCGGCCGGTGATCTTCACCACAGTCAGGCCGTCGAACACGGCCACCATCATTTTGGTCGAGGGAGCGGTCATCTTCTTAACTTCGCGCCGGAGCCGTAACGGCCCCGTCGCGTTTCACAATTTGCACCAAGGTTTGCTGAAGCACCAGTGTCTCGTCGGCACCCGAGCTGACGAGCGCGAGATTGCACTTGAGCAACGATTCCATCGCGCGAACCAACTCGCCGGTCGTGTAGTTTTTCGACTGGAGATAGGCGCGGAACAAAACGTAGGGGTTCAGGCCGAGCGGGCTGAATTTTTTATCCTCGGGCATGGTGTCGGCGGGGATTTTTTGCAACTGCGCCTTGAACGTGTTGTAGCCGTATTCGTTGAACTCGCCCTTGAGGAGGCCGGCGCGCGCGAGTTCCTTGGCGAAGAGCATGGCCCGCACCTTGGTGATGAGGCCGTAGGTGAGGCCGAT
The DNA here is from genome assembly GCA_016199935.1 of Verrucomicrobiota bacterium. GTDB lineage: Bacteria > Verrucomicrobiota > Verrucomicrobiia > Limisphaerales > JACQFS01 > JACQFS01. The sequence continues at coordinate 8,665 of JACQFS010000138.1, forward strand.
CTCGCTCTTCTTTTTGTCGAAGCTCATCTCCCACAATTCACTGTCGAGCGTGCGCAGGACGCGCGGGAGGTTGCGGTCGCCGACCGCGTCGCCGAGCGCGAAGGCGGCGGCGGATTTGTTGCGCGAGACGAGGAGCTCGACTTCGGCGGCCGCGACGGCGGGGCGGTCCCCGGCGTAGAGCGAGAGTTTCTCAACTTCGCTCGCGAGCTGGCGCGGGTTCGGCCCGACGTAGGTGATGAGCAGCGCGAGCGCCTCGTCGCTGATTTCCTTTTTCAATTCGCGGAGCTGCTTGAGCGCGGCCATCTCGGCCTTGCCGGTCCACTCCTTGTCGTCGTCGGACCACGACGCGAAGGTCTCGACGGCCCCGAGTTTTTCGAGCGTCTTGTAGAAAGTTTTGCGCTTGTCCACTTTGGTCGCGCTGACGAGGAGGCGGACATTTTCCCAGGTGAAATCCTTGAGCAACTGCGCGAGGTCGGCGAGTCCATCGCTCACCGCACCGCTCTCAGACGTGCGATCCTCCGCGAGAAAAGTGCAGTCGCGAAACCAGATGGCCTTGCCGCCGCCGAAGAACGGGAGCGTCTGGAGCGCTTCGCGGAGTTTGTTGAGGGCGCGGAGGGCCTCGTCGGAATTGCCGGCCTGCGCGTCCACGATTTCGTGATCCATGCCGCCGAGTTCGGCGCTCCATTGCGCGAAGATTTCCTTCGCGCGCGCCTTGACCGCGAGGTCGTCCTCGCCGTGAACAAGGCAAACGGGTTTGGTGACGGTGGCGGCGGGCATGGCGCGGAGGAGCGGAGGCGGAGACTAGTCGGCGTCGCCGGTGCTTTCGCCGGAAGCGCCCGCCTCGTTCATGCGCTCCAGAACTTCCGACATGTCCTCGACGGACTCGAAGAGCGGCGCGGCGACGTAGATGGGTTTCTTCTGCGAGGTGGCGAGCGCGAGCGCGTCGCTGGGGCGGCAGTCCACCTCGACGATTTTGCGGCCGAGTTCGTTTTGCTGCTGAAGGATGAGGCGCGCGAAGTAGGTGGAATTTTTCAGCTCGGTGATGATGACGCGCTCGACGGTGATCGCGAAGCCCTTGAAGATGCTGGCGACGAGGTCGTGCGTGAGCGGGCGTTCCTTGGGCTGGTCGCGCATGAACATGCCGATGACCGCGCCCATGCTGTGCTCGACCTGAATGACGAAAACCTTCTCGTCGTTGCCGATGAACACGGCGACGCCGGCGTTGGCCGGCAGGATTCCGCGGATGTCAACGGGCACGACGTCTTTCTTCATGGCGCAAGTGTAGGAGAGGCGGGAGAAAGTTCAAGCGTGGCGGCGGGCCGCGACGGCCATGCTCAACCGCACCAAATGATTTGCGAACGTCGCGCACCAACCGCACAATTCGCGCCGTGAACTTTCGGGACAATCGCTGAGCGAGTGGCGGAAGAAATTTCGCGCCACGGGCCGGAGGCTCGTGGTGACGAATGGCTGCTTCGACCTACTGCACCTCGGTCACGTCACCTACCTCGAAGTTGCGCGGAGCCACGGCGACGCGCTGCTCATCGGCTGCAACGGCGACGCGGGCGTGCGGGAACTGAAGGGCCCGGACCGCCCCCTCAACCACGAGACTGACCGCGCACTGGTGCTGGCCGCCTTGGAGTCGGTGGGCTTCGTCAGCATTTTCCCCGAGAAACGCGCCGTGCGCTTCCTCGCGCTGGCCCAGCCGGATATCTACGTCAAAGGCGGCGATTACACGCTGGAAACCATCGATCAGGACGAGCGCCGGGCCGTGGAAAGCGGCGGAGGACGCATCGTTTTCATCCCGTTTGTGCCCGGCAAATCCACCACCGGCTTACTGCAAAAAATCAGCCGACTGTGAACAATTCGGCGGTAAAACTGTTTGACTTTGAAACGCAGAAACGGCAAATCTTACGCACACTCAATTGACATAAACCCACTCAATCCGACCCAGCCATGAAACTCTCTCTACTCTTCAAAATCGTGGCCGCCATCGCACTGATGGTGGGCATCTGCGTCCCCCCCGCTTCCGCCGTCACCATCAAGGGTGAGGCCGTCGTCGTCGCCATGAAGGGCACCGCCCAATACACCTCGAATGGCCGGGACTGGTTCAACCTCGCGAACAACGCCGTGCTTCGTCCCGGCATGGAGATTCGCACGAGCAAGGACACGTTCGTTGATTTGTTCCTGAATTACAACGGCCCGGCGATCCGCATTGAAAGTGAGGCCCAAGTGGTGCTCGCCAAACTGGACCGTGAGGAGAAGGGTCTCGACATCGTCACCGACACATACCTGAAGGTGAAAACCGGCAGCATCGTCGGTTACGCCCAGAAGGCCAGTCCCGGGTCGCGCTACGTGGTCGAGTCACCGAAAGAAATTGTCACCATCACCGGCACGGCTTACACCGTGAACGCCTTGGGCTTCGTGGTCGTCACGTCCGGCAGCGTGACTGTGCGTTACGCCCCGAACGGCACGACGTTTGGCATCGATGTCGTCATTCATGCTGGATTCTCGTTCGACCCGACAACCGGGACTGAAGTAGCGACCAACCCGTCCGACTCGGATAACTTGATTGCCAACGTCAATGCTTTGTCCGGTAACATTCGCCGCTTCAATCTGGCCCGCGGCGCCAAGATCGAGGTCAAGGCCGTCAGCAACTAGTGGGTTCCCTGCCCGATTTACCAACACAGCGGTCCCTTGGCCGCTGTGTTTTTTTTGTGTTTCTGACTGTTGCAGCCCGCCGACGTCAGATACGTTTGCGACACTGAACCCGATGCAGTTGCGAACCACATTCACGAGCAACCCCAAGTCCACGGGCCGCTGGTTGCTGCTCCTCTGGCTTATTGCCAGCTGGCTGCCGCTTCAAGGCCAGGTTCCCTCAGGCAGGTATAAGCACTCCGCCGTCTGGACCGGAAAGGAGATGATCGTCTGGGGCGGTCAGGATTCAACCGGCGCTTCGCTGAACACCGGCGGCAGGTTCAACCCCTTGACGGGAACCTGGGTCGCCACTTCGACCAACAGTGCGCCCATCGGCCGCAACACCCACCGCGCGGTCTGGACCGGCTCCGAAATGATCATCTGGGGCGGCGAGCGAACCAACAACGTTCCGGTGAACGATGGCGCTCGTTACGATCCGCTCACGGATTCTTGGACGCCGCTCTCAACCAACAACGCTCCTGATCCTCGGAAAGCCCATGCCGCCGTATGGACCGGTTCGGAGATGGTCATCTGGGGTGGAATTGATTTTCCAAAAAGCCTTTCCCCGCTGAACGACGGGGCACGAATCGCCCCGACAGGGAGTTCATGGCAGATGATTTCCAGCAATGGTGCGCCGGCCCTCCGAGTTTTTCCCTTCGGCTTCTGGACCGGCACGCGGATGCTGATCTGGGGCGGCACTGACGGCTCGCAAATCTATTACAACACCGGCGGCCTTTACGATCCCGTTCAGGACGCGTGGCAGCCGACTTCCACCAACAATCCGCCCGTCGGCCGCAACCAAGGCACCGCCGTCTGGACTGGAAATGAAATGATCATCTGGGGCGGATCCATCAACTCAACCACCTATCCCGATACCGGCGGGCGCTACTCCTCACAGACGGATTCGTGGCAAGCCACGTCAACCAACTTTACGCCCGGTGGCCGGATAAGCCACACGGCGGTCTGGACCGGGAGTGAAATGATCATCTGGGGCGGCCGCAATCTCAGCTTTCCTTATAATGAAAACAATGGCGGCCGCTATTTTGCCGCCGGCGATTCCTGGACCTCCACGGCCGGTGCCAACGCGCCCGCGGAGCGCAGCGATCACACCGCGATCTGGACCGGCTACGAGATGATTGTGTGGGGCGGAGGTGGCATCGGCAACACGCGCCTGAACTCGATGGGCCGCTATATTCCCTCGCTCGACACGTGGGACGGTCGCCCCGTCGTCTCGGTCACCGCGCCGACCTACAACGCTGGCTTTCCTGCGCCGGCGAACATTCCGGTGCAAGCGAACGCCACCGATGCGGACGGCACCATCGCGCACGTGGATTTCTTTCACAACGGCACGCTCATCGGGACAAACGCCGGGGCCGGCCCGGTTTTTTCCTTCACCTGGTCCAACGCCCCGGCGGGTGTTCACGGGCTCACCGCCGTCGCCGTGGACAATCTCGGCGCGGCCACCACGTCGAGCGTCGTGTATGTCACCGTCTCGGCGCTCACCGGCACTCCGCCCACGGTCGCCCTCACGAGCCCGAGCAACGCTCCCGTCTTCCGCGCGCCCGCGAACGTCCTGCTCGCTGCCAACACCGCCGACACCGACGGCAATGTGGTGAAGGTGGACTTCTTCCGGAACGCGCTGTTCATCGCCTCCGTGCTGACCAACGGCCCCACGTTCCAATACCTCTGGCAAAATGTTCCGGCCGGCACTTATACGCTCACCGCTGTCGCCACGGACAACTCCGGGCTTTCGACCACCTCCTCGCCCGTCGTCATCACTGCCAGTGTTCCGCCCGTCGTCCTGATCACGAATCCGCTGCCCGCCGCGTTGCTCGCGCTGAGCACGAATGTGCCGCTCGGCGTGAGCGCCTCCGATCCCGACGGCAGCGTGACGCAGGTGCAATACTTCGATGGCCTCACTCCCATCGTCATCGCCAACACGCCACCCTTCTCCGCCATCTGGAGCAACGCCACGGCCGGCGCGCACACGCTCACCGCCACCGCGACGGACAGCTCCGGCCTGATCACCACCTCGGCTCCGGTGAGCATCACCCTGGATGCGTTGCCGATCATTTCGATCACCAATCCCCTGCCCTCCTCCGTGTCGGTGCTCGGAGTGGACGTGGCGCTCGGCGTCAACGCCTCCGATCCCGATGGCAGCGTCACGCAGGTGCAATACTTTGATGGCCTCGCTTCCATCGCCGTCGCGAGCGCACCGCCCTTCTCCGCGATCTGGAGCAACGCCACGGCCGGCGTGCATACGCTCACCGCCACCGCGACGGACAACTCCGGGTTCCTCGCCACGTCGGCTCCCGTGAGCATCACCATCAATGCGCCCCCGATTGTTTCGATCACCAATCCGCCCGCCGGCACGCAACTCGTCGCGGGCGGCGGCCTCGTCGTGGCGGCGGCGGCCAGCGATCCCGACGGCAGCATTGCGACCGTGCAAATTTTTGCCGACAGCGTTCCGGTTCCGCCCGGCGGGGCTGGCCCGTTCACCGCGGTGTGGACGAACGTCGCGCTCGGCACGCACGCGCTCACCGCCGTGGCGACCGACAACCTGGGCCTGAGCCGCACCTCGGCCGTGGTCAACGTCGAGGCGGTCCTGGTGCCGCAACTCAACGTTTCCAAACAGGGCACCAAGGGCGCGGTGTTGATCTCGCTGACCGGCGGCGAAACCGGCCGCGTGTATCGCCTCGACGTCTCTTCCAACCTCGCCGGCTGGCTTCCGTGGCGGACCAACCTCGCGACCAACGGCACGCTAAGCGTGATTGATTCGAACTCCCCGCCGCAGACGTGGCGCTACTACCGCGCCGTGCCATGACCGGGCGCGGATTCGCGTGCGCGCGCCCCGGCCTTTGTGCTAGGCTGGCCGGAACTTGAACACTGCGGCCACTCACGCTGACGCTCGGGCATCGGACAAAACGTGGATGATTCTCCCCGGGTTGATCGCCGTGCTCTGGCTCGGCGTGGTGAACCAACTCCGCGTCGAGTGGGCCATCAATCCGCAATACAGCTACGGTTTGGGCGTGCCATTTCTCGCCGCCTATCTGCTCGCCAAACGCTGGGGCACGCGCCCGCCGCCGGCCGCGCCGATCGCCGGCGTGACTTTCTGGCTGCTGCTCGGCGGCGCCGCCTTCGTGCTGCTCCCGGTGCGACTGGTGCAGGAGGCGAATCCCGACTGGCGGCTCGTGAGTTGGGCGCACGCGCTCACGGTCGGGGCGTTGAGCCTGTTCGTGACGTGGCTGCTTGGTGGCTGGCCGTGGGTGCGGCACTTCATTTTTCCCATCGCCTTTCTCGCCGTGGCCGTGCCCTGGCCGAGCAATGCGGAAACGGCCGTGGTGCAAACGATGATGAACCAGGTCACGGGACTGACGGTTGAGACGATGAACTGGCTCGGCGTGCTGGCCCGTCAACGCGGCAACCTCATCGAGCTCCCCACCGGCGTCGTGGGCGTGAATGAGGCGTGCAGCGGCGTGCGTTCCTTTCAATCCACGCTGATGATCGCGCTGTTTCTCGGCGAACTTTACCGGCTCACGCTCGCGCGCCGCGCGGTCCTCCTCGGCGCGGGCGTGGTGCTGGCATTCATGCTCAACGTGGCCCGCGCTCTTTTCCTCACGTGGCAATGCGCGAAGCACGGCATGGCCGCCGCCGGCTCGTGGCACGATCCGGCGGGCTACGCGATTTTCGGCGTGTCGTTCGCCGGCCTGCTGGGGTTGGTGTTTTTGCTGCGGCGAACAAATGGGGCGGAGCCGGAGGACACGCCGCCGAAGGTTGCATCGCCCCGGACCGCGCCCCGCGCGTGTGTCGCCGCGCTCGCGGCGTGGATCGTGACCGTCGAGGCGGGCACGGAGTTCTGGTATCGGCAGCACGAACGGGCGGCCGTGCGGCAACCGGGTTGGACGATGAACTGGCCGCAGGACCCGGCGAGGTTCCGTTTCACGGCCCTGCCGGAGGAAGTCCGCACCACCCTGCGTTACAGCGTGGGCGAGTCCGCCGTGTGGCGTGCCTCGGACACGACGGACTGGCAGTTGTTTTTCTTCCGTTGGGAACCGGGCCGCGCGGCGGCGCAACTTGCGAGGAACCATTCGCCCGACATTTGCCTCCAGGCCTCGGGCCTGCGAATGCAGCAGGACCTCGGCGTCACCGAGGTGAGCGTGGGGGCGCTGAAGGTCCCCTTCCACGCGTTCGTGTTCGAATCGCGCAACGGCCAGCCGCTCCATGTTTTTTATTGCGTCTGGGAAGACCGGGTGCAGCAGGCAACCGCCGGCCCGGAGGACTACACGCCCGCGAGCCGGTTGCGCGCCGTTCGCGAAGGCCGCCGCCACCTGGGCCAGCAGGTGTTGGAGGTCGCGCTGCGCGGCCACCCGTCGGCCACCGAGGCGCGCGCGGCCCTTCAGGCGGGCCTCGGCCGGTTGATCCGGCCCGAAGGCGGAGGCTTGTGAAGCGCCGGACCGTTGCCAAACGGATTGATTGCAGAAATACTCACGTGCTCAGAATGAAATGAACGACGAGTCCCCATTCCGAAACTGGTTCACGTGGCGCCAGGCGTTGACTGCCGGCGTCACCGCGGGCGTGCTCACGGGAGGCTACTACTCGGCGCGCCCGGTCTATCGCGAGTTCAAGCGCTGGCGGGCGCACGGGTTCGATGCCGAGGGCGAGCGATTCGCCGCCCAGAACAACCTGAAGCAGGCGTATGGCAAGGCCGAGGCCGCGCTCCAACTCAGCCCGATGGACGCGCGCTCGCTGCGGTTGATGGCACGCGTGCTCGGACGTTCCGGACACGAACAGGCGCTGCCTTTCTGGAAACAACTCCTGATCACCAAGGGCAGCGTCCCCACCGATCGTTACGAAATGATCGCGGAGGCGATCCGCCGGCAAAGCTGGGAGGACGCCCGCACCGAATTGAACACGGCGATTCAGCGCCCGCCGGTGCCCGTGGAAATTTTCCGGCTCGCCTCCGAGTTTTTCGCCGCCCAGGGCGATTCAGCCAAGAGCATCGACTTCGCCCGGAACGCCGCCCGGGATTTTCCGGCTGACCCGGCCAACGCGCTGCTGCTCGCGCAGCGGCTCCTCGCCTCGCCGGATCCCAACCGCCTCAACGAGGCCAAGGGAATCCTCGGGGCGGTGGCGCAGCGCGAGGAACCGGCGGGCCTGGAAGCCCTCGTCCTGCTCACCACCCGTTTTCCCCCGTCACCCGGCGAGGTGGACCAATACGTCCAGGCGCTGCGCAACCACCCCAAGCACGGACTCGAGCACGAGATCATGGCGTTCGACTTGCAGTTGCAGCAACCGCAGGCGGACCGGGTGCGGATCATCCAGCAGGCCGTCAGGCGGTTGGAAGCGCTGGGGGACGAAGGGGTGCTCCATCTCGTCCGGTGGCTCAATCGCAACAAGGAATTTGCCCGCACGCTGGAAATCCTGCCCGCGACCAAATCACTGACCACTCAGCCGCTCTTCCTCGCGCGGGCGGACGCACTCGCCGCGTTGGGCAAGTGGCCCGAGGTAGACGCCGCCCTCAACGGCTCCTCGGTGCCCCTCGATCCGTTCATCATCAGTCTCTACCGCGCCCGCACGGCCAAGGAGATGGGACGCGCCGACCTGGTCCCCTACCACTGGGCGCAGGCACTGCGCCAGGCCAACGACAATGTGCAAGGCCTGTTCTACATCGCCGACTACGCGATCAAGACCGGAGCCTACGATGAGGCGATCAAGGCCTACCGTCGGCTGGCGGAGAATCCCCCGACGGCCAAGGCCGCCTACACCGAACTGGTGCGCCTGCAACAGGTGATCGGGAACACGCGCGACGTGCGGGACGCCGTCGCGGAACTCATGGCAAAATTCCCCCAAGAAGCCGCCGCGCAGAACGACTGGGCCTACCTCACGCTGCTGCTTAATGAGGGCGTGGAGGAGGGCAGCAAGATTGCGACGCTGCTATTCCAAAAGTATCCCTCGATGCTGGCCTACCGCATCACCTTTGCGCTGGCCCAGCTCCGGCTTCACGATCCGGCCAAAGCGATGACCGCCTTCCAAGGCGCGATCATGGACCGCGTAGACTGGTCGGGCACGCTTCCGGGATGGCAGGCCGTTTACGCGGCGACCCTCGCGGGCAACGGGCAGTTGGAGAACGCACGGAAGTTCGCGCGGCAGATTCCCATGCCCGGCCTCAAGCCCGAGGAACGCAAACTCATTCAAGGTTTGCTCGACGGCCCGGCCGGCCAGTGACCCGCCGGCCCTCACGGACCAAGGAAAAAGCCCGGCAGTTCGCCGGGCTTTCGTGTTTCGGTCGGAAAACTATTTCGCACCCGCGAGCCGGGCGAGCAGCGCCTGGAGCCGGCGGCGCTCGCGGAAGCCGAGGAGAGCGATCAGCGCGCCCACACCAATCCACGTCGCCGGCTCGGGCACCGGGATCACCTCACCGGTGCCGAGAATCGTCGAGAAGTAGATGCCCGGATCCCAACCCGTCGGGTTGTGGAAGAAAATCTGACCGACGTTCCCGCCGGCACCACCGCTCGTGCTGCCGAACACCAACTGCTCCGGCCCGCCGCCGCTGACCGGCGTGCCGCTCCAGTTCTCAATGGTCAGGTTGCCGGTCCACGACGCGGTGCTGTCCGCGAAGTGAACGAGCGGGCTCGTGCCGGACAAGTCGATCGTCGAGGAACCGCTCAGGGTCAGCGCGCCGAAGTTCTCGGACTT
>JACQFS010000139.1 GCA_016199935.1 Verrucomicrobiota bacterium
ACCAGCGCGGCGCGCCGTGCGGCTGCGGGCGGAAGAGCAGCAGGTCCATGCACACGGGCGTCAGCACGAGGGTGGCGAGAAAGGCGAAGCCCATGCCGATGAGCACGGTCGTGCCCATCGAAAAAAGGACCGGATGATTGGCGAGCACCATCACGCCGAAGCCGAAGATCGTCGTCAGCGCGGAGATCAGCACCGACGCGCTGTTCACCGCGGTCTGGCCGGGGAGTCCGCGCCACTCGTCAAGTTTGCTCGTCACGAAAAACACCGCGTAGTCCTCGCCCACGCCGATGACGAAGATGACGAAGACGCTGTTCATCAGGTCAATCGGCAGCCCGAGCCAGCCCATCAATCCGAACGTCCACAACAACCCGAACGCCAGCGGCAGCAGCGTCATCACCACGAGTTCCACCGAGCCGAGCGTGAGCATCAGCAGCACGGCGACGAAGACGCCCGTCCGCCACGCGAACTGCCCCAGCCCCGTGCGCGCCATGCCGGCGATGTGCGTGGCGAGGCCCTGGCTGTCGAGCACGATGGCGTCGGTGAGCGACGCGCGCAATCGGGCGGCGCCGGCGCGGTCCTTGAGTTTCACGAGCGTGCTGACGGCGGTGTCGTTGGTGCCGGAGGCGACGCGTTCGTTCAGCGCGTTTTCCAACGGCGTGCCGCGAAAGGAGTCGAGCGTAAGTAGAACTGGCTCGCCCTCGACGATCTGCCAGAACTTTGTGAACGCCCCGGCGCGAAAGCCCAACTCGCCGGCCGTCTGGTCCAGCGTCGCGCGAAGGTTCGCGCGGCGCTCGGGGGTCCAGAATTCGCGCCAGCGTTTCACGTTCGCCCGTTGCGCTTCCGGCGCGGGGCATACGGACGCGAGCGAGAAGACTGCGGACACATTCGGATCGCGCGCGAGTGCGGCGGCGATGCGGTCGTTCTGCGCGAGCGCGGCCTCGGGCGTCGCGCCGCGCGCCACGACCATCGTCATGCCGAGGGCGTTGCCCCACGTGTCCTGAATCAATTTATCGTCGCGCCGCGTCGAGTCGGTGATGCCGTTGAGCTTCGCGATGTCGCCCTCGAAGCGCAGCCGCTTCACGCCGCACGTGGTCACGATGGTCAGCGCGACGACGCCGAGCACAAGCCAGCCGCGCTGGCGGGATTCCCATTGGAAATATTTCTCCCAACCCTTCGTCAGCCACAGCGGGGGCTGGCCGGATTTTTTCGCCACCGGCACGAGCAGCGGCAAAATGATCAGCGCGAACGCCGCCGAGAACGCCACGCCGATGGCGCCGAGCGTCCCGAGTTGCTGGTAGCCGTGCATCGGCGAGCCGAGCATTACGAGAAACGCCGCGATGGTCGTGATGACGCCGACGCCGATAGGGAACACGAGCCGGCTCAGGTGCCGGCCGATCCCGCGATGGTCCGCGCCGCCCGCGTCCTCGAGGTGGTAGATGACGTAAATCGCGTAGTCCACCGTGATGCCGACGGCGATGGACGCGAAGCCGGTCGCGATGGCGGAGAGGTGTTTCTGCCACAGCATCAGCACCACGCCCGCCATCAGCGTGCCGAAAAAGGACGGCAGAAAGGAAAGCGGCGCGAGCCACCGCCGCCGATACGCCACGAAGCACAACGCAATCATCGCCGCCGAGCCGATGGCGATGCACCGCGTCGCGTCGAGGCGGATGATCGTGGAATTGTCCACGGCCATGCGGTGTCCGCCGGTGATCGCCACGTGGACGCCGGGGAATTTTTTATCCACGTCGGCGACGGTGCGCATCAGTTCCGCCACCAGCGCCGCGCTCTCTCTCGCGTCCGACGAGGCGAACTTCGGTTCCGCCAGCATCAGCACGTGCCGTCCGTCGCCGCTGGTGATGTGGCCGTCCACGATCTGCGCGTCGCCGAGGCCGGTCTGCAACGGCAGCGCCTTCGCCGCGACGAGCGCGCTCATGCCCACCGGATCGGCGGCGACCACGTCCTTGAGCACCATGCCCTCGGGGCCGGCGAGCTTGCGGCGCATCGCGGTCAGGTAGTCGCGCACTTCGGATGGCGCGAGTTTTTTCTCCAGCTCGCGCGCGTCGGCGTCGGAGAAAAGATTCGGCAGCGAGCCGGTGAGCAGCTCGATCACCTTGCCCGCGCCGCCGGCCTGGATCTGATAAGTGATCCGCAGGAAATTTCCGTTCGTCGAAAAGCGCGCGAAGACTTCGTCGGCGGCCTGCGTGAGCGTCTCGGGATCGTCGCGACCGATGCCCACGTCGAGATAGACGCGGTCAATCTGCCGAAACTTTTTCAGCGCGTAACGGTAGTCGTCCACCTGCGCGTCGTTGCGCGGAAGCATGTCGAGGATGTCCTCCTGCAGATCAATCCGCGACGAGAACCACGCCGCCGCGCCCATCACCAGCGCCGTGACCGCGAGCACGCCGCGCCGGTGCGCGACGAGCCAGAGGTAGAGGCGCGTGTAGAGGTTGGGCGTCATTTTTTCCGCGCGGCCCGCGCGATGCCGTAGGTCACCACGGTTCCGACGAGCGCGACCAGCACCGCGAGGGCGAAGCTGCCGAGCAGCCATTCCCAGAAGTGTGCCTTCGCGGTCGTCATCCATTCCGTGTTGCTCATGGGTTCGAACTCGAACCGCTTGCCGGTGACCAGCCAGTGACCGAGCGTCATGGCCCCAAGGAGGATGAACGGCACCATGGGCGGGATGGAAATGTTGGCAGCGACCGCCGTGACCGCCTTGTTCAGGCGTAGGCGGTGCGCGACCCAGAGCGACGCGAGCAGTTGGAATCCCCAGATTGGCACGATGCCGAAGAACAGCCCCACGCCCACCGAGCCCGCCATCTTCGCCGGCTCGTGCGCGTTCTCGGAAAAAAATTCCGCGATCACGTGACGCGCGCCCCGCCTTTCTCCGAACGACCACTCGGTGCGCAGCGAACACGGCACGAGCCACGATTGCAGCACGAGCCCGATGTTCATGAACGTGATGTGCGCGAGATCTTTCACTGGGCGGAAGTGCGACTGCCTGATCTGGTTCAGCTCGTAGCTGCATTTCACCGGCACCGCGACGATCGGCGTGCCGACCCACGACGCCCGCACCATCAGCTCCAGCTCGAACGCGTAGCGGCCCGAGCGCGTGTGCAGCTTCTGCGCGAGCGCGAGCGGATAGCAGCGGAAACCGCACTGCGTGTCGCCGAGCCGCACGCCAGTCTCGACGCGAAACCAAAACGTCGAGACCGCGTTCGAGCGACGGCGATGCGTCGGGCAGCCGGCCGCGAAAAAATCCCGCACGCCCACCGCGAGCGCGTCGGGCTGCAACTCCGCGATGGCGAGAAATTTCGGCAGGTCCTCGGCGAAGTGCTGGCCGTCGGCGTCCATCGTGATCGCGTGCGTGAAGCCAAGCTCCGCGGCGCGCGCGAAGCCGGCGCGCAGGGCCGCGCCTTTGCCGCGGTTCGGCTCGTGGCGGATCACGGTGCAGCCCGGCAGCTCCGGCAGCGCGAGCGTGGAGCCGTCGTCCACCACGATCACCGGCGCGTGCGCTTGCGCCGCGCGCGCGACGGCGGCGACGGTCCCCGGGTGATTGAAGCAGGGGATGAGGATGCAGGCTCTCATCGAAGGTCCACGAACGTCCGCCGCTTGCGCGCCGGCGCGGGCATCGCCAGCGTTTCGATCTCCTCGCGCGATGCGTGGCGGATGTGCGGCGCGATTTTCGCCCGCGCCTGCATCGCCTCGCGCAACGTCCCCACAGACGCCGCGCCATGCACCAGCACTTCGATGGAGTCGGAGAGTTCACTCTCGCGGCGTGCAATGATGACGAATGACTCGACGCCCTCGGTCTGCTCGAGCACCGCCGCGAGCGTGGACGGAAACAGCGACGCGCCCTTGAACTTCAGCTTCTGGTTTTTGCGCCCGACAATCGGCCAGAGCCGCGGCGTCGTTCGTCCGCACTTGCACGGGGTGCGGAACAGCGCGGCGCAATCACCCGTGCGGTAGCGGATCAGCGGCATCGCCTCCACGCCGAAGGTCGTCGCCACCACCTCGCCCACTTCGCCATCGGGCACGGGGCGGCCGTCGTCGTCGAGAATTTCGAGATGCAACTGCTCGTCGTGCAGATGGCCGCCCGCGCCCGCGTCGCATTCGCACAGCGAGTTCGCCAGCTCCGTCACACCGTAGGTCGAGTGAACGCGCGCCCCCCACGCGGCCTTGATGGCGCGGCCGGAGGCGTTGAGCGCGAGCGAGCGGTCGCGGATTGGTTCGCCGATGCAGATGGCTTTTTTCACCGGGCCATTTTTCAAATCGAAACCCGTCGCGCGCGCCTTGTCCGCGATCACGCGCAAGAACGACGGCACGGCGATGATCGCCGTCGGCTGGACGCGCTGAATCATTTCGAGCGCGAGCAGCGGCGACGCGGGGCCGACGCGCACGGCAGCGCAACCGAGTTCGCGCAAGCCCAGCCAATATGCGAGGCCCGCGATGAAGCAACGATCCATCGCCACCGCCACGAGCACGGTGTCGCGCGGCGTGAGGCCGGCGCACGCGAAGGAAAGTTTTTCGTTCAGCGCGAGCCGCCGGACGTCCGCCTCGGTGAGCATCCACACGAGCGGCTGGCCGGTGGTGCCGCTGGTCGTGACGATCTCGACGATGCGCTCACGCGGCACGCAGAGGAAATCCAGGTTGCGTTCCGAGAGCACGCGCTTGTCCACGGTCGGCACGTCTTCGAGGCGCGGCACTGGATTCATCCCGCGAAACAGCTCGCGGTAAAATGGCGAGTGCTCCTTCGCGTGGCGGAAGGTGGCGGCCCAGAGTTGTTCCAATGTGTCCGACATCAGGTTGGCAACGATGCTAGTGAGGCCACCGCGAGATTGCCAGCCGCCGCGCCGGTCGCGAGGCAGCCGCCCATGACGCGCGCGCTGGCGATGGCGTCCACGTCGGCGCTGATGGTTTTGCCCGCCATGAAAAGATTCGTCACGCGTGCGGCGCGGAGCGAGCGGGCGGGAATTTCGTAATGCGCGCCCGGCGGCAGGTAGCGGAGCCGTGTCACACCCTGCGCGTTCCACTGCTCGATGGGCCACGCGCCGCGCGCGACGGCGTCGGAAAATTTCCGGCCCGCGAGCACGTCCGCGCCGGTCAGCACGTATTCGCCGACGATCATTCGTCCGGCGCGGCGGGCGACCGTGAACGGGAGGAGCACCTGCGCGACCTCGGCGGCGGTCGGGAGCGGGCGCGTGACGTGATGCAGTGGAAAAAAAACGGCAGGCGCCTGCGTCGTGTCGTCGGTCGCGAGGCACTCGGCACCGACGGCCCGCGCGACCTCGGCCGTGCCGCTGCAATCAATCACTGCGCCGACGCGGTGGCCGTTGAGCGACACGATCCGGCCGGCCTCGCACACGACTTCGCCGATGGGCTCGCTCCAGCGCGTGCGCAGATTCGGCGTCGTAGCGAAAAGTCGCACAGCCACCTCGCGAAATTTTTCCGGGCGATACGGCTGCACCCAGACCTTGCCCATTTGCCGCGGCGCGGACGCGGCGATGGCCTCGGCGAACTCGCGCGCGAAGCCTTCGTTCAAAAATTTTCCCGCGTCGTCGAACAGCCCGCACGTCGTCGTCAACCCGCTGAAGCCGCCCGTGCCGCCGGCGGCGGAATGTTGATCGAAGAGAATCGTGTCGCGTCCGGCGCGCGCGGCGGTCACGGCGGCGGCGATGCCCGCCGCGCCGCTGCCCACGACGGCGATGTCGGTGCGGGCGTTCACGGGTCGAGCAGGCGCGCGCGGAGTCGCGCGGAAAATTCCGCCGCCTCTTCGTCGGTGAGCGCCTGTGATGAATGCTCGACCGTGACGCGCAGCAGGCCGCGGAAATAGTAAAACACCATCCCGACGCCCGGCGACGGCGTGATGGACGCGATGTGAACGAAGTCCTCGATTGGCACACCGAGGAACGTGGTCACGGCCGGATTGACGGCCGAGGTGTCGCCGTAGAAGAGCGAGCAAATTTCGCCGCGCAGGCCCTGCTTGACCATCGCGATGTAGAGCGGCAGCGGGAGGAAGCGGAAAAGTTCGGCGAGCATTACGCCGCTGTCGAGCAGGCCACTACGCATCCCTTGTTCGGTCTGCCGCCGCTGTTCCGCGACGGCGTCTGCGACCGAGGCGAGGTGCGCGGGCAGAAACTGGATCATGAGCATGATGATCTGGTTGCTGAACAGCGGGTCCACGCGGCCCTTGGGCCGGAGCGCGACGGGAATGGGCAGCACGTAGCTCGCGCTCGGGAACGCGAGCCGCTGATGAAGCTGGTGCAACTCGACGACGCCGACGGCCGAGTGAAATTGCGCGGCTCCGAACGGCCCGCAAAATTTGGTGGCGTGCGCACGGATGCGCTCCGTCTCGGCCGCATCGAACTTCTCGACGCGATGCCGCACGACGCCCGGCGCCTCCGGCCGGCGCGCGCCGAGCGAGCGGGGCGCGGCTTTGCAGAACTCATCGAGCTGATGGATGTTTTTCCACGCGAGCTTCATTCGTTCGCGCAGCGGGAGCCTCGGACGCGCGGGAGGTTTGGCATTCGCGTCCGGCATCGGCAAATCCTCGCGCCCGACGAGCGCGACGAAATACTCCGCACTCCGCGCGTCCATCAGCGCGTGCGACCACGTGAAGATCACGTCCATTTTCCCGCCGTCGCGCTCGACGAGATCGAAGCGCATCTGCTCGCCGTGGTTACTGGTGATGGGTTCGTTGAAAAGGCGTTGGCGCAATTCCGCATCGTGCCGGTGCGTGCGAATTTCCGGCACAGGATCGCTCTTGCGCGGCGCGTTCCATTTCGGCCAGAGCAGCCCGCCCGGCCGCGCGCGCAGGATCGGATACGCGGCGAGCAGCGTGTCGAGCCGGCGGCAGAGCGCGTCGGGCGAAATGGGCGCGGCGAGTTCGAGGATGATCTGGCAGGAGTTGCCCGCGAAGCCGCGCCGGCGCAGCTCGTGGTCGAAGCCGAGCATCAGGTAGTCGCAACCGTTCAGCGAATTTTTAGCCGCCATGAAATGAAGGTCGCGCGGGCCGGCTCGCGACGTCACGGCTGGCGGGCCTGGAGCAGCCGCGCAACCGTTCCGGCGAGCGCGCGGAGGTTTCGGAGCGAGTCACCGGTGATTTCACTGGCGGGAATCCACAGCCCATAGGTTTGTTCGACGAACACCAGCACCCGCACCAGCGACATCGAGTCGAAACCCGCCGGGACGAGTTCGGTGTCCGCCGTGACGCCCGCGTCCGCCGCGAACACTTCGCGCTGCACGAAGGCGAGCAAATCCGTTTCGATCTGGGCCGGCTCAACCATGCGCCGCGTCCCCGCGTTCGCCGCCAGGCTTCGTCGGCGCGTGGCGCGGCCGGTGGACCACCGTGTTGTTTGCCAAGTCAGTCAGCTTCATTTCACCCGGAAAAAATTTCGGCGGCAGAATAGGAGTTCGTCCGCGGCGTTGTCAATCGGCGGAGCCATCGGCAGTGGGTCAGTTTGGAAATTTCGGTGCCTAAAACGACTCTCCAGTAGACGGACCGATTGAAAACTTGGTTTGACGGACGGTTGCCGACGGTTAGGCTCGAAACCCTAAACTCCTCACCGAATGAAGAAAACCATCGCTCTCGCAACTCTGATCGTTCTTGCCGGTTGCTCAAGCACACCCACGGAAAAAACCGAGAAGCCGCCCGACCATATGAAACGGGTGCAGTTCATCGCCTACGACAACATCCAACGGCCAATGACCGCCAGCTTGGAAGTGTTCACGGACCCGCCCGCGCGTAAACACAAGATCATCGCACTGATAACGTGTGAGGGAGCCTATCACGAAGAAATCGTGATGACCAAAGCCATCCTGTTCAAGGCCCGGCAGCTTGGAGCAGATGCGGTAATCAAGATTCCCGAATCAACGGCCAAGACCGGGAGTGGCACTCTGTATGGCTTCCACTCAGGCGGACGTTCTGTGTTCCGCGCCAACGCCATCGTGTTTGAATGAGAGGGTTTCGGATTTCAATCTGACCTGCTACGCAGCCATCTCCAAAGTTGCCAGCGTGCGGACCGCTCCCCTATCCTCGCGCAAATGGACGAGGCGAAAAAGAAATTCACCGACCCGGGCGGCCCCGCCCGTCCGCGGCACGGTGGCCCCGAACACTCCGCGGTGCTGCGCGGAAGTCCGATGCGGGAGCCGAACCTCCGCTCCACCGGAAAGATCAAAACCGTCGCCATCATCGGCGGTGGGCCGGTCGCCAGCACGCTCGCCACGCTGCTCGCGCGCGCGGGTTTGCGCCCCGCCATTTTGTATCTCCCCAAGCGCGCGCCGCTGCTCGTCGGCGAATCGCTCGTGCCCGCGATCATCCCGATTCTGCGGCTGCTCGGCGTGGAGGAGGAGGTCGCCGGCTACAGCGTGTTCAAGCCCGGCGCCACGATCAATCTCACGCCGACCTTCAACCTCTGTTTCCCGTTCGCCGATCTCGAGACGAAGCTCCCGCGCTACGCCTACAATTCGCCGCGCGACAAATTCGACGACACGCTCCTTGCGGCCGCGCGCCGGGCGGGCGTGCAAATGGTGGAAACGGCGGCGACGCTCGAGCGCGTGCCGGGCACGGACCGGGTGCAGTTGAGCCGCGAAACGCTCGCGGCGGTGGCGCACATTTTTCCGCAACCGCCGGACCTGATCGTGGACGCGACCGGGCGCGCGCGGGTGCTGCCCAAACTGCTCGACCTGCCGAGCCGGCGCGGCCCGCGCGAGGACACGGCGTTGTTCGCGCACGTGGACTCGGCCAAACTCGATCATGCGGGCCACGTGCACACGACGTTGCTCGACCACGGCTGGAGCTGGCGCATTCCGCTGCCCGGCCGCACGTCGGTGGGCATGGTCATCGGCTCGGAACATCTGCCGAAGTTCGGCGCGACGAAGGAGGAGCAGTATGACAATTTGCTGACGCAGGATTCCGTGCTCCGTCTCGTGGCCGGCGAATCGAAACGCATCACGCCCGTGATGGAATACAAAAATTATCAGCTCGTCTCCACGCGGCTCGTCGGCGACGGCTGGGTGCTCGTCGGCGACACGGCGGGATTCATTGACCCGGTTTTTTCCAGCGGCCTGCTCATCGGGATGCAGGGCGCGGTGGCGCTGGCCGAGGCGATCTGCCAGGGCTCGCCGCGAGCGTTCAAGGCCTACGAGCGGGAAACGATTCACCACCTCGAGGCGTGGCACGAACTCGTGGAATATTTCTACGGCGGCCGGCTGTTCACCTCGTTCCAGGTCGGCGACGCGATGCTCAAGACGAACTTCCTGATCCGGCTGGTCTTTCCGCACATGCGGAAACACTTCGGCGCCATCTTTACGGGCGGCGCGTCGAATTCCAATTACAGCCTGGCCATTCTGCGCTTCACCATGCGCCACGGTTTGCGCGATGAGGATCCGAAGACGCTGATGGTCCGCTGAACCGGGTTTTGGACTGCGGCGGGAAGCGAAGCGCCACGCCGCTTTTGCCCGAGGGCTGCGACATCGCTGGCGGTCCCCCGAAAAGCGCTGTCGCCGCTGCGCTCTGCCAGCGCAGTCCACGAGGCCCTCACCCACCCACCGCCGCGGCGCTGTCGCGGCGGATTTTTCCCGTCACGGGCGTGCGGGGCAGGGCGGTGACGACCGTGAAGCGCATCGGGATTTTGTAGGAGGCGAGATGCTCGCGGCAAAAGGCGCGCACCGAATCCAGCGTCGCCTCCGGCGGGTCCAGCACCACCTCGGCCTCGACCACTTCGCCGAGGTGCGCGTGCGCGCGACCGAAGACGCGCGACTCGCGCACGGCCGGATGGCGGTTGAGCACGGCTTCGATTTCCTCGGGAAAAATTTTACGTCCCGCGAGATTGATCACCGCCGTCTTGCGCGAGACGAGGAAAAGAAAACCCTCCGCGTCGAGCCGGCCGAGGTCGCCGGTGAAGAACCACCCGTCGCGCAGCACGCGCTCGCGTGGCAGCCACGGCGCGACGTAGGCGTCGAACATTCCCGGCCCGTTGATCGCGACCTCGCCGCACCCGCTCGCATCCGGCTCCACGATGCGCACGCGGAAATCGCCGGCCGCGCGGCCGACCGAGTTCCAACGGCCGCGCGGATCGTCGAGATTCAGGCTCACGAGGCCGAGTTCGATCACGCCGAGCGCCTGGACCAGCGGGCGGCCGAAGCGTTTGAAAAAATCCTCCGCCACATTTTGCGGCAGCGCGCACGTCGTCGAGACCGCGAGCCGCACGCCCGGCATCTGCGCGGCCGATTGGTCCTGCGCCAGCAGCGCGAAGTGAAACGGCGCGGCGTAGAGCACCGTGCCGCGCCAGCGGTTGATCGCCTCGAGGAACGGCCCCGCCACCACGTGTCGCGCCAGCACGATGGTCGCGCCGCGGCTCAGGTAGAGCACGATGGTGATGAGGAAATGATGCGCCATCGGCAGGCACCACATCACCGTGTCGTCGGGGCCGATGCCGAGCGCGCGGTTCGCGGACGCGACGCGGTCGCGCACCGTCTCGTGGCTGAGCGCCACGCCCTTGCGCTCGCTCGTGGTGCCCGAGGTGAAGCGGATGAACGCGAGGTTCAGCCCGTGATTGTCCGGCGGCGACGGCGGGTTCAACCGCGTGAAAAAAATTTCCGGCCCCACGGCCACGCTCCCGGCGGACGGCTTCGGGGCGAGCATCGCCTCCAACTGCATCGCCGCGATCATGTCCGCGATCTCCTCCGGCGTGGACTCCGTCGGCACTGGGACGACCACGGCGTTCACCTTCCACAGCGCGAATGTGAGCGCGACGTAGCCGACTCCGTTCGCGTGACACAGGCCGACTCGGCAGCCGGTCGGCAGTTGCAGCGCGCGAAACTGCGCGGCGAGCGCGTTGATTTTTTCGACGAGCGCGGAGTAGGAAACGGGGACGCCCTCCTCGATGAACGCGGCCTTGTGCGGCCACCGGCCGGCCGCCTCCTCCAACAATTCAGTCAGGTTCATTTCGTTGATCGAGCGCGCAAAAAACCGTAGGGCACGGGCAAATGCGTGTCAATCAGGCGGGGCTAAAGCGTGGGTTCCGAGCTGAGACGGAATGGTAGGGCTCGTTGTCCTCAACGAACCGCGGGCGATCTGAACGCGTTCGGTTCCTTCGCGGCGCAGTGAGGACACTGCGCCCTACCTGGCCTGCGGTGCCGGCGTCGTCGTCGTCGGCGCGTGGCGCGTGCGGTTGCGCGCGGCGCTCTTCACGCAGCGGATCACCAGCGCGGTCCAGCCGGTCTGGTGCGACGCGCCGATGCCGCGGCCGTTCTCGCCGTGGAAGTATTCGTGGAAGAGCAGGAGGTTTTTCCAATGCGGATCGTTCGCGAAACGCGCGTCGTCGCCGTGGCACGGGCGGCGGCCCTGCGCGTCGGGCAGGAAGAGGCTCGCGAGGCGGCGCTCGAGTTCGTGCGCGACCTGCTGGAGGTTCAGTTTGGTGCCGGAGCCGGTGGGGCACTCGACCTTAAAGTCCTCGCCGTAGAAATGGTGATAGCGTTCGAGCGCTTCAAGGAGCAGGTAATTCACCGGGAACCAGACCGGCCCGCGCCAGTTTGAGTTGCCGCCAAAGAGCCAGGTGTTCGACTCGCCGGGCACGTAGTCCACCACGTGCCGCTCGCCCTCGACTTCGAGCACGAAGGGATTTTTCTCGTGGAACTTCGAGACGGAGCGCAGTCCGTGCGGTGAGAGGAATTCCGTCTCGTCGAGCAGGTAGCGCAGCGTGCGTTCGAGCCGTTCGCGCGACGGGATGGCGAGCAGCATGAGGTTCTGGTGGCCGCACTCGCACATGGCGATGTGATGGCCGAGGTCGGCGCGGTTTTTCAAAAACCAGTCGAGGCGTTTCTTGAAACCCGGCAGCCGCTTCACGCGCTGTTCGTCGAGCACCTCGACGGCGATGAGCGGGAGCAGGCCGACCATCGAGCGCGTCTTGAGCGGCGTGGCGTGGTGATCGAACTGGATCTGGTCGTAATAAAAACCGTCCGCCTCGTCCCACAGGCCGGTGCCGCCGAGACCGTTCATAGCGTCCACGATCTGGATGAAGTGTTCGAGGAACTTGCTCGCCATGTCCTCGTAGGCGGGATGCGCGCGCTCGCCGTCGTGCGCGAGTTCGAGCGCCATGTTGAGCATCGTGCCGCAGTAGAAACCCATCCACGCCGTGCCGTCGGCCTGCGAGAGCGTGCCGCCGGTCGGCAACGGCTTCGAGCGGTCGAACACGCCGATGTTGTCGAGGCCGAGGAAGCCGCCGCTGAAAAGATTTTTGCCGTTGGCGTCCTTGCGGTTCACCCACCAGGTGAAGTTGAGCAGCAGCTTTTGGAAAACGCCTTCGAGAAAGTCGCGGTCGCGCTGGCCGTCGCGCCCGGTGATTTTGTAAACGCGCCACGCGGCCCACGCGTGAACGGGCGGGTTCACGTCGCCGAACGCGAACTCGTAGGCGGGAATCTGCCCGTTCGGGTGCATATACCACTCGCGCAAAAAAAGCGTGAGCTGCTGCTTGGCGAACTCTCCGTCGAGCCGCGCGAAGGGAATCATGTGAAACGCGAGGTCCCACGCGGCGAACCACGGATACTCCCACTTGTCCGGCATGGAGATGATGTCGCGCGAGTAAAGGTGCTTCCACTCGGAGTTGCGGCCGGTCGCGCGCGGCACTGGCGGCGTCGGGGCACCGGGATCGCCCTTGAGCCAGTCGTTGACGACGTAGTGGTAAAATTGTTTCGACCACAGCAGGCCGGCGTAGCCTTGGCGGACGACGTTGGCCTCCTCGATGGAAAGTTCACGCGGGTTGATGGAGGTGAAAAATTCGTCGGCCTCGCGGAGACGGGTGGTGAAGATTTTGTCGAACGCGGCAGGTTCCCGGAGGGAACCAATTTGAGTAGCCTCGGGTGCAACCCGGGGTTGGCCGGATGAGTGGACGGCGACCCCGGACGGGTCGAATTGAACCCCTCCGGGGTTCGCCTGATCCTTGGCCGCCGATTTCCCCGGGCTGCGCCCGGGGCTATTCACGTTCAAGCCCTCCGGGCTTGGCGGCGCGGCCGTCGCCGGCTCTGCAACCAACCGCAGCCGGATCACCTGCGACTCACCCGGCTTGAGCGTGAGCACGTAGAGCGGCGCGGCCTTGGTGCCGTAACCCTTCGCGTTCACCGCGTCGGCGCGGCCGTGGATGACGAATTCGTGGAAGGCGTCCTTGACGAACGGGTTTGCGTTCGGCGCGCTCCAGAGCCGCTCGGCGTTCGACTCGTTGTCCGTGAAAAGCACGGTCGGCTTCGAGCCATCCGGCGCGGGGCCGATTTCGCAGAAATACTTTCCGAGCGTCTCGTGCGTGAGCGTGAGGCGGCCGTCCTGGCCCAGTTCGATGCGCGGCTTGAGCGAACAGCCCTCGTGCGAGCAGCCCCAGCTCCACGTGTTGCGGAACCAGAGCGTCGGCAGCAGGTGCAGCGTGGCGGCCTCGGGCCCGCGGTTCGCGACGGTGATGCGGATGAGCAAATCGTCCGGCGCGTTCTTCGCGTATTCGGCGAAGACGTCGAAGTAGCGGCTCTCGTCGAACACGCCGGTGTCGGCCAGCTCGAACTCGCCCTCATTTTTTCCGCGGCGCTTGTTTTCGTCGAGGAGCCGCGCGTAGGGGAACTCGGCCTGCGGATATTTGTAGAGCGCCTTGGCGTAGGAGTGCGTCGGCGTCGAGTCGAGGTAGAAGTATTCCTCCTTCACGTCCTCGCCATGGTTGCCCTCGCCGCCGGTCAGGCCGAAGAGGCGCTCCTTCAAAATCGGATCGCGCCCGTTCCAGAGCGCGAGCGCGAAGCAGAGCCGGCACTCGCGGTCGGTGAAGCCGAGCAGGCCGTCCTCGCCCCAGCGGTAGGCGCGGCTGCGCGCGTGATCGTGCGGAAAATAATCCCAGCACTCGCCGTGCTCCGAATAATCCTCGCGCACGGTGGACCACTGGCGCTCGCTGAGGTAGGGGCCCCAGCGCTTCCAGTTTTTCTCGCGGCGTCCATCCTCCGCGAGCCGGCGCGCCTCGGCGGTCTGATCACCACGCGAGAGGAGGATGCTGTCGAAGGACGGTTCGCGGTTCATGCGGCGGCGGGTTGCGTTTGATTGAGGCGGCTTGCGTCGGGCTCGATTCACGCACGTTGGTCGCGCGGGGAACGGAAGCCTTACAGGAAACAGTGACGGGCCCGGTTCACGTTTCTCCGCCGAGTGTGGGCCGCCGCCGGCCGGATGCAAAGCGCGTTTGTGCCAGCCGCACCCAACGCAAACAGAATGGACCCACCAGCCATCCCCGGGTGGA
This sequence comes from Verrucomicrobiota bacterium, assembly GCA_016199935.1. Classification (GTDB taxonomy): domain Bacteria; phylum Verrucomicrobiota; class Verrucomicrobiia; order Limisphaerales; family JACQFS01; genus JACQFS01. Next base: position 14,259 of record JACQFS010000139.1, read on the forward strand.
AGTTCAAAGATCATGGCTCCAGAGAAGAGTCCGATGCGGCAAATCCGTCAGCCGATGACGCAAACCTCTGGTCGGATTACGGGGACGCCTGAGCGTTTTCCGCAAAAACTCAAGCTTTTACCGCAAATCCTTGAGCTTTTTCCAAAACACGCCGGGCCTTTGACCTGTCGCCCTGCGCTTTTCGGCCGTTTTGCGTGCCGGAGGCTGGATGGAAGACAATCCAGCCCCGAAAGACAAACTCAGGCGGGCGGCGACCTCCGGGCGAAAGCGCCAGAGGACTGGCGCAGTCCAGGACGCTGGCGCGGCTCAGGGGGCGTCCATCCGCGCGGCAGCGTCTTGGACTGCGGCGGCCCTCCGCCGCTTTCGCTTTGGAACGGCGGCGCTATCGCGATGCCCGCGCTCCGCGCTTGCCGGGGGCGGGCGGGTGGCGTAAAAAAGGCCGCACGCACGGGAAACCTTTCACGAAGCTCGCGATGAAACTTCTTCCGACCTCCCTCCGCCGCTGGGGCGCGGTGCTGGGGCTGCTGCTCGCCCTCGCGCCCGGCGGGCGCGCGCAACTGGTCAATGATGGCGAGACCAACGTGCTCGACGGGGTGACGAATGTGGTGGCGGGCGATGTCATCATCGGCACCAACGGCTCCTTCACGCGCCTCGTGCTGACCAATGGCGCGGTGCTCACCAACAGCGGAGGCAACAGCTACGTCGGCTACAACGTCGGGGCGAATTCAAATGAGGTGTTGATTACTGGCGTGGGGTCGCAGTGGTTTGTTGGAGGTTCTCTGTCCGCTGGTTACTCCGGGCAGGGCAATCGGGTCGTCGTCAGCAACGGAGGTTACCTTGTTACGAGTGCATCCGGTGGCATTGGCGGTATCAGCAACGAAGTCTTGGTGACCGGTGCCGGATCATTTTGGAGTAACTTCAGCCAATGCAGCTTGTCTGGCTTCGGGAGCAAGCTTTTCGTGAGCGAAGGTGGAGGAGTTTTTAGCGGATTTTGTAATATCGGCACTGACGGCGGCGAAAACAATGAGTTGATCGTCACAGGCGCCGCATCTTCTCTGTCGGTCTATGCTAAGCTCAATCTTGGTGGTCACACCAATCGTGTCTTGATAGCTGATGGCGGAACGGCGTCGTTTACGCAGTGTGAATTTAATTATCCCAGTGGTTTTCCCGTTTTAGTTCCCACCAACAATGAGTTTTTGGTAACGGGCTCAGGTTCATCCGTGAACATTTCGTTTGCCTTTGAAATGTTTGGTGATGGCAAAATTGTCGTCAGCAATGGTGCAGCACTGAAGTGCGCGAACACAGTCGCTTACAGCGGTTCGATTGTAATTACAGGCGCGGGCTCCTCTTGGGTTAACATTGGTGGGGCATTCGGCTTCTCGGTAGGTGTTAACGATTACTTGCCGAGTCTGCTCGCTGTGAGCGACGCGGGACTGGTTTCCGTTGATACAAAATTAGAAATCGGAAATAGCAGCGCCCCGAGGAGCCGTGCCGTGGTTAACGGCGGCACGATGCGGGCAACGAACGCGTCTGGTTCGGCTCGGTTGTCAGTCAACGCGGGGACCAACGAGTTCGACGCGGGCTTAATGGATATTGACCAGTTGTTGATTACGGCGTCCGCCGGCTTCTTCGAGTTCAACGGCGGCACGCTGCTCTCCAAGGCCACGACCAACGCCAACGGTCGCGTCTTCACCGTCGGCAACGGCGCGAGCGCCGCGCTGTTTCAGTTGCAGGGCGGCACGCACTCGTTCGCCAACGGCCTCGTCCTCGCCAGCAACGCCACGCTCACCGGCAGCGGGAGCATCGTCGGCAACGTGACGAACTTCGGCACGCTCGCGCCCGGCGCGTCGGCGGGCAGCCTCGCCCTCAACGGCGAGTTGCGCCTGCGCGATTCCGCCACCCTCGCTTTGGAAATCGGCGGCGTGGTGCCCGGCACCGGCCACGATTTCATCGCCGTGTCGAACCTCGTCGAGTTCGGCGGCGCGCTGAACGTGACGCTCATCAACGGCTTCACGCCAAGCTGGTCGAACCGTTTCACGCTGCTCACCTGCGCCGGCGCGACGGGCGCGTTCACGAACGTCGCGAGCGGCGGGCGGCTCGCGGTCGGGACGAACGGCGGCACGTTGCGCGTGGTGTATGACGGCGGCTCCCTGCGCGCCGGCGATTACCGCCTCGATCTCGACGGCGACGGCGTGGACGACGCGTGGGCGCAATTTTATTTCGGCCACTCGCCGCTGACCCCGGCGGAGAAAGCGGCGGACGCGGACGGCGACGGCAAGAGCAACTTCGAGGAATATCTCGCGGGCACGAATCCGTCCGACGCGCAGAGCGTGCTCGGCTTCCTCAAGCTGTCGGTGGACGCGACGGGAAAGGTGACGGTGCAATTCCAAGGCTGGCCGGACCGTGCGTATCTGCTGGAGTATGCGGACGCGCTCGGCGGATGGAACCCGGTGAGTTCGCCGGTGCTGACGTTTCCGTCGCCCGGCCTCGCGCAGTGGGTGGATGACGGTTCGCTCACGGGCGGGCTGGCGTCCGCGCGCGACTACCGCGTGCGCGTGGTGCCGTGAGCGCTTTTCGTTTCGGAGGGACGAGCTCCGCGAGTCCCTAACTTCTTCGGGCACGAAAAGAAGATGGGGACTCGCGTAGCTCGTCCCTCCGAAAACCGGCGGACTGCCGTGGCGCAGACGCGTGATTCCGCAGGGTGCCCCGGCGCGTTGCGCATTCCGAGTTGAGCGTGAGCCTCCTTGCGTCGGCTCCTGTCTTTACTCCACGAACTCCAGCTCCGGCTTGCGCGGGATGAGGCCGCGTTTGTGCGCGAGCTTGAGGAAGCGCTTGATGCTCTCGCGGCCGTAGGGACCGTAGTCGAGCGTCCAGTGGTTCACATACATGCCCACGAATTTGTCGGCGAGGTCCTGGCCCATGTCGCGCGCGAACTGGAGCGCGTGCTGCACGGCCTCGGCGCGGTGTTCGAGGCTGTAGCGGATGCTGGCGGTGAGGATGTCGGAGATTTCCCTGCGCGTCGCGGCGTCGTGGCGTTTGTGGATGACGTTGCCACCGAGGGGCAGGGGCAGGCCGCCCTCGGTGCGCCCCCACCACGCGCCCAGGTCCTCGCAGCAGATGAGCCCTTCGTTTTCAAACGTGAGCTGGCCCTCATGGATGATGAGGCCGACCTCGGCGATGCCGCTGGTCACCGCGTGGAAGATGCGGTCGAACGGGACGACGACGTAGTTGATCTGCTTCGCCGGCTTTTCCAGCCAGAGCTGCAACGCGAGGAATGCGCTGGTCATGGTGCCGGGCACGGCGATGCGGCGGCGGGCGACCTCGGCGCGGGAGAGCTTGGTTTTCGCCACGAGCATCGGCCCGTAGCCGTCGCCCATGCTCGCGCCGCTGGGGAGCAGGGCGTATTGGTCGGCAATGTAGGCGTAGGCGTGGATGCTGACGGCGGAGATGTCGAGTTCGCCGCGGGTGGCGCGCTCGTTGAGGGTCTGGATGTCCTGGAGAATGTGCTCGAACTTCCAGCCCTTGGTCGGGATCAAATTCTTCGCCAGCGCGTAAAACATGAACGCATCGTCCGGGTCGGGCGAATGTCCGAGCGTCAGAGTGGTTGGCATCGCGCGCGGAGCGTAGCGAGGGAATTGCGACTTGTCACGCGGCAGGTTAGTGTGGCCCCATCAGATGAACTTGAACGCGCCAACCGCCATGAACCACCGCCTGCGTCTCCTCACTTTCGCCCTTGCCGCCACCCTCCTGCTCACCGCCGCCGCGCGCGCCGCCGAGACGCTCGTGGACGGCGCCACACTCAAGGGCGGCAAGCCGCTCGCGCTCAAGGGCGGCGAAATGGAAGTGATCCTCCGGCCGCTGTTGTTTCCGGAAAATCTCACCGTGCTGCCCAACGGCTCGTTCAAAGTGGGCGAGGGCAAGGAGCGCCCGCTGAAGGAAGGCCAGATGCTCAGCCGCGACGGCCGGCTCATGAGCCCGGACGGCAAACTGGAATTCGTCTTCAACCACGTGACGATGGACCACGGGCAGTTGACGCTCGTGAAGGACGGCGAGCGCAGTGTGATTTCGTCGGAGTTCAAATTTGAAAACGGCGCGCGCGTGAATGCCGAGGGCTGGATCACGTCCGCCAACAACGGCCGTCGCTCGCGCCTGCTCGACGGGCAGATGCTGTTGCTCAGCGGCGCGGGCATTTCCGCGCAGGACACGGTGACGCTCAAGGCCGGCAAGATGGTCGTGCAAAAGGACGGCGCGCAGCTCGAGGTCGCGCGCGGCCGCACGATGATGATGGCCGACGGCACGAAGGTTTCCGGCGACGGCTACGTCGTCTTCAAGGGCGGCAAGCGGCAGCAACTCGCCGAGGGGGAAATCGTCACGCTCGAAGGTGCAGTGCAGAAGCGGTAGGAAACGTAAGGAGTAAGGAGTAATCCGTAAGCCTGAACGCCGCGTCCGCGCGATTCAGGGGCCGTGCCCGGATGCGCCCGGCCGCCCGCGCTTTTCAAACGTGGCGTTGACACTCGCCGGCGCGGCACCTACTGTCACGGCAATCAATTTAACGACACGCCATGCTCGCTAGGATCTCCTTAATCATCGCCATTCTCGCCGGCCTCGCTGCGGGTTACTTCATCCACTTCGAAGTCAACCGAAAGCTCGTCACGGCCATCGCCCAGCGGGATGACTTCCACGCGAAGCTGGACAAGACCGTCGCGGAGTTGGAGACCACCAAGGCGGACCTGGCCAAGACCAAGACGGACTTGGAAAACACCACCACCGAGCTGAACAACACGAAGACGATGTTGACGGACGCGAACAACAAGGTCACCCAACTCGAAGGCAGCAACCAGAAGCTCACCACTGATCTCGCCACCGCCGTCAAGGACAAGGCCCGGTATCAGGCCGACCTGAAGGATTGGAACAGCCTCCGTCAGCCTTTCGATGCGGTCAAAAAATCACTCGCTGACTTGGTTGAGGCCAAAAAGGAACTGGTCGCCGTCAACGGAGAAAAGACCATCCTCGACCGCCGCGTGAAGAAGTTGGAGCACGATCTGGCCGTCCTCACGGACGGGGAAATCCCTCCCGTCATCCTGCCCGCCGGGCTCAAGGGCCGGATCGTCCAGGTGGATCCCAGGTATGATTTCGTGGTGCTCAACATCGGCGGCAACCAGGGCGTGCTCGAAAACGGCGAGATGCTCATCAACCGTCATGGCAAGCTCATCGGCAAGGTGAAGATCCGCTCCGTCGAGGCCGACAGCTGCATCGCCAACGTGATGCCGGCGTGGAAGCAGGGCGATCCCTTCGAGGGCGACGAAGTCCTTTACTGAAATGAAGTCGCGCTGGTTCCAATTTCTCCTCCTCGCGCTGGCCCTCACCGGCCCGCTGGTGCTGACGGGTTGCATGTCGGACGACGCGATCGAGGCCCGCTCGGAGCGGCCGTGGAATTCTCCGAAGAGCTGGGAGAACGGCCTGCCCAGCAGCATGACCGAAGGCCGGTAAGTTTTTTCCGATTCTCCCCGACGCCGCCGAATCCCGGCGGCGTTTTTTTACTTCGCAAACTCCACCACGCGCGTCTCGCGGATGACCGTCACGCGAATCTGTCCCGGATACTGGAGCTGCTCCTCGATGCGCCGGACGATGTTGCGCGCCAGCGCCGCCGCCTCGTCGTCCGTGACCTGATCGTGGAGCACGAAGATCCGCAACTCGCGCCCGGCCTGCACGGCGTAGGCTTTTTCCACGCCGGGAAAACTCATGCCGATGTTTTCCAAATCCTCCAGCCGCTTGAGGTAGGTCGTCATCGTTTCGCTGCGCGCGCCCGGCCGCGAGCCGCTGATCGCGTCCGCCGCGCTGACGAGAATCCCGAGCGGCCCCTCGTGCGGCACCTCGTCGTGATGCGAGGCGACGGCGTTGATGACGGCGGGCGATTCGCCGTGCCGTTTCAAAATGTCCGCGCCGACGATCGCGTGCGGCCCCTCGATCTCGTGGCTCACGGCCTTGCCGAGATCGTGGAGCAGCCCGGCGCGCTTGGCCTCGTTCACGTCCAGGCCCAGCTCCGCGGCCATGAGGCCGATGAGGTGCGCGACCTCGACGGAGTGGTCGAGGACGTTTTGGGAAAAACTGTTTCGGAAACGCAGCTTGCCGAGCAGCACGGTCACCTCGGGGTGCATCGGCGCGAGGCCGGCCTTCGCGATGGCTTCCTCGCCGTAGCGCACCACGGCCTCGGTCATTTCCTCCTTCACCTTCGCGACAATCTCCTCGATGCGCGTCGGGTGGATGCGGCCGTCGAGGATGAGCCGCTGCATCGCCTCGCGCGCGACTTCGCGGCGCACGGGATCGAAGCCGGAAAGCACCACGCAGCCCGGCGTGTCGTCAATCATCACGGTGATGCCGGTGACCGCCTCGAACGCGCGGATGTTGCGGCCCTCGCGGCCGATGATGCGGCCTTTGATGTCGTCGCCGGTGAGCGCGATGGTCGCGGTGGTCGTGTCGAAGGTCGCCTCCGCCGCGTAACGCTGGACGGCCAGGCAGATGATCCGGCGTGCCTTCTCCTCGGCCTTGGCCTTCGCGTCTTCGAGGATGTGCTTGGTCAGGCCGGCGGCGTCCTTGAGCGCAGCCTGCTCGACCTCGCGCATGAGGTGTGCGCGCGCGCCCTGCTCGGAAAGTTTGGCGAGGCTCTGCAGCTCGGACTTGCGGATGGTGGTGAGGCGCTCCAGCTCGTCGCTGCGGGTTTCGAGCAGCACGCGCTGGGCGATGGTGGCCTCCTGGTCGGCGCCGAGTTTTTTCTCGCCCGCGTGGAGGGATTCCAACTGCCGGTTCACGAGCGACTCGCGCTCGGCGAGCCGGCGCTCGGTCGCCACGGCTTCCTCGCGGCGCGTGGCGAAGGATTTTTCCGTCTCCTCACGCAGCTTGAGCGACACCTCGTTGGCCTTGAGCTTCGCCTCGCGCGTGAGGGCGTCGGCGTCGCGGCGGGCGTTGTCGAGGAGGGTTTGGCGCTGGACTTCCTGCGCGGCCTTCACGTTTTTGTCCCGCCACCGGAGCAGGGCAAGGCCGGTCGCCGCGCCCGTGATGAACACGAGCGCGCCTTCGCCAATGAGAGTGTAATCAGCGTCCATCAGGACGGGGCGCCGGCGGGAAATCCAGCCAGCGCGTCGGTGTCACCAGACAATTCAAGGTCACGTCATGCGGCTCACGCGGCAGCGTGGCGACCACCTGAGAGTCGAACGCCACGCCGCATTTCACGCCGGTGACCACCGTCAACAGCCGGTCGTAAAAACCCTTGCCCCGCCCGAGCCGCGAACCAAAGGCGTCGAACGCTACCCCAGGCACGAGGGCGAAGTCCAGTTGCGAGAGCGGCAACTCGGGACAGCCGGCCGTCGGCTCGCGCACGCCGAAGGCCGCCGGCGCGGAAAGCTCGCCCAGACTCCCGATGAGCGCCGCGCGATACCCGACCCCGGCGGACTCGAAGCGCGGGAGGGCCACGAGCTTCCCGTCCGCGAAGGCTTCGGAAATGAGCGGCCCGATGTCCGGCTCGTCCGCCAGCGGGGCGAACAGCAGGACGCTCCGCGCCGCGCGCCACTGCGGTTGCCGGCGCAACCGCGCGAGGAGCCACTCCGAAGACTGCGCGCGTTCCGCGGCGGTGATGCGCCGCACGGCGGTCTGGACCTGGCGGCGGAGCGCAGCTTTTTGTTCAGTGACGGTGGACATTTTGCTCAAGGGACATTTGGTGAACCAGCTTCACCCGGCGGGCCGGCGGGCCGCGGCCTTCGCCTCCGCCGCGAGGGCGCGCCACTTCTCCACGCGCTCCTTGATTTTTTTCTCCACGCCCTGGTCGGTCGGCTCGTAGTAGCGCCGGTCCGCGCCGAGGTAGTCCTGCGGGACGAAATGGCCGGGGTGGTCGTGCGCGTATTCGTAGCCGACGCCGTGGCCGAGTTGCTTCGCGCCTTTGTAGTGCCCGTCGCGCAAATGCTCCGGCACGGCGAGCGTGCGGCCGCTTTTCACATCGGCGAGCGCGGCGTCAATCGCGGTGATGGTCGAGTTGCTCTTGTTCGCGGTGGCGATGTAGAGCGCGGCCTCGGCAATCGGGATGCGCGCCTCCGGCCAGCCGATGAATTCCGCCGCGTGCTGCGCCGCGACCGCGAGCACCAGCGCCATCGGGTCCGCCAGTCCCACGTCCTCCGCCGCGTGGACGACGATGCGGCGCGCGATGAAGCGCGGATCCTCGCCGGCGTGAATCATCTTCGCGAGCCAGTAGAGCGCCGCGTCCGGGTCGCTGCCGCGCATCGCCTTGATGAAGGCGGAGATGGTGTCGTAATGCGCGTCGCCGTCGCCGTCATAGACCACCGCCTTCTTCTGGATGCACTGCTCGGCGACATTGAGCGTGAGGTGGATGAAACCATCCGCGCCCGGCGGCGTGGTGAGCGCGGCGATTTCGAGCGAGTTGAGCGCCTTGCGCGCGTCGCCATCCGAGACTCTTGCCAGGTGCGCGAGCGCATCCTCGTCCGCGCGGAGCTTGATGTGGCCGAGGCCGCGCTCGGAATCGGCAAGGGCGCGCTTCAAC
>JACQFS010000140.1 GCA_016199935.1 Verrucomicrobiota bacterium
CAAGTTCGCGCACGAGTTTCCGCTCGAGTTCGACACCAACGTCTGGCACCGCTTCACGCTCGCCTACACCGCGAGCAACCAGACGCTCACTCTGACCAAGCTGCGCGACGGCGTGCCCTTCGGCCTCACGAACACCGTCGCGCTCGGCGCGGCGTTCACCGACTTCCGCCTCGATACCGTCGCCATCGCGAGCTACAGCGACGCGGGGCAGGGGACGGGCAGCTTCGCCGGTTCCATCCTCGCGCACGGCGCGGTGGACAACCTCGTCGTCACCGTGCCCGATGCGCCCGTGACGCGGCCGGACGTGACGTGGAGCAATGGCCTCGCGCGCGTGCGCTTCGGCTCGCGCAGCAACTGGCTCTACACGCTCACGCGCAGCGCGGATCTCGCCGCGTGGTCCACGCTGTCTGCGACGACGAACGGAAATGGCGGCACCGTCGAGCTGTCCGACGGAACGGCGGCGGGGGCAAAAACTTTTTACCGCGTGAAGGCGGAGCGGCCATGAGGAAAGTCCGAATGACGAATGACGAATGGCGAATGGAAGAGCAACCTCCACCAGCTCGGCCTCGCGGCGGAGATGTATTGGGACGAGCACGACGATGATTGCTTTCGCTTCGGCCCGCGCGCCGGCACGAACGGCGGCCAGATTTACTGGTTCGGCTGGATTGACGGTCCGTCCGTGCCCGAGGGCCAGCGCCGCTTCGACCCGACGCAGGGCGAGCTTTGGCCCAACTACGAGGGCCGCGGCGTGGACCTCTGCCCGTCCTTCGACTACGGCGCGCCTTACTACAAGCCCAAGGCCAGGGGCGCCTCCTACGGCTATGGCTACAATCTCCACCTCTCCGTGCCGCCCAATCGTCCGCCGGTGAAAATTTCCTCCGCCACGAATTGCTCATCGCTCGTCATCTTCGCCGACGCCGCGCAGGTGAATGACTTTCAGGCGCCCGCCTCGCCGGTGAACCCGATGCTCGAGGAATGGTATTACGTCAACGCCACCGAGCCGACCGCGCACTTCCGACACCGCGGTTTCGCGAACGCCGTCTTCGTCGACGGCCACGCGGATTTTGAAAAACCCGCGCCCGGCTCACTCGACGCGCGCCTGCCGCAGGAAATTCTCGGCACATTGCGCGCGAAAATTCTTCTGCCATGAGCGCGTGCTCCTCGACTTGTCGCGCCGAAATCTGTCCGCGCTGCGGCCGGCCGAACGGCTGCGCGCTCGCGACACCCGCCGCCGAGAAGGGCGCGTGCTGGTGTTTCAAAATGGACCTCGATCCCGGCGCGCTGGCGAAACTGCCGCCCGAGTTGAAAGGCGCGGCGTGCCTCTGCCGCGCGTGCCTCGTCGCGCTCGGCGCAAATGGCGGGGAGCCCGTTGAGCAGGAGGTCGGGGTTGGCCTCGTCGCGGGCCGCGATTACGAAACGGACGGGCAGGGCATGGTGGTGTTCACCGCCGCGTATCTTCAGGCGCGCGGCCATTGCTGCGACAGTGGCTGCCGCCACTGCCCGTGGTGAGCGGCGCGGTGGGGCGAGACTCTGTCGAGCCGAGTTCGCGAGTCGGCAGGATCACGGCTCGACGGAGGTCTCGCCCAACTTTCCGCTCGCCGCGCGCGCACCGACTCGCTTCAATCCGCCCCACCAACCTATGACCGGCGTAATCCGAAACTCCCAGGGCGAGCGGCTCGACTACACCTTCCACGCGGGCGGAAAATTTCCGAGCGCCATCGTCGTGCTCGGCCACGGCGTGACGGGCAACAAGGACCGCCCCTTCCTCATCGCGCTGGCCGACGCGCTCGCGCAGGCCGGCATCAACGCGCTGCGCTTTTCCTTCGCCGGCAACGGCGCTTCCGACGGCCACTTCACCAGCTCCACCATCACCAAGGAAGCCGGCGACCTCGGCTCCGTGCTCGACGCGCTCAAGAGCTACGCGACCATCGGCTACCTCGGCCACAGCATGGGCGGCGCGGTCGGCGTCCTGCGCGCGGCGATGGACCCGCGCATTGACCTGCTCGTGTCGCTCGCCGGCATGGTGCACACGGCGGAGTTTGCGAAGCGCGAGTTCGGCACCGTCAAGCCCGGCACCGGCTTCATGTGGGACGATGAGAAATGCCCGCTCTCGCAGCTCTACATGGACGACCTGACGAAGATCGGCAGCGTCATCGGCCACGCGAAGGACATCCGTGCGCCGTGGCTGCTCGTCCACGGCACCGAGGACGACGTGGTGCCGATCACGGACTCGCGGGAAATTTTCACGAAGGCAAATCAACCGAAGCAGCTCGTTGAAATTCCCGGCTCGGGTCACGTCTTCGCCGGCGAACACACCGCGAAGATGATCGGGACGGTCGTCCCGTGGATCGCGGAGCGGCTGGAGTGAGGCGGCGGAGCGGAGCCGGTCATGGTGGCGTTTCGCTCACACGGTAGAACCGCTGCGGATCCGCGTTGGTCTCGGACAGACGCAGGATGCCGCTGGCGTTGCTCATGGACACGGCGTTCGTCCAGTCCAACAAGTTGGTTGAAGATTCGAAGCGATAAATTTTGGAGGTCCTGCCCAACAGCGCCCACGTGGTGACGGTCTGTCCGTTCGTCGGCGAAGTCTCGAAGCGCAGCGAGATCGCCGCCGGGTTCGTCACGATGCCGAAGAGGGTGGGTGGGTTTGTGGACCCGTCGAACGAACCCCAGTTGAGCGACTGGAAACCATCCGGCAGATCTTCCACCTGGGTGCCGGCGAGCGAGGTGTAACGGCCGAGATTGTGGAATGCGACGGTGATGCCGGGTTGGATGATGCCCGGCCCTTCGCCACCCGGGTTGCCGTTGAGTGCGGCACAGTTCTGCCAGATGGCGGGCGCGCTGACGGCGTCGGGCCTCAGGACGAAATTGTGCTGGCCTCCCTGGTCGAATCGTTGCGGGCCGGGGTCTTGCACGGTGAAAAGAATGTCCGCGCTGGTCAGCGTGCGGGCGACGAGTTGCGTTTGCGGAGTGCCGTTCAAAAAATAAACGTCCTGAAAAAAACTCAGCACCCCGGCGTTGGTGTGGACGAATTGGATTTTGTCCATGCCACCGCGTTCTGCAATGTTGACAAAGTTGGTCTGCCCGCCGCTGCTGAACCCCGACACGTCCGCGCGCAGCGGTTCGACGTGCCGGTTGGTGGGATGCAACAGGTGGCGCAGACCGCCAACGTCGTCGCACGTCAGGCCGGTCAGGAACTCACCGAAATTCAAAGCGCCGCGATCCGCGGCGGTGACCGGAAAGATCGCCAACGGGTCGTCCTCAATTTCGAACGCGTCGATAAAGCCAAACTGACTCGCAAAATAGACGGTGAACGATTTGCCGTTGACTGCGTCCGAAGGCAACCCGGTGAGCGGATCGTAATTGCGCTGAACCACCGGGTAGTTGGTGTAGCCGACGGCATTTGTCGGCGGAAAAAGGCCATTCACCATGAAGATGGCCTCGACGGGCGGGCCGAGCCCGAGAGTGTTAATGAAGATGCCCAGCGCGTGCGACTTCAGGTCGAGCGCACTCTGCACCGACGCGGCGAAGTTTACCCGCCTCACATCCAGCGGAAAGTTGGTCGGATTGATTTCAGAAGCGGGCGGCAGGCTGTTGAGGATTGCGGCGGCGGCGTCCACGGCGGCGACGCCCTGGGTTCCGAAGTGCTGGACGAACTCAGGCGTGAAACCGTAGGTGACGACGGGAAAAATCCAGCGGTAGCCTTTGTCCACCTCCATCGGGCCGCCGAACTGATCGTTCGCTAGGAACGTGTTCGTGTTCATCCACGGCTGGAACGGGCCGAGTAGCGAGAAGCCTTGGACGACACCTGCTCCTGCAAGTTGCATCAGCAAGAGCATCGCGAGGCGAAAGTTTAGAGTCAGACTCCTCATGGCTGCCGGCACGTTACCGCGTCACCTTCGCGGTGGCAATCCGCGAGAAGAAAATCTGGCGGCCCGTTGGTTCGCGTGGCATGAATCGGCCATGAAATTCCCGCGGCTGTTCTTGTTGTTGCTTTGCCTCACCTCAACTGCCATCGCCGCCGGGCGCCCCAACTTCATCGTCATCAACATTGACGACCTCGGCTACGCGGACATTGGCCCGTTCGGCTCGAAGCTCAACCGCACTCCGAACCTCGACCGCATGGCGCACGAGGGGCGCAAGCTCACGTGCTTCTACGCCGCGCCGGTCTGCTCGCCGTCACGCTCGGCGTTGATGACGGGCTGCTATCCCAAGCGCGTGCTGCCGATCCCGGGCGTGCTTTTTCCCGGCGCGGCCGTCGGGCTGAATCCCGCCGAGCGCACGGTGGCGGAGTTGCTCAAGGAGGCCGGCTACGCGACGGCGTGCATCGGCAAATGGCACCTCGGCGATCAGCCGGAGTTTCTGCCGCACCGGCGCGGGTTCGATTACTACCTCGGCCTGCCTTACTCGAACGACATGGGCACGGGCGAGGAAGGTTCGAAGAGCAGCCTCGGCGATCCGCTGCCGAAACGCGCCGTAACCAAAACTGATTCCGCGGCCGCCACCGTCGCCGAGACCGGGCTCGCCGGCGCTGCGCAACCGCCGCTCCCGCTCGTCGAAAACGAAAAGGTGATCGCGCGCGTGGGGCCGGACGAGCAGCAGGGGATCGTGGAGCGCTACACCACGGCGGCGGTGAAGTTCATTCGCGCGAACAAGGACAAGCCGTTCTTCCTCTACCTGCCGCACAACGCCGTCCACTTCCCGGTTTATCCCGGCAAAAGTTGGGCGGGCAAATCGCCCAACGGCATCTTCAGCGACTGGGTGGAGGAAGTGGACTGGAGCGTGGGCCAGGTGCTCGATGCGGTGCGCGAGCTGAAGCTGTCGGAGAAGACGCTCGTGCTCTTCACGTCCGACAACGGCGGCACGCCGCGCTCGGTGAACGCGCCGTTGCGCGGCTTCAAGGCCAGCACGTGGGAGGGCGGCATGCGCGAGCCGACCATCGCGTGGTGGCCGGGGAAAATTCCCGCCGGCACGAGCACGGACGCGATCACCGGAATGTTCGACGTGCTCCCCACGCTCGTGAAACTCGCCGGCGGCAGAGTGCCGATGGATCGCAAGCTCGACGGCGGCGACATCTGGCCTGTGCTCGCGGGCGAGGCCGGCGCGAAATCGCCGCACGATGTTTTCTACTACTATCGCGGCCTCAAGCTCGAAGCCGTGCGCAGCGGCCCGTGGAAACTCCGCTTCGCCTCAGCCGATGGAGCGCCCGCTAAAAACGCGAAGAACGCGAAGAAGAAAAACGCCGATGCCGTTGACCAGCTCTACAATCTCGACGCCGACATCGGCGAATCGAAGAACGTGATCGCCGCGAATCCCGACGTGGTGAAAAAACTCCGCGCGCTGGCCGACGCGATGAAGGACGATCTCGGACTCGATGGCATCGGGCCGGGCGTGCGTCCGCTTGGCCGCGTGGCCAATCCGCAGCCGCTCATCAGCAAGGACGGAAAGATTCGCGAGGGTTTTGCTCCCTGAACACAGGATGACCCATGAACTCGAAACTGATCTTAAAAGGCTGTTCGGTCGCCGCGTTGCTTTTGTTTATTGCCGGACTTGAAATGAAAAGCATGGCCGCCGACCTGCAACTCAACCTTCGTTCCCGGCAACGGACGGCCAGCGGAGCGGACGTCGTCGTGGAGAAGAAGGCCGCGTGGGACGCCAAGAAAACCGCGCTCATCATCTGCGACATGTGGGACGACCATTGGTGCAAATCCGCCGCGCGCCGCGTCGGCGAAATGGCCGGGCCGCTCAACGAGACCGTGAAGGCCGCGCGGGCGAAGGGCGTGTTCATCATCCACGCACCGAGCACCTGCACGGGCTTTTACAAGGACACGCCGCAGCGCAGACATGCGCAGGCCGCGCCGTTTTCGCCAACGCCCGTGCCGCTCGCGACGGCCGAGCGCTGGGGCACGGCGTGGGTCTGGCCGGACGCGAAGCACGAGGGCGTGCTGCCGATTGATGACTCGGACATGGGCTGCTCCTGCACTGGCGCGAAGTGCGTGATCCGCGAGGCGTGGACGCGCCAGATCGCCACCATCGAAATCGCCGAAGCCGACGCCATCACCGACAACGGACAGGAGACTTGGAACCTCCTCGCCGAGCGCGGCATTACCAACGTCATCCTCTGCGGCGTGCATCTGAACATGTGCGTGCTCGGCCGGCCCTTCGCCATCCGGCAGATGGTGAACGTCGGCAAGAACGTCGCGCTCATGTGCGACCTGACGGACTCGATGTATAACCCGGAGCGTCCGCCGGGCGTCAGTCATTTCGCCGGCACCGCGCTCGTAATAGAGCACGTGGAGAAATACTGGTGCCCGTCGTTCACGAGCACGGACCTCACCGGGCGCGCGGCGTTTCAATTCAAGGAAGCCTCGCCACTTCCATGAGCTCGCGCCGCCGCGGAGTCTCAGACGATGTCGCACCCTTTTGCGAATCTCCCGGCCTTGGCGGGCGTCAACTCTCACCGTGAACCCACCCGCCGTTCTTGGAAGAGCCGCTTGCGCGACGGTCTTCGCCCTCGCCCTCGGCGTGGGAATCGTCCGTGCCGCGGAAGTTCGCGTGCTGAACGGGCACACGGGCTCGGTGCTCGCCGTCGCGTTTTCGCCAGACGGAAAGGTGTTGGCCACCGGCAGCCGGGACGGGACGATTAAGCTGTGGGATCCGCGGACGGGCGAGTTGAAGCGGACGCTGACCGAGCACAAGGTGAATGTTTATGACCTCGATTTTTCCTCCGACGGCGCGTTGATGGCGAGTTGCGGCGGGGACAAAACCATCCGCCTGTGGGACGCGCGGACCTTCGAGCCGAAGGCCGTGCTGGAGGGGCACACCGACATCGTCCGCGCCGTCGGCTTCTCGCCCGATGGCAAAAAGCTGGCGAGTGTGAGCGTGGACCAGACGGTGCGCTTGTGGGACGTGCCGACGCGCAATCTCGAAAAAATCCTGACCGGCCACACGGCGCGCGTGAAATCGCTGGCCTGGTCCCCCGATGGCAAAACCTTTGTCAGCGCCAGCACCGACCGGACGATCCGAATGTGGGACGGGCGCACGGGCGAACTCAAAACCGTGCTGGAAGGACACAGTGGCGACTTGGAGTGCGTGCGGTATTCGCCGGACGGCCGGACCATCGCGAGCAGCAGCCACGACACCACGGTCCGGCTCTGGGACAGCGCCACACGCAAAACGCGGCTCACGCTCGAAGGACACACGGCCGAGGTGGACTCGGTCACATTTTCCCCCGACGGCAAAACCGTGGTGAGCGGATCGAAGGACAAGACCATCAAGCTTTGGGACGCGCAGAGTGGAAAATTGATCCGCACTCTGACCGGCCACACCGGCCGCATCGAGTCGCTCACCTTTTCGCCGGACGGAAAGATGTTGGTGACGGGCGGCGGCGGCGGCGACACTTCGGTGCGGCTGTGGGACATGACCGACCGCAAAGAGTAACGACCCATCGCGATGACAAAACAATCTTGGACCACGCTGGGGCTGCTGGGCCTCGCGCTCCTGGCGGCGCTGCCGGCGGTCCCGGGTTTCGCCGCGGACGCTGACCGCAA
Source organism: Verrucomicrobiota bacterium (assembly GCA_016199935.1). Taxonomy (GTDB): domain Bacteria; phylum Verrucomicrobiota; class Verrucomicrobiia; order Limisphaerales; family JACQFS01; genus JACQFS01. The sequence continues at coordinate 7,551 of JACQFS010000140.1, forward strand.
CCGCCTGCGCGAGCTTCGCGAAAAATCCGTCAGCGGGAATCTCACGGCCGAGGAGCTCGCCGAATTGGAGCGAAGCATGTCCGCCCTCGGCCGGAGTCGCTCCGCGGGTCCTCCGGCGCCCGCGGGCACGAACGCCGCCCGTCCGTCGGCCCAGCCTGCCACCACGCCGGAGGAGCGCGCGAAGATCGCGACGGAGCGGCGCGCGCAGTATGAGGAACGTCAGGAGCTTTCGTTTGCGCGCCTGCGCGAGTTTCAGAAGACGGCCCTCGCCGCCGCCGCCGCGCGGCCCGTCCCCACTGGTCTGGCGCGAGAATTTTTCGTGAACAACGAATCCGGCAGCGACGCCGCCGCCGGCCTTGCTCCCGACCAAGCCGTGCGCACGCTCGCCAAGGCCGTGTCGCTGCTCAAGCCGGGAGACACGTTGCACCTCGCCGTCACGCGCGAGCCTTACCGCGAGTCGCTCAAGCTCAACGACGGCTTCGGCGGCGTGCCGGGCAAGCCCATCACGATTGACGGCCACGGCGCGACGATCACGGGCTCCGATCCGTTGCGGACCGACGGCTGGGTCGAGGCGGGCGCGCCCGGGCTTTTCAAAAGCGCGAAGTTGCTCGGCGAGTTGGAGGAGTTCGGCGATGCGGCGAAACTCATGCGCGTATTCTTCCTCTTCGATGGCGTGATGCAGCACATGGGCCGCAGCAGCAAGGGCGCGCACGCCCATTTCAAATCCCCCGCGTCGCTCCAGCCCGGCGAGTGGACCTACGTCGAGGCGGAGAAAAGTTTCTACGTGAAGGTGGCCGGCCAGCTCGCCGACGCGAAGATCGAGGCGCCCTACCGGCGCAACGGCGTCGCCGTCCGCACGCCCAAGGAGGCGTTGACGGGAGTGGTGATCAAAAATCTGATCGTCTGCCACGTGCTCAACGACGGCTTCAACCTGCACGGCACCTCCCGGGATTTTCTTCTGCAAAACATCGCCGCCTACGAGTGCGGCGACGACGGCATCAGCCCGCACGAGACGTGCGAGGTGACGATTGACGGCTTCTGGTCCATCGGCAACTCGACCGGCATGGGCAACGGCTACCTCAGCGTGACGAAGGCGAGCAATGTGCGGCTCGAGGGAAATCTTGCGCATCAATTCATGACCGGCCACGCGCCCGTCACCGAATTGCACAACGCGGTGATCGTCGCGACGAAGGGCACGCAGCCCGTGAACATTTCCAACTCGCAGGACACGCGTCTGCTGATGGACAACGTGCAGATCATTTCCCCCGCCGGGCAGAAGATCGTCGTCGTTCCCAAAACGGTCATCGAGGCGCGCCGGCTCACGGTGGTGGGGCCGGACTGGGAGATCGCCGGAAAAGTTCGCGTGAGCCAGAGCGCGCTCGGCAGCGGCAAAATCGTCTGCGTCGACGGTGGAGGCTGGGAGGGAAGCAAAAATGTTTTCGATCCGGCGGCGACGATTCCGGCGGGCGAGGCCGGGGCCACGAAGCAGCCGGTGAACTCGAAATTGCTGAGCCTTGCGGGGCCGCCGTTTCCCGGAACGGGCGCCGATCCGTCGGAGTTCAAGATTCCGCCGCGACCCGTCCCGCACCCGCGCGCGGGGAAGTTTGATTCACCGCGTCCCCTTCCGTCGTCAAACGCCCCATGAGATCAACCCTCCCCATCCTGTTTTTCGCGGCGGGCTTTTGCGTGGCCGCAGATTCGCCAACGACGACCTTGAAGTCCGAACACTTCGATCCCGAAAGCTTTCGGGACTGGGAGGGCCACAACAACCGCATGGCGCCGAAGAAAGCGATCGTGGTGAAGCAGGACTTCGGCTACAGCGCGACGCATTTCGCGGGCAAGGCCGCCGGCGAAATGGGCGGGGCCATCCAGCGCGCCACCAAGCCGGCTTCCTACGCCGCGGCGCTGTCACCGGCGAAGACGCTTGAGGACAAGCTCTCCGCCTCCGGCACTTTCGCCATGCCCGTTCGCGGCGGCGGCGGTGTGTTCTTCGGTTTTTTCAATTCGCAGCAGCCGGGCGGCAGCGGGCGGCCCATCGGTTCGCTCGGGCTGGATTTCGATTTCGAATCCCACGGGGGCCGGCTCGCGGTGCGGCTGATTTCCAATGGCAACAAATCTTGCGGCACGTTCATCACGCCGTATCTGCCCGGCAAATTCCGGCCCACGCCGCTCAAGTGCGACGGCACGAAGTATCACTGGACGCTCGACTATGACCCGCAGGCCGCCGGAGGAAATGGGCGTTTCACTTTCACCATCGGCAGCGATACGCACAAGACGGAGGACTACGGCAAGCTGCCCGATGCTTCCGAGAAGGAGGCGCGCGCGCGCTTTCCCGTCACGACCGCGTTCACAGTGGATGTTCCGGCCGACTTGCGGAAGGACGGCGCGACTTTTGATCGCTTCGGCGTGAACAACATGATGAAGGCCGGCGGTGTCGCGACGATCTATTTCGACGACCTGCAGTTCAACGGCAAGACGGAGGATTTCTCGAAGGACCCCGGCTGGGTCGGCGCGAACAACCGCGTGAGTTACGACGACGACGAACAGGGCGGGGTCCAGAACTTCGGCTGGCAGCCCACGCACTTTGCCGGTGGCGCGCCGGGGGAAATCGGCGGACTCATGTGGCGCAGCCCCTACGCTTACTACGCGGATCGCGTCGGGCCGTTTTCGTTGCGTGACCGGCTCGAAGCGCGCGGGCGCGTGGTGCTTGCGGTCGGCGCGCCGGATTCCGGCATGATGTTCGGGTGGTTCAACAGCGAGGTGAAGACGACGGACGACCACGATCCGCTTGGCGGCCGGAACTTCATCGGCGCATCCATCGGCGGGCCGACGCGCGTCGGGCATTATTTTCTGCCCACCTGCGTGAGCAAGGCCGGGGGCCGTGCCGTTCCAAAATCCGGACCCGTGCTCAAGCAAGGCAAGGAGTATGAGTGGACGCTCGTCTTCGATCCGGCCGCCAACGAAGGCCTCGGCCAGATGCGCGTGACCCTCGGGTCCGAGTCCGTGACCCTCGATCTGCGTCGTGGTCAGAAACCGCAGGATGCCGTGTTCGATCGCTTCGGCCTCTTCGGTATCGGCACCGGCGGCGGTCAGGTGAAAATTTATTTCGACGACCTGACCTACACCGCCGTCCGCGCGGCCGTGGGAGAGCGGAAATGAAACTCACGTTCCGCCTCGTCGCCGCGGCGGTGCTGGTTCTGTGCTGCGTTCGCGCGTCCGCGGCGAGCGACCCGGTCGAGAAGGACTTCATTTACAAGAAAACTCCGCAAGGCGAACTCAAACTCGTCGTGACCCTGCCGCCCGACTCGAAGACGGGCAACCAACGCGCGGCCATTGTCTTCTTCTCCGGCGGAGCGTGGGCCAACAGCAATGTCAAACAGTTCAAGGAATGGGCGTCCTACCTCGCCGGTCGTGGCATGGTCGCGGTGCGGGCTGATTACCGCGTGTCGAAGACGCACCGCGTCACACCGGACAAGTGCGTCGAGGACGCGCGCTCGGCGGTGCGCTGGGTGCGCGAGCACGCGGCGGAGCTGGGCGTTGATCCGGATCGCGTCGCGGCCTCGGGCGCGTCCGCTGGCGGGCACCTCGCGGCCTGCACCGCCACGCCCGTCGCGCCGGATTCGGAGACGGACAATCTCAAAACCTCCTGCGCGCCCAATGCGCTCGTGCTGATCAACTGCGTGGCTGACCTCACGCCCGGCGGATTGGCGACGCGCGTCGGCGGCGCGGAGATGGCCCGCCGCATTTCGCCGGTTCTGCACGTGGGCACGAACACGCCGCCCACGCTCATCATGGACGGTTCGGAGGACAACTGGGTCGGCACCGCGAAACAGTTCACCGACCGGGCCACGGCGGCCGGTGTGCGCTGCGAGTTTTATATCGCCGAGGGCAAAGGCCATCAGCTCATCGGCGGCTCACCGTGGCGCGAGGCGGCGATTCGCAAGACGGATGAGTTTCTCATGTCGCTCGGCTGGCTGACCGGGCCACCGGTCATGCAAATGCCCGGCGCGGCCGCCTGGGTGCGCTATCAGCCCGATCCTTCCGCGAAGTCCAACGGAAGCCCCACGCTGAGGCGAAAGGCTGCGACCAAGCCGCCCGCTGCGCCTTAAAAAAATTCCAAAGACATGAAACAAACTCTTCTCCTCTTTGTGTTCTCTGCGTTCCTTTGCGGGCAATGCTCCGCCGCCGATCTTGAACCGACCCTCGGCAAGAAAGGCAAATTGCTGCTCGAAGAAAAGTTCGACGGCGACACGTTGCCCAAAGGCTGGACCGGCAAGACCGGCGGGTTGCGCGTGGCCGACGGCGTCCTGCACGCGAGCCAGAAGAAGGAGGACAGCCGGCTGGGCCTGTTCAGCCGCGAGCAGCCGATGCAGGACGCGGCCATCCAGATTGACTTCAAGTTCGCCGGCGCGCGCGGGATCAACGTCAGTTGCAACCCGTCGCCGGGCGAGTTGAGCAAGCACGGGCACCTGTTCTCGGTGATGATCACCCCGGCGATGTGGAACATCACCGAGCACAACGACAAGTCGGACCGCAATTCGAAGAGCAAGGCGCTGTCGTCCGCGCGCGAAAAATTTGAAACCGGCAAATGGTTTACGTTGCTGATCGAAATGAAGGGCGATGAGGTCATCGCGACGGTCGAGGGCAAGAAGCCGCTGCGTGCGTCGAGCAAGGATTTCCACGTCAAGAAGCCCGGTCTCGAATTCCGCGTCATCGGCCCCAACGAGCAGGAAGTCCACTTTGACAACTTGAAAGTGTGGGAGCTGAACTGATGCACGCCTGTCCCCGATCGTTTCTCGTGATGACGTTTCTCGTCACGATGGTGTTCGGCGCGAAAACTTCCGCCGCCGAGGACAAACCGCAGACCATCCTCAAGAGCGAATCCTTCGACCGCGACCCCGGCTGGGAGGGGCACAACAATCGCACGGTGCCCGCGAGCGTGAACCTGGTGAATCAGGACTTCGGCTACAGCGCGACGAGCATTGCCAGCAAAACGAAAGGCGAGATCGGCGGCGAAGTGTGGCGCGCGTCGCATCCCGCCTGGTATGCCGACACGATCAGCCCCAAGACGCTCGACGACAAGCTCAGCGCGTCGGGCACGTTCGCGCTGACCGCGACCGGCGGCGGGGGCGGCCTGTGCTTCGGGTGGTTCAATTCCAAGCAGACCGAAGGATCGAGCCGGCCGGTGGCTGCGCTGGGCCTGCAATTCGGGACGGAGAAAATCGGCGGCCGCGTTCACGTGCGCCTCCACACGGCCGAAAATCATTCCGCCGGCATGGTCGTGCAGCCAGCCGGAGTGCGAAAGGATCGCGGCCCGTTTCACAACGATGGCACGCGCTACACGTGGAAGCTCGACTACGATCCGCAAGCCAATGACGGCAAGGGGCGCGTCACGTTCACCTTCCGCAGCAATCTCGCCAAGCCCGAGCCGTTTGAATCGAAGACCTACGTCCTCGACCTACCGGACGGCTATCGGAAGCAGGGAACCATCTTCGACCGCTTTGGGTTGATGAACGTCACGAAGCCCGGCGGCCACCTGACCGCATATTTTGGCGACCTGACTTACGACGGGCACGCGCCCGACTTGAGCAAAGACCCGCACTGGGAATCGGTCGGCAATCGCGCCGCGAGTGCGAAGGGCGCGGGCGCGAATGACTTCGGCTTCAGCAACACGAGTCACACGGGCGGCAAATCCGGCGAGGTCGGCGGCGTGTTCTGGCGCAGCGGCAAAGTGTGGGGCCATTACGCGGACCGCGTCGGCCCCCTGTCGCTCGATGACCGGCTCGAAGCGGGCGGAAAAGTTTTTCTGGAAGTGGGCGCGGCGGACTCCGGCCTTTATTTCGGCTGGTTCCGCAGCGGAACGAAAGACGCGCCGGATCGCGCCGGAAATTTTCTCGGCGTCAAGGTGGCCGGCCCGTCTCGCGTGGGGCATTACTTCGCGCCGGCCTTCACGACCGCCAAAGGCACCGCGCGCACTTCGGGCAAGGCGCCCGTGCTGATCCCCGGTCGCGCTTACGATTGGACGCTGACTTACGATCCGACGGCCAACGGCGGGCTCGGCTCGATCCGCGTGACGCTCGGCGCCGAGTCGTTCACGTTCGATTTGAAACGGGGAGACAAGGCGCAGGGCGGTCAGTTCGACCGCTTCGGTTTGTTTTCAGTCAACAACGACGGCGGGCACGCGCAGGCGAAGATCTGGTTTGATGACTTGAAATACAGCGCGGGTCGCGCGGCGAAGTGACGGCGTTCGGAGGGACGAGCTACGCGAGTCGCTGACTTCCCCAGATGTTTCGATTATGGGGACTCGCGTAGCTCGTCCTTCGGAAAGAAATCTCGCCGCCGCGCGTCGCTTCATCTAAAACTTCACCCACACCATGAAAGCCATCCGCATTCTCCTCCTTCTGCTCCTTCCGTGTTTTCTGTGTCTTCCGTGGTCCGCCACGGCCGCCGCGCGTCTTCCCAACATCGTCATCATCTTCATTGACGACCAGGGCTACGGCGACATCGGGCCGTTCGGCGCGAAGGGTTACACCACGCCGAACCTCGACCGCATGGCGAAGGAGGGGCGTAAGTTCACCAACTTCCACGTGCCGCAGCCGGTGTGCTCGGCGTCGCGCACGGGACTGCTCACGGGCTGCTATCCGAACCGCCTCGGCATCCACGGCGCGCTCGGGCCAAAGGCGACTCATGGTATTGCGGACACGGAAATGACCATCGCGCAGCTCGTGAAGCAAAAAGACTACGCGACCGGCATGGCGGGCAAGTGGCACCTCGGCACGCCGAAGCAATTCCTCCCGACGCATCACGGCTTCGACGAATACTTCGGCCTGCCTTACTCGAACGACATGTGGCCGCTGCATCCCGAGGCGAAGCCGGGCGCGTATCCACCTCTGCCGCTCGTCGAGGGCGACACGGTTCTCAAGACCGACCTCGGCCACGAGGATCAGAACCAGCTCACGACGCAATACACCGAGCGCGCGGTGAAGTTCATCGAGAAGAACCGGGACCGCCCGTTCTTTTTCTATCTCGCGCACTCGATGGTCCACGTGCCGTTGCACGTGAGCGACAAGTTCCGCGGCAAATCGCAGCAGGGCCTCTACGGCGACGCGTGCATGGAGGTGGACTGGAGCGTCGGCGAAGTTCTCGCGGCGTTGAAGAAGAACGGCGTGGATGACCACACGCTCGTCATCTACACGAGCGACAACGGCCCGTGGCTCAGCTACGGCAACCACGCCGGCAACGCGGGCCCATTGCGCGAGGGCAAGGGCACGTGCTGGGAAGGTGGCACGCGCGAGCCGTGCGTAATGCGCTGGCCCGGAAAAATCCCCGCCGGCTCGACGTGCGACGACATGATGATGACGATTGATCTGCTGCCCACCATCGCGAAGCTCACCGGTGCGAAATTGCCGGAGCACAAGATTGACGGCCTGAACGTCTGGCCGCTTATCACCGGCGAAAAGGGCGCGAAGAATCCGCACGACGGCTACGCCTTCTACTACGAGCAGAACGCGCTACAGGCCGTGAGCAGCAGCGACGGCCGTTGGAAACTGCAACTCCCGCACACCTACCGCACGCTCAACGGCCGACCCGGCGGCACCAACGGCATCCCGGCACGATACGACAACCGCAAACTCGAAGCGACCGAACTCTACGACCTGCAGAACGACATCGGCGAAACCAAGGACGTCGCCGCCGCAAATCCAGAGATCGTCAAGCAGCTCGAAGCTTTCGCCGAAAAGGTGCGCGCCGAACTCGGCGACGCACTCACGCAGCGCAAAGGCAGTGGCTCGCGTGAGGCGGGGCAGGTGGCCGTCCGGAAAAGTATTCAGTAGTCAGTGTTCAGTATTCAGTGGGCCATGACTTCTAAACTCGTATTTAACTCCCTCGCTTCCCGAAGCGTTTTGCTCGCGGCCGCACTGGTTTTGCTTTCACTGCTGAACACTGAACACTGCTTACTGAATACTTCTGCCGCAGTCGCCGCCAGTCACGAGAGCGAACTGCGCTTCACTCCCGACCCCGGCCTCCGCATTGACAACGCCTCCAATCCCGCCGCGCGCGTGGACGAGTCGGGCAAGGTGATTTTGTTCTACGAAAACCAGGCGAGTCACCGCGTGCAGGTTGCCACGGCGGCGGATGGGATGAAATTTTCCGAAGGCGTCCCGCCGACGGGCATCCGTCATCCATTCGACACCAAGCTGCCGGACGGCACGTGGCGGCGCTATTCGTGGGACCGGCGGACGCGGACCTTCACGAGTTCGAGTTCGAAGGACGGCTCGCGCTACACGCCCGATGCGGGCGTGCGCTATTCGCCGCACGAAAGCGACCGCGGCACGATGGGCATCTACGACGTGTTCAGCGATGCGCGCGGCGGCGTGGTGCTGCTCTACCTCGGCGACATGCAGGGCGCGAACAACACCCGCCGCGCCTATTCCACCGACGGCGGCAACACCTTCGCCTTCACCGATGGCAATGTGCTGGGCGACGCGCGCGCGGGCGGCGGCGCGCGCACCTACGTGGACCAGCACAGCATCCCGCTGCCCGGCGGCCAACGACGGCTCACGTGCATGAAGGCGTGCGATGTTTACAGCTTCGTCACGGAGGACGATGGCAAAACTTTCAAACTGGAACCGGGCACGCGCCTCGCCTGCCGCGATTTCACCGAGTTCCCCGTGCGCTGCCTGAACGACCCGACGCTGGTGCGATTGCCCGACGGGCGCTTTCGCATTTACGTCACGGCGCAAACGGAAAATGAAACGGGCCGCCGCCGGCAAGCCATCGTCAGCGCGACAACCGCCGCACCATAACGCGAGGGCGCGATTGAGCCGGTGCGATTGACAGAGGGAAAGCTCTCGCTCCACAATGACCTGAACACCACACACCCTCGCACACCATGAAACGCTCCTGCTTCCTCGCCACGCTCGCCGCGCTGGCGTTACTGATTACTGAACACTGTTTACTGAATTCTTCTTCTCGGGCCGCCGACTCAAAGCCCATCCGCGTCGCGCTCTTCGATGACGCGGGCGCATTCGGCAAGGGCGTCCCGCGCGTGACCGAGCAACTCGGCAAGACGACCGACATCAAACTCACCGTGGTCAAGGGACCGGACATCGCCGCCGGCGTGCTGAAGGATTTCGACGTGGTGATGTTCACCGGCGGCAGCGGCCACAAGGAGGCGGATGCCATCGGCGAAAAGGGCCGCGAGAACGTGCGCGAGTTTGTGCGCGGCGGCGGCGGTTACGTCGGCATCTGCGCGGGCGCGTATCTGGCGTGCTCCGGTTTCAGTTGGGGCGTGGGCGTGATTGACGCGAAGACGGTTTCCTCGAAATGGCAGCGCGGTGTCGGCAACGTGCAGATTGAGGTCACGCCCGAAGGCGCGAAGACCGTGGGGCTCGCCGCGAAGAAACAGGAAATCCGCTACGCCAACGGTCCGATCATCCAGCCCAACGAGCGGCCCGAGATTCCCGACTACGAAGTGCTCGCCTACTTCCGCACCGAACTGGCGAGCAACGGCTCGCCCGCCGGCGCGATGGTCAACTCGCCGGCCATCGTCCGCGGCACCTACGGCAAGGGGCGCGTCATCTCGTCCAGCCCGCATCCCGAGCAGACCGACGGCATGGAAAACTTCGTGGAGCGCGCCGTGCGTTGGGTCGCCGGCCGCGCGAAGTGAATTCGTCCTCTTGCTCGTCCTCGTCGTCGTCCTCGAATTCCAAACGCCATCGACGACGAGGACGAAAAGGCCAGCGCTGCAGAACATGAACCACGACACCTTCAATCGCCGCGACTTCCTCAAGCGCGCCACTCTGCTTCCGCTGGCCGCCGCAATGGGACTCGGCGGTGCGTCGGCGCTCGCGGCGGGCGCGCCCATCAAGCGCGTCGGCGGGCCTCGCCTCAAGGTTTCTCTCAATGCCTACTCGTTCGGCAAAATGCTCAACGACTACGCGCTCGGCCGCGGCGCGGGCATGAGCCTGTTCGCGCTGGCCGAGTATTGCGCGAAGCAGAACTTCGATGGCTTCGATCCCACGGGCTATTATTTCCCCGGCTACCGCGCCCGAAAATTGCCGGACGACAAACTGGTGTTCGACCTGAAGCGCCGCGCGTTCGATCTCGGTCTCGGCATCAGCGGCACGGGCGTGGGAAACAATTTCACCGTGGCCGATGCCGCCGCGCGCGCGAAGGATGTCGAATGGATCAAGCAATGGGCCGAGGTCGCCGCGAAGCTCGGCGCGCCGGTGCTGCGCGTGTTCGCCGACACGCAGATGCGCGCGCAGACGTGGGAGACCGTCTCGAATGGTGCGAAGCGCGACGAGGTCGAGAAGTGGATCGCCGATGAAATCCGCGCGTGCGCCGATCACGCGGGGAAGTTCGGCGTGATCATCGGCGTGCAGAACCACGGCGATTTCATCAAGACCGCCGACAATCTCATCTCGCTCATCAAGCGCGTGGATTCGCCGTGGTGCGGCGCGATCGTGGATACCGGCTACTTCAAGGCCGCCGATCCCTATGCCGAGATGGCGCAGGCCGCGCCCTACGCGGTGAACTGGCAGATCAAGCAAAGCCCGCTCGGCGTGGAGAAGGAGGCCGAGGCACCGACCGACATGATCCGGCTTTTGAAGATCATCCGCCTCTCCGGCTACCGCGGCTACCTGCCCATCGAGACGCTCTCGCCGCGCAACGACGCCGGCGCCAATTACGATCCCTACAAGGTCGTGCCGAAATTCCTCGCGGAACTCCGCGCAGCGATTGACGCGACTGCCGCCATCGCGCCGCCGCCCGAGCCGGATGAACCCGTCGCGACGGAGAAGCCGGCCGCGCCGAATCCGGATCAACCGGCGAGAAAAAAGGCGAACAAGAAAAAATCTTTGTGACGACCATTTCGTTGAAGCACCAACTCCTGCTCGCCCTCGCGCTTCTCGCCCCGCTCTCGCTACCGGCGGCGGACGAGGCGAAGCGCCCGCGCATCGTCGGTCTCTCGCACATCGCGCTGTTCGTCCACGACCTCGACAAGTCGCGCGCGTTTTACAAGGACTTCCTCGGCTTCGACGAGCCGTTCTCGCTCACGAACAAGGACGGCTCGATCCACCTTACGTGGATCAAGATCAACGACCGGCAGACCGTGGAACTTTTTCCCGAGAAGGAGGCCGGCAGCGACCGGTTGAATCACATCGCGCTGGAGG
>JACQFS010000141.1 GCA_016199935.1 Verrucomicrobiota bacterium
GACAGCGTCATCGGCTTCAGCGCGCCGACCTACAGCGTGAACGAGGCGGGCACCAACGCGGTGATCACCGTCACGCGCAGCGGCAACCTCAACGGCACCGCCACCGCGACGGTCGTCATCTCCGGGCTCACGGCCACGGACGGCCTGGACTTCACCGGCGGCACCAATGTGCTGAACTTCGCCGTCGGCCAGACCAACCAGACGTTCAACGTGCCGATCATCAACGACAACGTCGTCGAGGGCGACGAGACGGTGAACCTGCGGCTGGTCGGCGCCACCGGCAGTTCCTCGCTCGGGTTGCAGACCAACGCGGTGCTGACGATCGTGGACGACGATTTCTACGGCCGGATTTCGTTCAGCTCGGCGGCGTATTCGGTCAGCGAGGCGGGCGTGTTCGCGACCATCACGGTGATCCGGACCAACGGCACCGCCGGCATCGTCTCGGTGAATTTCGCCACCGGCAACGGCAGCGCACTCGCCGGCGCGGATTACACGGCGACCAACGGCGTGCTGGTGTTCCCCGACGGCGTGACCATCGCGCAGTTCGCCGTGCTCATCACCAATGACTTCCTGGTGGAGGGCAATGAGACGGTCAACCTCACGCTCGGCAATGTGGCCGGCGGCGCGTCGCTCGGCGACCAGCCCGCGGCGGTGCTCACGATCGTGGATGACGACTTCTACGGCGCGTTCCAATTCTCCACGAACGCGTTTGTCGCGAACGAGTCCGCGGGGGCCGCCACCATCACCGTCCTGCGCGTCGGCGGCAGCGCGGGCACCGTCTCGGTGAATTACGCCACGGCGCCCGGCACGGCGACCGTCGGCTCCGACTTCACGCTCACCAACGGCGTGCTCGTCTTCACCAACGGCGTGACCAGCCAGTCGTTCAACGTGCCGCTGTTCAATGACAATGTCGGCGAACCGGACGAAACCGTCCTGCTCTCGCTCTCCGGTCCGGCGGGCGGTGCCACGCTCGGCGGCCCCGTCGCGGCCACGCTCACGATCGTGGATGACGACAGCAGCCCGGCGCTGAGCAGCGGGAGCTACACGGTCAACGAGGCCGCCGGGGTCGCCGTCATCACCGTGCTCCGCCTCGGCACGACGAACAACGCGCTCTCGGTGGATTATTACCTCACCAACGGCACGGCCACCGCCGGGCTCGATTACACGAACGTCACCGGCACCATCAACTGGGCGCCCGGCGACAACTCGCCGAAGACGTTCAACATTCCCATCATCAACGACGTGGCCATTGAGGGGAACGAGACCGTGAAGATCATCCTCACCAACCCGCAGGGCGGCAGCGGCACGCTGGCCGAGCCGCGCTGCGAAACGTCGGTTCCAACACCACCGCGAGCCTCGTCGCCACGCTGCTCACCACCAACGGCGTCGTGCTGCCCAGCGGCGCGCAGAACTACGGCTCGGTGATCGCGGGCGGCCCGTCGGTTGCGAAGTCGTTCAGCTTCACCGCCACCGGCACCAACGGCGGCGTGCTCATCGCCGTGCTCCAGTTGCAGGACGGCGCGACCAACTACGGCGCGGTGCCGTTCGCCTTCACGCTCGGCACGGTCACCAGCAAGTTCGCGAACACGAATACGATCACGATCAACGACGCCTCGCCGGCCACACCGTATCCCGCGGTCATCAACGTGAGCGACGTTCCCGGCGTGATCAGCAGGGTCACCGTGACGCTGTCGAACCTCACGCACAGCTTCCCGGGCGACCTGGACATGGTGCTCGTCGGCCCCAACGGCCAGAAGGTGATGATCATGTCCGACGCCGGCAGTTCGGCGAACACGCCCAACCCGGTGAACAACGTGACGGTCACGTTTGACGACGCCGCGCCCGCCGGGATGACGACGAACCAGATCACCAACGGCGTTTACAAGCCGACCAACCTCACCATCGGCGGCGCCGACTTCTTCCCGCCGCCGGGGCCGGGCGCGGCGACGAATTTCAGCAGTGTGCTCTCCGCCTTCAACGGCACCAGCCCCAACGGCGCCTGGTCGCTCTTCATCATTGATGACAACAACCTCGACAGCGGCGTCATCCTCAACGGCTGGTGCCTGACCTTCACGCAGGCCGCGCCGGTCAATCCCGCGGGCGATCTCGCCGTGACCATGAGCGGACCGCCGGTCGCCACCGCCGGCCAGCCCATCATCTACACCCTCACCGTCACCAACGCGGGCGCGAACACCGCCGACAACGTGGTGCTGACGAACCTGCTGCCCGGGGCGTTGACCTACGCGCCGCTGTCCAATCCGCACGGCACTTTCTTCCAGGCCGGCAACACCGCGATCTTCCAACTCGGCAGCATCGGCGTCGGCCTGTCCAAGACGCTGACCATCACGGCCAACAGCGCCGGCGCGGCCACGGTCACCAATGTCGCCACCGCCACCTCGACGCTCACCGACACGAACTTGGCGAACAACACCGCCAGCGTGACGACCGTTGTCTCGCAGTCGGCCGACCTCGCGATCACGCTCACCGATTCGCCCGATGCGGTGGTCATCAACACGCTCCTCACCTACTCGATCACAGTCGTGAACAACGGCCCCTCCACCGCGACCGGCGTCGTCGTGACGAATGTGCTGCCGCCCACGGTCAACTTCGTCTCCGGCACCAATGCCTTCGGTCTCATCGCCACCAACGGCAACATCGTGACCGCCACGCTCGGCTCGCTCGCGAACGGCGCGGTCGCGAACATCACGCTCGTCGTGCGCCCGACCGTGACGAACCTGATTACCGACAGCGCCAGCGTCAGCTCGGCGGTCAGCGATCTGAACCCGGCGAACAACGCGGTCTCGGCCAAGACGTTTGTCATCGGCCCGCCGAGCCTCGTGCAGCAGCAGTCGGGCGGGAGCTTCGTGTTCTCGTGGCCGCTGGTCGCGAACAACTTCGTGCTCGAATGCACGACCAACCTCGCGCCCCCCATCGTGTGGTCGGCGGTGACGAATGCGCCGGTGGATGCGGATCCGTTGCGCGTGGTCACGATCCCGATTGATCCGGCGGCGGCCGTGAAGGTGTTCCGGCTGCGGCAGGTGCCCTGAGCCGGGGAGTTTTTCAGCGCGCGGCTGCGCCAGCGGCCGCGCGCTTTTTGTTTTTGAAATGAGAACCCGGCGAAGGTGCAATTATGGGATTGAGTTGGCGCGTCAGGGATGCAAACTCACGCCACCGCAAAACCCATGCGATCCAACCGATTGAAACCTGTGGCAGTCCCGTCGTTTTTTCCGCCTATGACCACCATTGCCTGCCGTCAGCGCGGCGTGCTCCTTTCCTTCGCCCTGCCGGCGCTGTTCGCGCTCGCGGCCGCCGCGGCGCAACCGGTGCCGCCGCGCGCCCTCGCGCCGTCCGCGGCTCCCGCCGCCGTGTCGCCGTCGCCGTCCGCGCTTTCATCGGCGGCCGGAGCGCCGGTTCCGCCGCCGCTGGTGTTCGGCGGCAACCTCTGGATACCGCAGGGTCCCGGGCCGACGACCAACGCGCAGGTGAGCGTCCCGCCTGATGATCGCGTCTCCGGGTGCATTCAGGCGATCGCGGCGCATCCCAGCAATCCGGACATTCTCTACATCGGCGCCGTCAACGGTGGCATCTGGCGCACGTTCAACGCGACGGCGGCCAACCCGTCGTGGACGCCACTGACGGACACGCTGGCGTCGCTCTCGATCGGCGCGCTGGAGTTTGATCCGACCGACGCGTCGCGCCAGACGCTGGTCGCGGGCAGCGCGCGCCTGAGCAGCCTCGCGGCGTCGGGCGGCACGCGCCTCGGCGTGTTGCGCACGGTCAACGGCGGCGCGACGTGGACCGCGCTGGGCTCGAACCTGCTGGCGAACGAAAACATCACGAGCGTGGCGGCGCGCAGCAACATCATCATGGCGGCGTCGGACAGCGCGTGGGGCGGCGGCAACGGCAACGGAATTTTCCGCAGCGTGGATTTCGGGGCGACCTTCCTTCGGATTTCCGGCACCGGCAATCTGCTGGCCGGGCCGGTGAGCGACCTGGTCGGCGACCCGGTGCTGCTGAACCGTTTCTATGCCGCGGCGCGGGTGAGCGGCGTGTTCCGCACCGACGACGCGGGCGCGACCTGGACGAACATCACGGCCGGCCTGTTCGGCATCGGACTGAACACCTCCAAGATCGAGATGGCGGTCCACAACAGCGGCGCGGGCAACGCGGTGTTCGCCGGCATCATCAACAACGGCTTCCTCT
This sequence comes from Verrucomicrobiota bacterium, assembly GCA_016199935.1. Classification (GTDB taxonomy): domain Bacteria; phylum Verrucomicrobiota; class Verrucomicrobiia; order Limisphaerales; family JACQFS01; genus JACQFS01. The sequence goes on from JACQFS010000141.1 coordinate 4,204, forward strand.
CGGCCATGTTTCGCTCGACGAACGCCGGGGCGACGTGGGCGCGCATGGACACTCCGCCGACGCATAACGGCGGGCAGGGGGCGGTTCATTTCTCCATCGCCGCCGATCCCACGTCGCCGAACATCGTGTATGTGGGTGGCGACAGCATTGCCAATTCGCCCTTCACCGGAAACCTGTTCCGCGGGGATGCGACGCGGCCGGCGGGCTCGCAGTTCACGTCCATTGTGGATGCCGGCGCGAACGGCACAGCACCGCACGCGGACTCGCGCGAGATGTTGTTCGATGCGAACGGCAACATTCTGGAAAGCGACGACGGCGGCATTTTCCGGCGGTCGCTGCCCCGGTCCAACCTTGGGGTGTGGTCCTCGGTGGTGGGCAACCTGGCCGTCATGGAGGGCCACGACGTGGCCTACGACAGTGTGGCCAAGGTCGCCATGGTTGGCGTGCAGGACAACGGAACGCAAATCCAGTCGGCGGCGGGCGGGTTGTCATGGCAGTTCATCTTCAGCGGCGACGGCGGGGACGTGGCGATTGACAGCACCAGCACGCCGGGCTTCTCGCACCGCTACGGGAGCGCGCAGGACTTGCAGGGTTTTTTCCGGTTCACCTTCGACGCCAGCAACAACCTGGTGAGCCAGGAGTTTCCGCCGCTCAACGGCTTCGACACTTTTCGGGATCCGCAGTTCGTCACCCCCATCGTGCTGAACAAGGTTGACCCCACCCGCCTCGTGATCGGGGGCGGCGCGGCGGCGTATGAATCGTTCGACGCCGGCACCAACGTGACCCGGTTGGCGCCCGCGGCGGGAGTCAACTCGCCCTTCCGGGGCGGATGCATTGCTTACGGCGGCCGGCTCAACGGCGTCGCGAATCCCGAGGTGCTCTACTACGGATCGGGCAACACCATCCGCCGCCGGACCACGGCGGGCGCGGTGCTCACCCAGACGGCGGCGTTGCCGGTGGGGGCCGTCCTGGTCGCCGACGTGGTGCTCGACACGAACGACTGGCGTCGCGTTTACGTGATCGATTCCGACCAGGTGTTTTTCTCCAGCAACGCCGGCACGAACTGGAGTGACATCACGGGAAACCTCACCGGCGTGGGCTCGCTGCGCTCGCTGGAGTTCGCCCCGTTCGGCACCACCAACGCGGTGATCGTTGGCACGGACCGCGGCGTCTATTGCTCGTTCGTCAACGCGCCCGGCGTGTGGCAGCAACTCGGCTCGGGCCTGCCCAACGCGCCGGTTTACGACATGGTGTATGACCCGACGGACGACGTGCTCGTTGTCAGCACGCTGGGCCGCGGCACGTTCAAGCTCGGCACCTCCTCGTCCTCGGCCGATGTGGAGGTGACTCTGGTGGACAATCCTGATCCGGTGGTCGCGGGCCAGAACCTGACCTACACGGCGACGGTCATCAACCACGGCCCGTCCACGGCCACCGGCGTCGCGCTCACCAACGCGCTGTCCGGGACCGTGCTGTTCATCTCGGCGGCGGCGAGCCAGGGTTCCATCGCGCAGGCGGGCGGTGTCGTGTCGGCGAATCTCGGGACGCTGACATCCGGCGCGAGCGCGACGGTCACGATCGTCGTGAAGCCGTCCGCCACCGGCCCGCTCAACAACACCGTGAGCGTCGCGGCCAACGAACTGGACTCGAGTCCCGCGAACAACACCGCCACCGTCACCACCACGGTCACGCAGCCCGTCAACTCCTCCGACTTGTTCGTCACGATCACCGACGCGCCCGATCCGATCAACGCCGGGCAGCCGCTGACCTACACCATCACCGTCGGCAACCTCGGCACCAACGACGCGACCGGCGTGTTGCTGGTGGATCCCGTGCCGGCGGGCGCGGTGTTCCTGAGCGGGGGCGCGAGCCAGGGCATCGTGAGCTTCGGCAACGGGCAGGTCGTCGCCAGCCTCGGCAATCTCGCCACCGGCGCGACGGCCACGGTCAACATTGTCCTCCAGCCCATCGCGCAGGGGCAGTTGACGAATACCGTCACCGTCTTCGGCAATGAGTTCGATCCGAACATCGCGAACAACACCGCCTCCACTGAGACGGAAATTGACCAGGTGCTTTACCTCTTCGGTTCCGCGGGCGCGACGCTCGTGTCGGAAAGTTTCGCGCCGCCCAACGGCGCTGTGGACATCGGCGAGACGGTGAGCGTGCAGTTCGGCGTGCAGAACCTCGGCGCGGCGGCCACCTCAAATCTGGTCGCCACGCTGCTGCCGCTCAACGGCGTCACGTTCCCGAGCCAGTCGCAGACGATCGGGTTGCTCGGCTCCGGTGCGATCGCCCGGCGCACGTTCAGCTTCACCGCGGCCTCGAACAGTGCCGGCATCCTCGTCGCGCGCGTCTTCCTCAACGACGGCACCAACGCGCTCGGCACCTTCGACTATCCGTTCCCGCTCAACACCGTGCGCGAGGCAACCAACTCCGCGCTCATCATCATCAACGACAACACCACTGCATCGCCGTATCCCTCGGTGCTCACGGTCACGAACGTCCCGGGCACGATCACCAAGGTGACGGTCACGCTCACCAAGTTCACGCACGCGTTTCCCGACGACGTGGACATTCTGCTCGTCGGACCGACCGGCCAGAAAATGGTGCTCATGTCCGACGCCGGCGGCAACGGGTCGGTCAACAATCTCGTGCTCACCTTCGATGACGATGCGCCGCTGCCGTTGCCCAACGGCGGCACGATGGTCAGCGGCACGTTCCGCCCCACGGACTACGAGCCCGGTGATGTCTTCGCCGCGCCCGCGCCCGCCGGGCCTTACGCGACCAACCTCGCCACCTTCAAGGGCCGCGCCGCGAACGGCGACTGGTCGCTCTACATCGTGGACGACACCGGCGGCGACTCCGGCCAGATCGTCGGCGGGTGGAGCCTGAAATTTCAGACCATCCTCGCGGTCAATCCGCCCGGCGATCTCGCGCTGGGCGTGAGCGCCTCGCCCGCGTCGGGCAACGCCGGCTTCCCGCTCATCTACACGATCGCCGTCACCAACTCCGGCACGAACACGGCGAACGGCGTGATCCTCACCGACACGTTGCCGCCCGGCATGGGCGTGGTGACCATGAGCCCGAGTCAGGGCACCGCGAGCAACAACGCGGGCGTCATCACCGCCAATCTCGGCTCGCTCCCCGTCGGCCTGCCGGCGAGCGTGACGGTCACCGTGATCCCGGCCGCGCCGGGTCTCTTCACGAATACCGTGAGCGTGTCGGCGAGCCAGACCGAACTGAATCCCGGCGACAACACGGCGACGCTCGTCACCACCGTCAATCCGCCCGCGCCGGTGCTCGCGGCGGCGGGTTCGACTTTGGTTGCCGAAGGCTTCAATCCGCCCAACGCGGGTCTCGACGCGGGCGAGACGGTCACGTTGCGGCTCGCTTTGAAAAACATCGGCACGGCCAACGCGACCAATCTCGTGGCGACCTTGCTCGCGGCGGGCGGTGTCCTCTCGCCGGGCGGCGCCCAGAACTACGGCGTGCTCCCGGCCGGCGGTCTGGCCACGGACCAGCCGTTCAGCTTCACGGTGGGCGCGCCCGCGGGCGGCGTGGTCACGGCCACGCTCCAGTTGCGGGACGGTCCGCTCAACCTCGGCACCGTGAATTTCGCCTTCAACATCGGCGACGCGCGCTCGTTCACCAACTCCGGCGGGATCGTCATTCCCGCGGTCGGCCCCGCGCTCCCGTATCCCGCGACGATCAACGTCAGCGGCCTCAGCGGTGTGGTGAGCAAACTGACGGTGACGCTCAACGGCTTCAGCCACGCGTTCCCGGCGGACGTGGACGTGCTCGTCGTGGGCCCCGCCGGCCAACCCGTCGTGGTCATGTCCGACGCGGGCCGCAGCGGCTCGGTGTCGAATCTGACGCTGACGTTTGACGATGCGGCCGCCGCTCCGTTGTCCGACACGGGATTGCTGGCGAGCGGCACGTTCAAGCCGACGGACTACGAGCCGGGGGATGTGTTCGAGGCGCCCGCGCCGGCTGGCCCGCACGGCAGCCAGTTGACGGACTTCGTCGGCACCGCGCCGAACGGCACGTGGTCGCTCTTCGTGCGCGACGACACCGCGGGCGATGCCGGCCAGATCGCGAACGGTTGGAAGCTGGACATCACAACAGTGAATCCGTTGAGCGTGGTGGCGAATCTCGGCCTCGCCGGCTCCGTCGGGCCCGACCCCGTGGTGGTCGGCACGAACCTGAATTACTTCATCACCGTGACGAACCTCGGGCCATCCACGGCGACGGGCGTGTTATTGAGCAACGCGATGCCCGCCGGTGCGAAACTGCTCTCGGCCACGTCGAGCCAGGGCGCGATCTCACAGCTCGGCGACACGCTCTTTTTGGATCTCGGCACGCTGCCGGCCGGCGGCGGCGCGGTGCTCGCGTTCTCCGTCGGCCCGGTCCACGCGGGCTCGGCGACCAATGTCGCCTCCGTCGCCGGCGCGCAGTCGGATCTCGTGCCGGGCAACAACACGCTCACGCTCGTGTCCGGCGTCACGGCCGCACCGGCGCCGTTCTTCACGCAGCCCAAGCCGCTGCCCGACGGCACGTTCCAGTTCGACGTGAATGGCCAGACGGCGTTGAGCTACGTCGTCGAGGCGACGGCGAACCTCATCAACTGGACGCCGATCGCGACGAACATTCCCTTCGGCGGCAAGATCACCTTCACCGATCCCGGTGCGGCCTCCAACCCGGTGCGCTTCTACCGGCTGCGCCAGCTCACCAACTGATTTACCACCCGGTCGCATCGCCGCCGTGGGTCACGGTGCGCCGGTCGTCTCGTCATGGGCCTGGCTGAAAATCTTTCCACACTTCAGCAGCGCATCGCGGCGGCGTGTGCGCGCGCGCAGCGTCCGCCCGGTTCCGTTCAACTTGTCGCCGTCAGCAAGAACCAGCCGCCCGAAGTGGTGAACGAGGCGGCGCGCCTTGGCCTCACGCTCTTCGGCGAGAACCGCGTGCAGGAGGCGAAGGCGAAAATTCCCGACTGCTCGGGCCGGCTGCGCTGGCATTTCATCGGGCATCTCCAGACAAACAAATGCCGCGAGGCCGTCGAGCTTTTCGACATGATCGAGAGCGTGGACAGCCTGCGCGTCGCGGAGGAGGTCAGTCGCCGCGCGGTTGCGGCCGCGAAGACGATGCCGATTCTGCTTCAGGTCAACGTCGCGGGTGAGTCCACCAAGTTCGGCTACGAACCGGACCGGGTGCTGGCCGAGCTCGCGGCGCTCAACGCGCTGCCGCACCTCGAACTGCACGGGTTGATGACCATTGCGCCCTACGCGCCGGAGCCGGAACGGGCGCGTCCTGTTTTTCGACGGCTGCGCGAGTTGAAGGACAGGTGCGAGCAGGCGCTGGGCGCGCCGCTGCCGCATTTGAGCATGGGGATGAGCGGGGATTTCGAGGTGGCCATCGGGGAAGGAGCGACCTTGGTGCGCGTTGGCACCGCGTTGTTCGGCCCGCGGCCGCGGCCGAATGGCGAGGCACTGGACGGGGGCACGTGACGTGCTAGCTTTTGATTGGAAAGCGCAAACCATGATGCTAAAAGTCCCAGTCGTGACCACCGAGAGCTTCAAGAAAGAGCTGGCCGAGGCGATGAAAGCCTACGACCGCTACGTGGTCTGCATTGACAAGACGCCGGAGCAGTTCGAGGCGTCGCTGCATTCGCTCGTGGAGAAAGCCATCAAGGCCTACCTCAACCGCGCCCCCGGCCTGCGGCATGGCATCGCACTCGACAAGCAGGTGACCGTGATCCTCAGCCACACCGACGGCGAGCTCCCGCTCTGCGGAATATATTTCAACCTCAGTTCTCCCTACCACAAGCGGCAGGCGCCCGTGCCGGCCAAAGTGGCGGGCTGAAGCAGCCGCGCAGACCTGCGCGCTTCGGCGGAGGAACCGCCTACTCGTCCCGCACCACGTCGCCCGCCTGAATTTTTCCGGCCACGATGTCGGCGGCGATATTCGAGTCGATGACCGGTCCGGAGATCGTCACCTCGCCCACCTTCTGGCCGTCGCGATAGACGGCCATGCGCTTGCCGACCGGCGGCAGACCGCCCGGCGAAAAATCCACGACCACGAATTTCAAATCCGCGCGCACCGAGGCGATCTTGCCGTTCGCGGACTGCACCGGTGTGCTGCCCGGCGGTTGTTGGGCGGCGGGCTTGGCGGCCTTCGCCGGTGTGCCGGCGGATTTTCCGCCCCAACCGTATTGCGTTTCGCAGCCAGTCAGGAGCAACCCGGCGGTGATGGCGAGCAGAAGTGTTTTCACGCCGCGATTAAAGCGCGCGCGCGCGGGGCACGTCAATGCTGCGGATTTCCTTTGAGCAGTTTCCGCCTGACGGTCGTCAGAGCTTTGGAGTTCCGTCGGCGGCCACGGCGGGATGATTTGAAAGTCCGGGCTGGCCTGAATCGTGCGGTGTGTTAATCTGAAGTCGCGTGAAGCTCATCTGGCATCTCATCATCGCGCTGGCGTTGCTCGCCGGGCAGATCAACCTGCCCGCCGCGCCCGCGGACTGCGGCTCGTGCTGCGCGAAGCCTTCGGCGAAATGCTGCTGCGTCGCCCCGAACGCCCCGGACGACGCCACCCAACCGCTCGCGCCCGCGCCCGCTTCCGTTTCCGCACCGCAACTGGAGACACTGCTTCACCTCACAGTCCAGTTCACGCCGGTTGCGACGGTCGGTC
>JACQFS010000131.1 GCA_016199935.1 Verrucomicrobiota bacterium
GGGAGAGGGAGAATCGTTCCGCAGCCGTGGAGGTTCCGAACGCGTCCGGCCTTCGCCGAAGCTGAGTGCGTTTCCCCCTCTCCCTCCGGGAGAGGGCCGGGGTGAGGGCAGGTCGTCACGAAAAACTTTCGAACCACAAACGCCTCACCGGCGCGACGTCGCCTCGCTCACTTCAGCGCCCCGACCAGCTCCAGCAGCAGCGCCAGAATTTTATTCGACGCCTCGACCTCCAGACGGTTCGTGCCGAGCCACGTTTCGTAGCCGCCGAGTTTGTGATGCTCCGGCGTGGGCAGGTAGCCGTAGTAGCCGTTGGCGATGCTCATGATGAAGCTCGGCTTGAACGGACTCCGCTGCTTGAACTCCAGCCCAATCTCCACGAACACCTCGTTCGGAATCCCGCCCACCGCCACGTCACCCACGCGCAACGCCTGGATCGGAATGTGGATGCGCTCCGGCCACGCGTTCATCGCCACGGCGCGCTCGGCGTAAAGTTCCTCCAGCGTCGCCGCGCGGTTCGCGGGCTTGGGACTCGCGACGATGGCCTGCGCGCGCTGGAGCTGCTCGGGCGTGGGATGGCGGTAGCCGACTTCGAGCGGCTCCAGCTTCGCGGCGAGCGGCACCCAGTCGTGCCACTGGATTTTCCCGTAGGCGGCGTGCGTGGCGGTGGCGACGCGGTCAGCGACCTCGCGCATCTTTTCGTAAGGCGCGCGCTTCTCGCCGGGCTTCGTGAAATCAATGTTGTTGATGTTGCCGCTCGTGCCGTTGCTCATGATCGCGACGAACTCCGGGTCCTGCCGGTCCGCGCCGAGCAACTGCTGCAGCCGGTCGCAGAACATCCCGTAGTAATCCGCCGAGATGTCCGCGCCCTTCACGCCGCCGACGTAGTGCAGCGAATAATTCGCGAGCACGCCGATGGGCCGGCCCTCGGGCGTCGCGACGGCGATGAGGCAAATCTCCGGGTCCGTCGGGCCGGCGGGCTTCACGAGATTCGCACTCGCGCGCGGCGGATTCATCTTCACCAGATCATTCGTCCCGCCGTAGGGCGTGGCGGGCACGGTGCCGGGCTTCATGAACCACCGGCGGTTGAACACTTCGCGCGGCTCGCTGGCGGTGGCCCAGCCGATCTTCGCGGGCGCGAGGTTGTTGAACGCGCGCCGCACGGCATCGGCGATGCGGCGGGCGACGAACTTCTGGTAATCGTCCAGTTCCGTCTGCGGCGCGAAACGGTCCTTGCCGAGCGCGCTCGTGGCCGAGTGCGTGTGGGTGGCGGACATGATGAGGCATTCGCCGGGCAGGCCGGTCTCGGCGGTGACGAAGCGGCGCGCCGCGTCATAGACCAGCCGGTCCGCGCCCACGAGATCCACCACCACGAAGGCGAGGCGCGTCCCGCCGTTGTCGAGCGCGAGGCAGCGCGCGTGCAACTCATCGTGGATGTGCGTGGAGGGAAACGGGTGGAAGCCTCCGATGATGTCGGCACCGATGGGCGGCGTGATATTGCTCGTGGCGGCGCCCGCGCGGAAAACTTTCGCGCCCGCCTTCGCCTCGGCGGCCACGGCGGGGCCACGGCCGACGACGAGCACGACGACGAGGACGACGAGGAAGCGGAGAGCGCGCGCGGACGGGTTCATGCGCGGAGGCTAGCGGAGCGCGGAGAAAAGGAAAGCGCGGCCGCGGAAACCGGCGGGTCGGCCGTTCACTTGAGCAGGGCGGTGAAGCCGGCCTGCTCGAAATGTTTGTCGCCGGTCAGCGCCTGGGAAATGCCTTCATCGCGCATGACGAGGAAAGAAAGGCAGTCGGTCAGGGACCATTCCTTGTCGCGCCGCTGCTCGAAGAACTCCACGCCGCGCTGGAACAACCGGGTGTCGGCGGGAATGATTTTCACGCGCGGATGGTTGAGGAGCGAACGGTAGAGGGCCACGAAGTCCGCCCGATCCCTCGGGTGGCAGTAGGCGTCCCCGAACTCGGCGAGCACCCATTCGGTGGTGACCAGGGCCAACTGCGGGTCGCGGGAAAGCTCGGTGGCCAGGGGATGCCGTGCTTCGCCGGAGTCGAGCAGCGCGAGAAAGTAGAACGTGTCGGCGAACGCGGCGGTCATTTCTTCGGCTCACCCCGGAGGTAGTGTCCGTGGTTGAGGGCGTAGTCCTTGGGCAGGTGCGGCCGGGGTTTGGCCAGTCGCACCACGGCGGCGAGCAACGGATCCCCGGCTGCGCTGAGCCGGAGGGTTTCCACTTTGACCTCGGCACCCTCCGGCAGCGTGGTTCCCGGCGGCAGGACGACCACGCCGTTCTTGATGATTCCGTTCACGCTCATGGCTGTTATCTAACGCGCCCGGGAGGCGAACGCAAGCCGGGTTCAGCCGCCCGCCTTCGCCCCGGCGGCAATGGCGGGGCCACGACCGGGGACGAACACGACGACGAGGATGAGCAAACGCAGGCAATGGACGGACGGGTTCATGCGCGGAGGCTAGCGGAGTGCGGAGAAAAGGGAAGCGCGGGCGGCCGAAGAGGCGGGAGTGTCCTAATTTGAATTTTATATTAGTCCAAAATCCCTACAGCTCATTCGTCCGCTATTCACGCGATTCACTTGATTGCGCTTGGATTTTTTCCGCACGGGTTTCACGGCGGCGCGCAATGCCTCGATAAACGTCGGCGGCTTTGGCGCTGGCTTTTTTGCTTTTGGTGACTTCTTACTCATTTTCCCTTTCTACGCATCCGCCACAATCGTCACGCGCACCGCGCTCTTAAGCGGCCTAACGACCCAAGCTCAGCGACGGCGGCCACGAGGCGCGCCGAGGGCAACCGCTACGGCCCGCCGCCGTTCGCTTCAGCACATGGTTAGGCCACACGGTCATAGTCAAATCATCTCGTCCGAACGAACTCATAGTCTCTCGGCGTGCCAGCACGGCCAACCGACTCAAGGACGCCATGAACCGTCTGACCCTGCAACGGTGAACTCAGCCGCAGAATCATCTCGTCGTGAAGGTCCGACCACCAGTCCACGGCAAAACGAATCTCTGTGTCGGTGAAGTGCTGAATCTGCATCGGTCGCGCAGACCCTGCCGCGAAATCCTTTGGCCGGTTAGGGTCTAGCAAAAACATGCGTCCCGTAATTGTCTCAGCGCGGCGCGTAAGCTCGATCCCGATGCCAGGCTTGTCACCGTTGGCCACCGATGCGCGCCAAGTCCCGGTCGTAGTGGAGCGGACGGACGTGCAGCCTGCGGTCAGCAGACACAGGGCGAAGATGGTGAGTTTGAAATGCACGAGCGCGTAGTGTGGCCTACCGACCCAAGCTCAGCGACCCGGCGCACGGGACGCAACGATTGCAACCGCGACGCTCCCGCCGGGTTCGCTGCAGCGCATGGTTAGGCCACGTCTCTCTCATAATCACTTCGGTAAAACAACCTGACCGTTGGTGACGACAATACCAGTGATGCCGTAGCCGCGCCAGCGTGTCTCCTCCTTCGTGACGCTGAAACGATTCGTGACCGCAGCCTCGGACTCAAGAACGCGACACCGATGCGTCGAACCACCCAAGCCGCGACGAATGACGAAATAGTCGTAGCCGCCATCGCTGCCAACGTAGTAGGTCTGGTCTGGAAATGTGAAACCTGCGTGCTCCGTCGCCTTCGCATCCAAACCAGCCTTGGTGACGGTGTCGGTGCAACCGCACAGCAGCAACAGCAGGAGTAGAGGTGCGAAATGTCTCATGGTGCGAAGTGGCCTAACGACCCAAGCTCAGCGACAGCCAGCCATGAAGCCCCGACCTGAAACCAAATCGGACACTGGCTGTTCGCTGCAGCGCATGGTTAGACAGCGTGGATCTCATCTCGTCTAAATAATCTCCGCCCAACGGCAAAAGAGCCAGAGCAAACCAGCAACATCACCAGCGCGAAAAGTCCGACCTTTAGTGCGACTGACTCAATGCTGGTAGCACCTGCCAAAACTCCGCGCCTGTCGTCGAAGATGGGCAAGGCGAACCAAGCTCCAGCAAGCAATCCGTAGCACACCACGAACAACGGCCTGCCGAGAAACCGAGCGTAGAGGAGCGCTCCAACTGGGATGGAAGCGACGAACAAATAATACGGCCACGACACGCCGCCAGGTGGAACAGCCGGAACGAAGATGCCCCCGAGTAGTGCGGCAATAATGAGCCAGAAAACCAAAAATGTGATGCCTCTTCTCATGCGCGCGAAGCTGTCTAACAGGTATTCGACCGCAATTTGCAGTCTAGCAAAGCGGGAACGGCGGGGGTCACGGCCTCAGTTTATTCCCGGAACCGGGCCTGTCCAGCGGGATTCCTCCACGGCCGGCCGGCCCCAAAACCGCCCTCACTTTTCTTTTTCGACTGGACCGCGGTTGTCCAGGGGGTGCGCGCAGAATGGCGGGCATGAATACCCAGCCTCACTCCTCGCCGGAAGACTACCTCGCCTTCATCAGCCGCCAGATCGGCGCCGAACTGCGCGCGCGCCGCGAGCCGACGGGCCTGACGCCCTACGGTTTCGCCATGCGCGCGAAGCAAGTGCATCGGATCCAGTTGTCCGACCAGATCATCCTGAACATCGAAAAGGGGACCGCCAGGCCCAACCTCGGCACGCTGGTGATGATCTGCCATTGCCTAGGCACCACGCTCGGGGAGTTCATCACCGCGGCGGAGCGGCGGCGGGATTAGCCAAAAAGTCTTGGCTAACGGCCGGCGCGGTTCCTGTGCTTACCTTGCGCGCGTGACCAAATGTCTCCCGCGATGAACGCGAAAAAGTCATTTTCCCAGCTTCCCGAACCGCCAACCCCGGTTTTGGGTCAAAACGGCATGGTTTCGGGCAATCCGCCACACGATTTGCCGCATCGGACACAGCTTTTGCGGCATCGGTCACACCTTTCGCCGCATTGGTCATACGATTTGCCGAATCCGTCACACCTTTTGCCACATCGGACACAGCTTTTACCGCATCCGTCACACCTTTTGCCACATCGGACACAGCTTTTACCGCATCCGTCACACCTTTTGTCACATCGGCCACACGATTCGTCGCATCGGTCATACCTTTTTCCGCAACGGCCACACCTTTTGCCGAATCCGACACACGATTTGCCGCATCCGCCACACCTTTTGGGGAATCGGCCACCGCTTTTTCCGCATCGGTCACTCCTTTTGCCGAATCCGTCACCGCTTTTGCCGCGTCCGGTGGCGGCATTCTTCCTGTCCCTTGAACCCCAAACCTAAAACCTCCAACCGCCATGCCCGACCCGTCCACCTGGGATGCTCCCGGCCAACCGTGGGATTCCGGCGCGACGTGGGACGGCGTGGTCAACAAACCAAAAGCCATGAACAACACCAAAGCCATCATTGACTTCAGCGGTTACACCGGGCCGGAACTCGGCCCCGTGGCCCACACCATCCACGACCAGATGACCGCCAACGCGGCCACGTTCACCACGCCGCCCGTCACGATGGCGGCGCTGGCCGCGCTCATCACCACCTACGACACGACGCAGGCCGCGCGCGCGAGCCGGGCGACGGCGGACGTGATCGCGTTCAACACGGCGCGCGCCGCGCTGGAGGACGCGCTCGGGCTGCTCGGCAATTACGTGAACAACATCGCCAAGGGCGACGCGGCGAAGGTCGAGCAAAGCGGTTTCCCTTCCTACGTCACCGGGCACCCGGCGAGCACTGCGGCACCCGCCGCACCGGCGGATTTGCGGCTGCGGCCGGGCGACGCGAGCGGCAGCATCGTGGCGCGTTACAAACCGGACCGTCCGAACAACACGAACGAAGCGCAAACCTGCACGGGCGACCCGAACGTGGAGGCCAACTGGCAGACGAAGGGAATCTTCAAGGGCGGCAAGGCGGTGCTGGATGGCCTGACGCCCGGCGTCGTGGTGTGGGTGCGCGTGCGCACCGTCGGCCTCAAGGGCGTGATGGGCGCGTGGAGCGACCAGGCGGAAATCCGCGTGGTGTGAGGCCGTGAGCGGCGACCCCAACCAGTAACGAGTAATCCGTAATCCGATTCCGACGCGCCTTCCCCTTACGCATCACTCCTTACTCCTTAGACCCCCATGGCTTTTGATCCCAATCTCCCCGCCAATGGTTCACCGCTTTCCTCCGCGGAAATGCGCGCGCAGTTGAACGGCCTGCACGACGAAATCACCACCATCCCCCAAGGCCCGCCCGGCAACGACGGCGCACCCGGCCTCCCCGGCGACAAGGGAGACAAAGGCGATTCCGGCGACAAAGGGGACAAGGGCGACACGGGGAACACCGGCGAGGTGACGACCGTGCAGTTGAACGACGGCCTCGCCGCCACGCTCGCGTCCGCCAACGCGAACAGTTCCGCCAACAGCAACGGCGTGGCTTTGCTCGACACGTCGGGCTTCAGCGACCCGCCCACGCTGGCGGATTTGCTGGCCGTGGCGAACAAGCAGAACGAGATCATCACCGCGATGCGGCGTTGACGGTAGCGCAGACTGGCAGTCTGCCGTGTCGCGGATTGGCAATCCGCGGGCGCCGGTTTCGCCGTCCGCCGGCCGACTGCCAGTCGGCGACACGGCAGGTTGGCAACCTGCGCTACGCGGAGGCTCGCGCTCAGGCGGTAAGAGGTGGAGCGGTGGCCCGGATCATTTCCCGCGGGCGTGGAGCGCGGCCTGGAGAAACTCGCCGGCGCGGCAGGAAAGCTCGCGCCAGTTCCCGGCGTCGATGAGTTCCTTCGACAGCAGCGAGGAGCCGACACCCACGGCGGGGCAGCCGGCTTTGAAGAAGTCCGCAAGATTTCGCAGCGTCACGCCGCCGGTCGGGACAAGCCGGAGATGCGGCATGGGTGCGAGGAGGGACTTGAAGTAGGCGGGCCCGAGCGTGTCGGCGGGGAAAATCTTGATGAGGTCCGCGCCGGCCTCGTGCGCGAGCTGCGCCTCGGTGGGCGTGAAGGCGCCGATCATCACGGGCCGTCCGGCGGCGTGCGCCGCGTCGGCCACCTCGGCGCGCGTGATGGGCGTGACGAGGAACTCCGCACCGACGGCGATCGCTTCCCGGGCCTGGGCGGCGTTGAGGATCGAGCCGGCACCGACGCACGCGCGCCCATCGAACTTGGCGACGACCTCGGCGAGCACGCTCAAGGCGTCGGGAATCGTCAGCGTGATCTCGAGCACCCTGAGGCCGCCGGCCACGAGGGCTTCGCAGACGGGCAGCACCTGCGCGCGTTTGCTTGTGCGGATGACCGGGATGACGCCGGGCGTGGTGAGGAGGGAAAGGGTTTCGGATAGCGAGCGCATGAGATTGGCAGCGGTGCGAGTTGGTGCCGGGGTTATCAGGCGCGCGGCGGGAATTCGCAAGCATCCGCTGGCTGGGAAAATGGCGCGGGGTCCGCACCCGACCGGGACCGTGCAGTTTTGAGAACGAATCAGGCAAAAAGGCTGATTGAACGGGCGGGAGGTTCTTGGTATCAACCGGGGACGTTCAAAGAACGGGAGAGTCGCGCATGGCCTGAAAACTCAGCCGGGAGGCCATGAGACCGTGGGAAACGGAGACAGAAAGCGCGACGCCGTGGGAATTCTCACGGTTGAGAGCCGGAGTGCATGGCACATTTATCGCTTATGAAAAGACCGCCAGAAATGACGAGCCGGGAACAACATAAAACGACCGCCAGCCGGCGAATCCGCAGTTTGCGGGGCTGGCTCATTCCAATTTTGGGAATGGTGCTGGTCGGAAATCTGGCGCAAGCCAAGGAGGCGTTGCGCAACTCGGTGGCCGGCGAGATCAGCGCCCGCGCCCGGCGTTCCAAGGAGGAGGTGCCCTACAACATCAAGGCCGGCCCGGTGAGCCTGCTCTTCGATACGAGCGTCAACATCAGCGCCAGCGACAACATCAACGCCGCCGAACACGGCCGGCAGACGGATGTCACCTTCCGGCCGGGCTTCGAGGTGAAATCCCTCTGGCCGATCACGCCGTTGAACCAGATCAACTTCGAGATCGGCGTGGGCTACACCGCGTATCTCAAGCACCCGGAGAACAATTCGTTCTTCATCAAGCCGGGATCGACGATTGCGTTCGACGTGTTCGTGGGCGACTTCCGGATCAATTTCCACGACCAGTTCTCGTATTATCAGGATCCCTTCCAGCGCGCCGACGTCGCGGGCGGCACGAACGGCGCGGCGGGCTTCGGCATCGGCCAGAACATCATCGGCGTGACGGCGGACTGGGACCTGAACAAAATCATGGTCTCCGGCGGGTTCAACCACGCGAGCTACTGGTCCCTCAGCACGGGCAACCAGAACATTGATCGCAAGTCCGAACAGTTCTTCCTGCGCGGCTCCACGCTGGGCAACGACCTCGTGACCGTGGGCCTGGAAGGCTCCGCCTCCTTCACCACCTACGACCAGCAGATCAACAACGACAACCAGCAATACAGCTTCGGTCCCTTCGCCGAGTGGCAGATCACGCAGTTCATCCGCTCCACGCTCAAGGGCGGCTACGTCCTGTCCAAATCCGATTCCACCAGCACCAACGTCAACGCCATCGCCCAGACCCTGGGCAGCTACTACGTGGACATCGGTCTGGATCACACCGTCAACGAGAGCCTGCGGCAAACGCTGAACTTCTCCCGCAGCGTCCAGCTCGGCATCAGCTCCGACACGATCACCCTGTTCACCATCCACCACAACGCCCGGTGGAAGGTCATTCGCAACATGGAGCTGACCACCGACCTGTTCTACGAGGACGGCAGCCAGTCCGGCATCGTCAACCCGGAAGCCTTTTACCGATTCGGCGTGGGCTTTACCGCCGGCTACAAGCTCACGCAACACCTCGATACCAACGTGTCCTACAATTACATCTACCGTCACTCCAACCAGGCCAACCGCGGCTATTTCCAGAACAGCGTCGCCCTCGGCCTCACGTATCGCTTCTAGCCACGCATGAAATCCCTCCGCGCGATCCTGATTCTGCTGGCCTGCACGCTCGCCGGCTCAACGGCCTTGCGCGCCGCCGACGCGGACGCCGAGCGGGCCGTGCGCCGCGCCAACCGCGCCCGGATTTCCGCCGAGGCGATGGACAAGCTCGACGATCGCCAGAAGCTCTCCGTCAGCGACCAGCTCAGTTTCCAGATCGTCGAGGACCGCGACACCGAACCGCGCCGCCTCCAGGTGTCGGACACCGGCGAGGTGCAACTGCCCTACATCGGCCGCTGGAAAGTCGCCGACAAGACCTGCAAGCAGGCGGCCACGGAGATCAAGGCGCGGCTGGAGAAGGAATATTATCACGTCGCCACCGTCGCGCTCTCGGTGGACATCCTGACCACGCGCTCGCGCGGCAAGGTGATGATCAGCGGCGCCGTGCGGACCCAGGGCTCGGTGGACATTCCGTCAGACGAACCCCTGACCCTCACCAAAGCCATCTTCAAGGCCGGCGGCTTCGACGACGCGTTCGCCGACAGGAAGCACGTGAAAGTTCTCCGCACGAACCCCGACCGCACGAAGAAGGAATTTTATCCGATCAACGTCCAGGACATCCTCGAAAAGGGGAAGACCGAAAACGACCTGATTCTTCAGCCCGGCGACGCGATCTACATCTATAGGAGCTGGATCAAATTCTAGTCCATGCCCGCCGCGCAAAAAACCTCCACCATCTCGCTCGCCAGCAAAATCTACCGCTGGCGCGTGCTGCTCGCCCGGCGCTGGTGGGTGTTGCTGCTGTGCATGAGCGTGGCCGTGTGCGTGATGGCCATCCTGCTCAAGAACAGGCCGGAGAAATTCGAGTCCACCGGCCGCCTCTGGATCAGCGGCCGCATCACGCTCGGCGATGGCGGCGGCGCGAAGGTGGTCGAGAACGAGGGCAATTTCATCGCCACGCAGATCGCCCTGCTCCAGAGCGACAAGGTGAAGGTCGCCGCCCTTACGCATCTCCAGACGTTCAACCCCGAGCTGCGTTCGTCCGACGTGCTCGTCAACATCGCCCAGAACAAAAACTCCGACATGATCCAGCTCGAGGCGATCGGCTTCGAGCCCAAGTTCACCCGCGCCTACCTCGACGCGGTGATGGAGGAATATCTCTACCTCCGCACCGAAACCCGCACGGGCACGTTCGACAAGAAGGCGCTGCAGATGCAGGAGGAACTCCAGCAGCGCAAGAAGGAGCTCGACGCCGCGGCGGACCGCTTCAACACCTTCCGCAGCGAAAACTCGCTCGACATCCTCCGCGCTCTGAACGCCGGCGTGGCCGAGTCACTTGGCACCATGAACCGGCAATTGAATGAGATCCGCATCGATCTGGAATCGCTCAAACTCCTCACCCCCGAGTCGCAGCTCGAAAACCGCGCGCCCAAACCCGGCACGCCAAACCGCGACGGCGCGGACCCGCTCGTGGCCAAGACGCCCTACCACGCGACGCAGGAAAAAATTGACGTGCTCCGCTTTGAACTCGACGAGCGGTCCGAGGTGCTGAAGCCGGCCCACCCGAAGATGATTGATCTCACCGAGCAGATCGAACGCCTCGAAAAGACGCTCGACCTTTACAAGAAGCGCGGCTTGAACGCGATCCTCGCCCAGCGCACCGAGTTGGAGACGAAACGCCAGACCATCGAGGAGCGCATCAAGGAACTCGAAGGCACCGCGTTGCTCGCCAACGCGAAGATGACCCAGCACGACAAACTCAAGGAGGCCCTCCTCGCCGCGCAGAAGGAATACGACCGCGTCGCCGACCAGGTCAAATCCATCACCAGCGGCAGCACCAAGGCGGACGAGCCGGTGAAGATTTTGGAGAAGGCCAGCGAGGCGCAACTCAAGGAACGCAAGCTCGCCCAAAACATCGCCATCGCCGCCATCGCGGGGCTGCTGCTTGGCCTCGGCATCCTCTTCCTCCTCGACAAGATGGATGACCGCATCAACACCTCCAACGAACTCCTCGACGCGGTGTCCGAGGAAATCCTCGGCCAGATTCCCGAGCAGGAAACCAAGCGCAAGGAGAAGAACATCCCGCTCCTCCAGCCGGACGAGGAACGCCACGCCTTCGCCGAGGCCTACCGCAACGTCCGTTCGTCGCTGCTCTTTCTTGACACGCCGGAGTTCAAGCCGCGCACCTTCGTCATCACCAGCTCCATCCCGAGCGAGGGCAAGTCCACCGTCTCCACCAACCTCGCCCTCACGCTCGCCAACGCCGGCCAGCGCGTGCTGCTCATTGACGCCGACCTCCGCCGCGGCGCGCTCAAGGACCTGCTCGGCGTAAAGGCCGACTTCGGCCTGACCGAAGTCCTCCGCGGCAAGGCCGAGTGGTTCGCCGCCGTGAAGCCGACGGCGAACGAAAAACTTTTCCTCATCCCGCGCGGCGCCGCCACGAACAAGGCCGGCGAACTTTTCCTCACGCGCACGATGGACGACCTCCTCCGCGAGGCGCCGCAGAAATTCGATTACGTCTTCATTGACAGCGCGCCGATCCTGGCGACCGACGACACGGCGACCTTCGCGCCGAAAATTGACGGCGTGCTCTTCGTGCTGCGCGCCTCCTACACCGGCTCGCGCGCGCTGCGCACGTCCATCGAGCAGCTCCGCTCGCGCGGGGCCAACGTGCTCGGCCTCGTCTTCAACCGCATCAGCGAGTCCATGCCGGACTACCAGTATTACAAATACTCGGAATACTACGCGACGAAGGAAAACGATTGAGCGCGCGCCCGACCATGAACGCGACCCCGCAACCCCAAGCCGTTGCCGCCGCGCCGCACGGCGCGGAGGACGGCTGGTATTGCGTGCGCTCGCTCGTGAAGCACGAGCACATCGCCGCCGCGTCGCTGCGGCAGATCGAGGGCGCCGAGATTTATCTCCCGCGCCTGCGCATCCGCAAACTCACCCGCCGCGGCGCGGTGTGGTTCACCGAGGCGATGTTCCCGAATTATCTCTTCGCGCGCTTCGACGCCGCGCTGCACCTGCGCCACATCCGCGCCCTCAACGGTGTCCAGACCATCGTCCAGTTTGGCGACAAACTCGCCACGGTGCCGGACGCCGTCATTGCGGATCTCCGCCGCCACACGGGCGTCGAGGACCTGTGCGTGATTTCCGATGATCTCGACGTGGGCATGCCCGTGCGCATTGCGGGCGGCTCGTTCCACGGCTTGTCGGCCGTGGTCAGCCGCGTGCTGTCCTCGGGGCAGCGGGTCAAGGTCTTGCTTGAATTTCTCGGGCGCGCCACCGAGTTCGAATTGGCGCGGGCCAACGTGGTGCCGGAAACGGCCAGCCCGCTGGCCAGAAAATGAATCGTCCACCGGGCAAGTCGCCCTGAAACCATGCTCCGCCTCCGGAGGGACAATGAGAAATTGATTGCCGCGCAAATCTGCCGCGGCAACCAAGTGCGGCAGCTTGCCGCCGTCGCCTGACCATTCGGTTACGGATCACTCCCTGCTCGTCACGCCCCCGATGTCCACCGCCCTGATCACCGTCATCTCCTCCGCCAACTCCGCGCGCTTGCGGCAGTTCTTCGTGGACCTGTGGCTTTACCGCGACCTCTTCGTCGCGTTCATCGAGCGCGACATCAAGCTTCGTTACAAGCAGACCGCGCTCGGTGTCGTCTGGGTGCTGCTGCAACCGCTGCTCACCGCGGGCATCTTCACCATCGTCTTTGGAAAAGTGCTCGGCGTCTCCACGGGCGGACTCCCCGCCGTCGTGTTCTACGTCTCGGGCATGGTGCCGTGGTCCACGTTTGCGCAGGCCGTCACTGGCGCGGCGAGTTCGCTCGAAGTGAACGCCGGGCTGATCTCCAAAGTTTATTTCCCGCGCGTCGTGGTGCCCGGCGCGCTGGTGCTCGCGACCATTCCTGATTTTCTCATCGGCTTCACCCTGCTCAACGGCCTCTCCGCCTACTACGGCGTCTGGAGTTGGAAACTGCTCGCCATCGCGCCGCCGCTGCTGGTGCTGCAAATGTCGCTCGCCGGCGGACTCGGCCTGCTGCTCGCCGCGCTCAACGCGCAATACCGCGACGTGCGCTACGCGATCCCGCTCATCGTGCAGATGGGCATGTTCGCCTCGCCGGTGATTTATCCGTTGGAAAAAGCCCCGGGCTGGGCGCAGGCGATGCAGGCCGTCAATCCGATGGCCGGCGTGATCGGCAGCTATCGTTGGGCGTTGGGCGAGCCGGCCCCGACCACCGAGTTGCTCGTCTGCAACGCCGCCGTCGCGCTCTTCTTCCTCATCGTCGGCCTCGTCTTTTTCCGCTGGCGCGAATCGCGCCTCGTGGACGTGCTGTGAGTCGTGCCGTGACGGATTACTTCTTATTCCTTACTCCCCGATGAGCTGGGCCATCCAAGTCGAAAAACTCTCGAAGCTCTACGCCCTCGGCGGCGTCGCGCCCGTCGGCAGCAATCTCCGCGAGGACATCATGCGCTTCCTCCGCGGACTCGTCGGCCGCGGCGCGCCGATTCAGGACCAGTCGCAGGTCGCCGTCGCGAAGGTCGCGGACCACTCGTTGCAGGATGCGCCGGCCGGACACTTCTGGGCGTTGCGCGACCTCGATCTCGAGATCAACCAGGGCGACACCCTCGGCGTCATCGGCCGCAACGGCGCGGGCAAGAGCACGTTTCTGAAAGTCCTCTCGCGCATCACCGCCCCGAGCGGCGGCACGGTGAAATACCGCGGCCGCATGGCAAGCCTGCTCGAGGTCGGCACCGGCTTCCACCGCGAGCTGACCGGGCGCGAAAATATTTTTCTCAACGGCTCCATCCTCGGCATGCGGCGCCACGAGATCGCGCGCAAGCTCGACGAGATCGTGGACTTCTCCGAGATCGGAAAATTTCTCGACACGCCGGTGAAGTATTACAGCTCGGGCATGTATGTGCGCCTCGCCTTCGCCGTCGCCGCGAACCTGGAGACGGACATCCTCGTCGTGGACGAGGTGCTCGCCGTGGGCGACGCACAGTTTCAGAAAAAGTGCATGGGTAAAATGGAGGACGTCGCCACGAAGCAGGGCCGCACCGTTTTGTTCGTGAGCCATCACATGAGTTCCGTGCGCCGCCTCTGCAACCGCGGCCTGCTCATGGAACGCGGCCGCAGCGCCGGCATGATGCCCATCGAGGAAGCCATCAGGCGCTACAACGCCGGCGGCGGTTCCTCCGCCTACGAAC
>JACQFS010000132.1 GCA_016199935.1 Verrucomicrobiota bacterium
CAACCCGGCCGGCCCATCGAGGAGGTCGCGCGCGAACTCGGCCTCGCAGCGAGCGACATCATCAAGCTCGCCTCGAACGAGAACCCGCTCGGCCCCTCGCCCAAGGCCGCCGAGGCGATGCGCCGCGCCGTCGCGCAGACGCACCTTTACCCTGACGGCAGCGCGTTTCATCTGAAGCAAAAGCTCGCGGACTTCCTCGGCGTCGAACCGGCGAACGTCATCCTCGGGAACGGCTCCAACGAGATCATCGAGTTCACCGGCCACGCGCTGCTCGGCCCCGGCACGAACATCGTCGTGTCGCAATACTGCTTCGCCATCTATCCCATCGTCGCGAAGATGATGGGCGCGGAGGTCATCACCGTGCCGGCGAAAAATTTCGGCCACGACCTTGCCGCGATGCTCGCGGCCATCACGCCGCAGACGCGCATCGTGTTCGTCGCGAATCCGAACAACCCCACCGGCACGCTCGCGTCGCGCGAGGACGTGGTGAACCTCGTGAACCAGGTCCCGCCGCACGTCCTGCTCGTGATGGACGAGGCCTACGTCGAATTTCTCCCCGATCCCGTGGACCTTGTGGCGCTCGTGCGCAGCGGCGTGGTGCCGAACCTGATCCTGATGCGGACGTTCTCGAAAATCTTCGGCCTCGCCGGGCTGCGCATCGGCTACGGCATCGCGCATCCCGAACTCATTGCCGCGCTGGAAAAAATCCGACAGCCGTTCAACACCAACCTCCTCGCCCAAGCCGCCGCCGCCGCCGCGCTCGACGACGCGGAGCACCTCGCGAAGACGCGCGAGAACAACGCGCGCGGCCTCGGCTTCTTTCACGACGCCTTTCGGAAGCTCGGCCTCCAGTTTGTCCCCTCGCACGCCAACTTCCTCCTCGCGCGCGTCGGCGACGGCGCACGCGTGTTCGCCGAAATGCAGAAGCTCGGCGTCATCACGCGGCCGATGGCGGGCTACCAGTTGCCCGAGTGGATCCGCATTTCCGTCGGCACGCCGGCGGAGAATGAACGCTGCCTCGCGGCGCTGAAGACGGTGCTGGGCAAGTGACGGCGCGCGGCGTTCACGCCGCTTCACCGTCCGAACTTCGACAACGCTCGGACCAACCCAACGCCACATTGCCCCGGCTGCTGAAGCGGCGTGAACGCCGCGCCCCGCAAATTCTCGTTGAATCTCCCGCCCCCTTTGCCGCTTATTACGCACGACGGCACCGAACCAAACGAAAAGTGAAACCCACCGACCTCCGCGGCGCCGTGGATGGCGCGATCGTCACGGATGAAAACTTTGCCAACATCCTCCTCGATGTCGCCGTCCTACGCTCGCTGAACATCCGCGTCGTGCTCGTCCACGGCGCCGCCGCGCAGATCGCCGCCCTCGGCACCGAGCAGGGAGTGAAGGCGTCCGACCTCGACGGCACGGGCGTGACCGACGCCGAGACGCTCAAGCTCGCGCTCACCGCCGCCAACCGCCTCACGCACGAAATCCTCGAGGGCCTCGCGACCAACGACCTCCGCGCCGCCGCGACCAACGCCATCATCGCCTCGCCGCTCGGCATCATCCACGGCACCGACCACCTGTTCACCGGCAAGGTCGAGCGCGTGGACGTGGAGTTCCTCACGTCGCTCATGGCGCAAGGCATCACGCCCGTCGTGCCGCCGCTCGGCTTCGATGGCGAGGGCCGCACCTACCGCGTCACCTCCGACCGCATCGCGGCCGAGGTCGCCACCGCGCTCAAGGCGGCCAAGCTCATCTTCATCACCAGCGCCGACGGCCTCACGCACGGCGGCAAACTCATCCGCCAGCTCATCGTTGGCGAGTTGGAGAAATTGCTCACCACCGCGAAGGACGGCTTCGCGCCCGAGGTGCTCGCGCGCGCGGGCTGGGCGCATTACGCCTGCGCCGGCGGCGTGCCGCGCGTCCACGTCATCAATGGCCGCGTGGACGAGGGATTGCTCGCCGAGGTTTTTTCCAACGAAGGCATCGGCACGCTGATTTACGCCAACGAGTATCAGCAAATCCGCCGCGCGCTGAAGAAGGATCTCCGCGCGCTCATGATTCTCACCAAGAAAAGCATGGCGAGCGAAGAGCTGATGAAGCGCACGCGCGCGACCGTCGAGAAACAGATCGGCGACTACTACCTGTTCGAGATTGATAAGAACCTCGTCGCCTGCGTCGCGATGCACGTCTATCCCGAGACCAACACGGGCGAGATGGCGTTCCTCTACGTCCACCCGTCGCACGAGAATCAGGGCATCGGCCGCAAGCTCATCCAGTTCGCCGAGGCCAAGGCGCGCGAGCTGGGGCTGGCGGAAATCTTCGCGCTCTCGACGCAGGCGTTCAGTTATTTTCAAAGCAAGGGCGGCTTCACCGAAGGCACGGCCGACGATCTGCCGCCCGCGCGCCGCGAGAAATACGAGGCCAGCGGGCGCAACTCGAAGGTGCTCGTGAAGAAACTGAAGTAGCAGCCGACGTGAGGAGGCTCTGAATTTTCCGCCGCGTGAACGCCTCCCTCCCGCGCGAATTTTTCCTCCGCTGCCGCCAGCACACGGTCGCTCCCTCGCGCTTCATCTTCCACGTCCGCATCGCTTCGCAGACCAGCCTGCTCTTCGAGCGCGCCGTCGGGAAACAAAACCAGCGCGCCGTTGCGGCGGAGGTCGGTGTTGGGGGCGCGGCGGGCGACTACGAACTGCGCCAGCGCCACGTCATTTCCACCTCGCGCTTCGGCATCGGCTCCGTCGCCGGATCGAACCGCACGCCGCTCGGGCTTCATCGCGTCGCGCAAAAAATCGGCGGCCGCTACCACGCCGGTGCCGTGTTCGAAAGCCGCCGGCTCGTCGGCTACACGTGGGACGGACGGCCGGACGCGCCCATCGCGCATCGCATTCTGTGGCTCGAAGGTCTGGAGCCCGGCCTCAACCGCGGCGGGAACGTGGACACCCACGCGCGCTACATTTACATCCACGGCGTGGGCGACGAGTCGCGCCTCGGCCGACCCGCGTCGCACGGGTGCATCCACCTCAGCGCGGCGGACCTGCTGCCGTTTTACCGCCTCGTGCCAAAGGGCACGCTGGTGTGGATCACGCGCCGCTGAGTTCAGCCTGAACTCTGAAGTCAAGATTCGAGGCCGCCCCGGCGAGGTAGCGCAGGCATCCTGCCTGCGGGTTGCCGGGCATCCTGCCCGGCGTTTCGAGTGGGGATTTTTTTGCGGGAGTGAACACGGGGCAAGATGCCCCGTGAACCCGCAGGCTGGAAGCCTGCGCTACGGCCGCTGCGCCGCCGCCAACTTCGGAGTTCGGGCTGAGTTCCGGCGGACTCCCGCAAAAAACGGCGCGGCCGTCTCCAGCCGCGCCCGCGCGCAAAAAACTTTCCGTGGAAACTTACTTGCCCTTGTGGACGCTGTGGCAGGCCTTGCAGTTGACGGCCTCCTTGTATTTGGCGACCGCCTCGGGCTTGCCATCAATCATCCCCTGCGTGGAGGCGATGAGGGCGGCGTTCTTGGCCTTCCAACTCGCGGCGTCGCCTTCGGGCGGCTTCGCGGCGGCCATGGACTGGTAGCCGGCGAGCAGCGCGGCGAGTTCCTGCTTCGAAGCCTTGCCGCTGCTGGCCTTCTTGCAGACGGGGTCGGTGCCCTTGGGGGCCTTGTGGTATTTCTTCATCACGTCCTCGATGGACATGCCGGCGGCCATGACGAACGTGGCGACGGCGAGGGAGCACGCGGCGGCGAACAGCGCCACGGTGCGGAGTTTGTTCTGGGTGTGCATTGGAATGGGGGCGGTATTTGTTTTTTTCGTCCGACCGTCCGCACGCGCGGCGGGGACGGGGGCGAAGTTAGCGGGAAACCGCCCGCGCGTGGCAATGGAAAAAGCGCCGGGCCTGGGAAAAAAGCATCGGTTGCGGCAAAAGCATCACGCGCGTCCGGGGCCGGTGGAATTCGGCTTGATAAATGACGGGCCCATCCCCAATTTGCGCGCGCATGATTTCACGGATCGGCCATCTGCTGCTTGCGCTCGCGCTGCTCGGCGCGACGGGTGGGCATTGGTGGTTCCTGCAATCCGTGGCGTGGACGGCGATGATCGTGGATCAGTCGCGCACCGCGCCGTTGAGCGTGGCGGTGGCAAAGACCTTTAGCGGCCAGCATCCCTGCGTCCTGTGCAAACAGATTCAGGCCGGCAAAAACTCGGAGCAGAAGACGGAGCTGCCGAACCCGACGATCAAGTTTGAGTTCCTCTACTCGACGGCCAGGCCGGCGCTCTTTCCGCCGCGCATCGCCGTCGAATCCGCTCCGGCTGGTTTCCTCCCGTTCCCGCGCGGCGAGTCGCCGCCCGTTCCGCCGCCCCGGGCGGTCTGACCTTCCCCAGCTTCCGTGTCGGTGAGCGGCCGTGTGGCCGTTCGGCTTGATTCCCTTTAACCCTGAGTGCGCTGTGCGTGCTCTCCTTTGACTGAGTTTTGAAATGAAAAAAGTTTTCCTGTCCGTGTTGGTTGGCCTGCCGGTTTCCGCCGCGCTGGGCTGTGATTTGTGCAACATCTACAGTGCGCTCGAAGCGCATGGCGAGGCCGGCAAGGGCTGGCACGCCAGTGTGGCCGAGCAGTTCACACGTTTCCGCACGCTGCAACAGGACAGCCACGAGGTGCCGAACGACGTGCCGCAGAAACTCGACAGTTCGATCACGCAGTTCGTGCTCGGCTACAACTTCAACGAGATCTACGGCGTGCAGTTCAACCTCCCGTTCATCCACCGCACGTTCCAGCGCCCCGACGGACTGGACGTGCAGCGCGGCTCGGTGACCGGCATCGGCGACGCGTCGCTGCTCGCCCACGCGCGCCTGTTCAAATACGAAACCAAGGACGCCACCGCGGTCGTGCATTTCCTCGCCGGCATCAAGTTTCCCACCGGCGACTCCGGCCGCCTCCACGAGGAGGTGGATGAACTGACCGCGCCCCCGCCGCCGCCCGGCGCAGTGGACAGTGGCATCCACGGCCACGACCTCGCGCTCGGTAGCGGCTCGGTGGACGGCATCGTGGGCCTGAACCTCTTCGCCCGGTGCCACCGGATGTTTGTCACCGGCAGCATCCAATACGCGATCCGTTCCGAGGGCAGCTACCAGTATAAGTATGCCAACGACACCGCGTGGTCGGCTGGGCCGGGCGTGTTCCTCGTGCTCGGCGAAGATTTCACGTGCTCGCTCCAGGGTGTGTTCAGCGGCGAGAGCAAGGGCATGGACCGCTTCTGGGGAATGCCCGCGGACGACACCGCCATCTCGTCGGTCTTCGCCGGCCCGCAGCTCAACGTGACGTGGAAAGACAAGCTCAGCGCGGAGTTCGGCGTGGACATCCCGGTGAGCATCCGCAACACCTCGCTCCAGCTCGTGCCCGACTGGCGTGTGCGCGGCGGGTTCACGTGGCGGTTCTGACGGCGCGTTTCCTGAAATCAATCGCGTCGGCGAAACGCCACTCTCGTCTTCCACCGCCGGAGGCGGCGCGCTAGGTTGTCCGCCGTGAAAATCATCACAGACGAATCCGCGCTCGCCGATTTCGACGGCGACACGCCCGCGCACCCGGACATCTTCGACCACGCCTCGCGCTCCGTCGGCGCCGCGCTCGCCGCGCTGGCCGCCGCGCGCCAGGGCGAGACCGTCTTCTCGCTCATGCGCCCGCCCGGCCATCACGCCACGAGTGATCGCGTGATGGGCTTCTGCTATTTCAACAACATCGCCATCGCCGCGCTCGAAGCCCTCGCGACGGGTGCGAAACGCGTGGCCGTCTTCGACTTCGACGTGCACCACGGCAACGGCACCGAGGCCATCCTCGTGGACCGGCCGGGCGCGGCGTTCTTCTCCATCCACCAGCACCCGTGCTATCCCGGCACCGGCACGGGCGACGTGGGAAAGAATTGTTTCAACTTCCCCGTCGCCCCGCGCACGCCCCGCGACGAGTATCGCAAGGTGCTCACGCGCGCGCTCGATGGGTTGAAGAAATTCAAACCGGAAATCGTGTTCGTCTCCGCGGGCTTCGATGCCTACGTGCGCGACCCGCTCGCGCAGGAGACGCTCGAAGCGGAGGATTTCCACTGGCTCGGGGAAAATGTCCGCACGCTCGGCGTGCCCGCGGTGAGTCTCCTCGAAGGCGGCTACAGCACCGCGCTGCCAGATTTGATCTTCGCCTACCTCCAGGGACTGGCGGGAAAGTGACGGAGGGCCGCGAACGGTGCCCTGAACCGCCGGGAATTCCGCAAGGATTCAGGGCGGAGCAAGGAGAAATCCAATCCTTGCTCCGTCCTGAATCCTTGCGGCGGTTCATGGGAGGGGCCGGGGAGAGGGAGTGCCGCCCGCGGCAGGGTGCGGTGGTGGGGCGAGACTCGGTCGAGCCGTGTCCATGTTCGCTTCCGACTCGGCTCGACTGAGTCTCGCCCCACCGGCGGCGAGCCGATTGACAACGCGAGTGAAAAGCGGAAAGTGCCGCCGTGAACTCCCGACGGAACCAGACCGAAGCCATTTCCACCCACTGATACCAAGCAACGATGACCACCACCGCTTCCAAGATCCGTTTCACCGCGAAACTCTTCCGGCCCGCGGCGACCGCGAAGGCCGGCGCTTGGACTTTTCTGATCCTGCCACCGGACGCCAGCGCGCAACTCCCCTCGCGGAGCATGACGACCGTCGAAGGCACCCTCAATGGCCGCCCCTTTCGCGCCACGCTCGAACCCGACGGCCAAAAAAGCCACTGGCTCCGAGTGGACCGGAAGCTGGGCGAGGCGGCGGGCGATGTCGCCGGCGATGTCGTCACGCTGGAGATCGCGCCGGTGGCCGAGGAGCCGGAACCCCGGGTGCCGGCCGATCTGCGGAAGGCGCTCGCGGCCGCCCCGAAGGCGCGGGCGTTGTGGTTGGACCTCACGCCCATCGCGCGCCGGGATTGGATCCACTGGATCACCTCCGCCAAGCAGGCCGAGACGCGCGCGCGCCGGGTCGCCAATGGCTGCGCGATGCTCACGGCCGGAAAGCGCCGCGTCTGCTGCTTCGATCGCTCCGGGTTTTATGACAAAAGCCTCAGCGCTCCCAAGGCGGCGGTTTAGTCGGAACCATGCAGTCAGGGGGAATTTTTTTAACGCAAAGGCGCAAAGGCACGGGAAGAAAAGGTCTGTCCGCGAATCTGCGCGAATCGTCGCGAATACTTTCGAGCGGCGGCGCTCATTCGCGGAGATTCGCGCAGATTCGCGGACAACAATTTTTGCGTCTTGACGTTAAGAATCGACTGCTCCTAACCGCATCGTTCCGGCCTCAGCGTGTTCCGACGCCTTCCCGCTTCCCGCTTCCCGCTTACCGCCTCATCGCCAGCACCAGCGTGTTATACGCCTGTCGCAGCGCTTCCGAGTAGCGCAGGTTGGCAACCTGCGGTGCCGCCGACTGGCAGTCGGCCGGCGGCCCGCCAGTCCAGCGCCCGCGGATTGCCAATCCGCGACACGGCAGACTGCCAGTCTGCGCTACCGCCGCAGCGCCAGCACCAGCGTGTTATACGCCTGTCGCAGCGCTTCCGCATCCGGGTCCGCAAAGGGCGTGTCCAGCGTGGGCACGGCGTTCGAGTTCGCGCTCGTTCCCGCGATGGCAGTGCCGAGCTGCGCCTCCGTCACCTCGCCGGGCGCGCCGTCGTGGCCGCGCGGGATGCCGAAGGTGAAATGCACATTCCCATCGAAGCTCACCGACACCGTCGCCGGATCATCCGGCGGGAGCGTGTTCACGGCATCCACGTAGGCGTTGGCGAACGGCGGGCCCTGCGGACCGGGATCACCCGTCGCGCCCTGCGAGCCTTGCGGCCCCGTATCACCCGGCGGCCCCTGCGGACCGGGCGGGCCTTGCGGGATGGTGGTGATTTCATCGTGCAACGCATTGAACTGGTCGCGCAGCGGCGCGGATTCAAGCGGCGCCTCGAAGGGCGGGTAGTTGGGGTCAAAGGGCATGGGCGTGGGTGGTAAGTGGTGAGAGGTAAGAGGGAAGAGGTCTTAATGGTCAGTTATTAGAAATCGTAGGCACATATATGTTCGTTGACGTTTCTGCAAACGTGCCCTCACCCCTGCCCTCTCCCGGAGGGAGAGGGGGAAACGCTCTCAGCCTCGGCGCAAACCGGGCGCGTTCGGTTGGGCGGGCGCTGCGGCACGATTCTCCCTCTCCCCCCGGGAGAGGGCCGGGGTGAGGGCGCGGCTGCCAATGACGGTTCCATTGCGGAAACTCCGCGCCGATGGCGGTGAGGGTGTTCATGGTTTGATACTCCGGTCCTCCTCTCCCCATCCCTCTCCCCCAGAATGGGGGAGAGGGTGGCCGCGAGGCCGGGAGAGGCGGTGCTTCGCTCAGACTCCCGCCATCTTCACGATCACGTCGCTCCACGGGCCGAGGCCGGCGCCGTTGACCGCGCGCACGCGCAGGTAGTAGCGCGTGCCCGCCGTGAGGCTCTCCACGTCCGCGCGCGCGGCGGTGACCGCCGTGGACAACGTCCATGGCCCGTTGATGCTGGCGGAGCAATCCACCAGATACGACTTGGCCCCCGCGATGGGGTCCCACAGCAGGCGCAACGAATCCTCGGTGTCCGTGCTCTCCACCCGCACGCCCTGCGGCTGCGGCATCGGCTGCGGCGGCTGCGGATCATTCGCCACGAACATGCCGGCCGAGGTGATGATCGCCCCGTCGCCCTGCGCCACGTTCGACACGTAGCCGGCCAGGGTGTTGAGCAACAGCATCAGGTCGGCGATGGTCGCGTTGCGGATGCCCAGCGCCGTGCGGAGCACGGCGAGCTTGGCTTCATAATCCACCACCGCGCCTTGGGCCGCGGTGATGGCGAGTTGCAGGTTGGCCATCGTGGGATTGGGGGTCGTGAAATTCACGTTCCCCACCACGCTGTCGTGGATGGCCTGTCCGCGCGCCGGTTTGTCGCGCTCGGGCATTCCATCCATCTTCAATAATGCTTTGAGCATCTTAGTCCTTTCATTTTTTGCCCGACCCGTCTGGTCGTATGTGAGTCCCGTATCAAGCTTTCGATTGGTATCGAGATAGACCATGTTATACTTTTGTTAGTGCGAGTCTGACTTTCGGCGCTCCCATACCACCCTCCGTGCCAGCCTCGGCGCGTGCCTCGCGCCGGGTGGGGTGTTGCATCCGTGCGAAGCGCGCACGACCCGCCTCCGCGCCGCGGCCCGCTTGAAATTTTCCGCCGCCCGCACCGCGCCGCACATTTTTCTGGTTGCAAAACCGCGAAGCCACCGCGACCTTCACGCCACCCGCAGCCCGCGCCACGATTTCAACTATCGCGCCGCGCGGGAACATTTTTTCATTCTCAAAAGCTACACAAGTAGTTGCGTGTCAATTATTTGCACACGCATGTCGCGCGGCTCCAAAGCTTGGACAAATGGCGAGACGCCGGCACGCCGTTTCCGGAGCCCCCAACGGCGTTTTGGGACGCCGGAACGCCGTTTCGGGACGCCCGAACGCTCTTTGGTGAGCCTTGAACGGCGTTTGGTTGCACCCGAACGCGGTTGGGGGAGGCTCAAACGCCGCTTGAGGATCGCCGAACGGCGTTTGGGGAGGCTCGAACGCCGTTTCCGGATCCCCGAACGGTGTTTGGGGATCGGCAAATTGCGTTTGTGCCTCACCCGGCACGGCTCCGTTATCCTCTACGAGCCGCGCAGAACCTAAATCGGTGGAGGCGGTCGCGCTGCGACTGCCTCGAACCCGTCGCAGCGCGACGGGTTCCACCTTCACGCATCCAGCGGACTGCGCACGCCGAGGCCCGGCTTCTGCATGACGTGCGTGTAAATCTGCGTGGTGGTCACATCCTTGTGCCCGAGCAAATCCTGGACGGTGCGGATGTCGTAGCCATTCTCCAGCAGATGGGTGGCGAAGGAATGCCGGAGCGTGTGACACGTCGCCGGTTTGGTCAACCCGCACAGCCTCACCGCCGCCAGCATCACCTTTTGAATGCTCGTGTCGTGCAGATGATACCGCTTGCGCCGGCCATCGGCGGGATCAACCGAAATCGTGGACGCCGGCCAGAACCACTGCCAGCCCAGTTCCCGTTCCGCGTTCGGATACTTGAGTTTCAAGGCTCCCGGCAATTCCACCGCCCCCAAGCCATCGGCCAAATCCTGCCGGTGCCACATTTTGACCTTTTGCAACTGCGCCTCCAGACCGCCCTTCAAGGAATCCGGCAGCATCGTCACCCGGTCCTTGTCCCCCTTGCCTCCGCGCACGATGATCTGGTTCCGTTCAAAATCCACGTCCTTCACCCGCAACCGCAACCCCTCCATCAACCGCAGTCCCGTCCCATACAAAAACTGGAAAAACAGGCGGTGTTTGTCGGGCACCGCCGCCAGCAATCGTTGCACTTCCGCCTTGCTCAACACCACCGGCACCCGAGGCAAACGCTGCGCCCGCTCGACTCCCTCCAAAACGCCCAGACCCCGACCCAGCACATGACGGTAAAGGAACACCAGCGCATTGAGCGCCTGGTTCTGCGTGCTGGCCGACACCTTCAGTTGGACCGCCAGATGCGTCAAAAACGCCTCCACCTCCCGCTCCCCCATGTCCTTCGGGTGCCGCCAGCCGCCGTTTTCCATTTTCCGTTGTTCGCCTTCCGCCTTTTCCCGGTGGAACACGATGAACCGCTTGATCCAATCCAGATACGCCTGCTCCGAACGCAACGCCAGCCGCCGGAACCGCATCACCTCGCGGCATTGCTCCGCGAATTTCAACTTGGGATTGGGGACCATCGCCTCCAAGGGAAAATGCGACCTTTGGGGCGGAACACGGGCGGCGTTCATGACCCGTCAATAAGCTGGCAATCCACGATTGCAACGCTAAACTTTCCTTGACCGTGCGGCCCGGATAGGCCGCAATAATTCGACACATTACCTGTTAGGCGGCTACGCTGATACCTATGACAGCGCGCGAATACTACTACCGATGGGCCGGTTACTGTTCGCTTCCTTGCGTTGTCGCCCCAATCGCTATCACGAAGCTTTCGGAGAGCTATCTGTTCAGCGTCAATCTCATTTTCAATTGTTTGGCTTTGG
The DNA here is from genome assembly GCA_016199935.1 of Verrucomicrobiota bacterium. Classification (GTDB taxonomy): domain Bacteria; phylum Verrucomicrobiota; class Verrucomicrobiia; order Limisphaerales; family JACQFS01; genus JACQFS01. The sequence continues at coordinate 11,054 of JACQFS010000132.1, forward strand.
CTCTCGCGGTGTCTGGGATCTGGAAGGGCCGAGCTTTGGCAAAGATTTGTTCCTTGTTCGCGTTGCTGATCTTTTTCATTTCGGCTATGACTTTCATCGGATTCCTTGCTGACTATTTACGATGACGCCGTCTAACCATGCGCTGCAGCGAACCCGGCCACCGCGCTCTGGTTGCAGTCGTGGCCTCTCTTGGGCCGGGTCGCTGAGCTTGGGTCGTTAGGCGACTAAACACACTATGAGTATCGAACAACGCAATGTGATTGACTTCATCGGGACTCGAAAGGAAAATGGGTGTTGCACGCTCACCATTTCCGATCATCTGCCGTGGGATGACCCGGAACATATTCTCAAGCTCCAGGACAAGCTCAACGATTATCTAGCCTATATCGAGTCGGGAGAGATTTACAAGGCGCGACCAGACGCCAAGGGGCGCGAGATCGAGATCGAAGTTGTCTGCAAGCATTTTCCACCACAAGGCGATGGTGTTCGCTTCATCGAACTTGCTGGTGAGGCGGTTCGTGCCGAGGGCATTCATTTCTCGGTGACAACATTGCAGGAGTCTCAAACAAAAGCTAAGCCGTGGTGGCAGTTCTGGAAATGAACCAATCGCCTAACCATGCGCTGCAGCGAAAGGCGCGACTGTCGCTGAGCTTGAGGTCGTTAGCGGGGCGGCTTTTCCCCGAAGAAAAACGCGGCGCACCCGCCGGCCCTCCAGTCCTCCCCGGCCGCGTTTGGCGTCCCGCACCGGCGCGCGTTTCGTTGACGGGGTGAAGGGGCCGGCCCTACGCTGCGTCCGATTACACCATGAAAACCCTGCGCACCCCCGCCCTGCTCGCCTTCGCCCTCGCCTCGCTCAGCCTTTCCGCCGCCGAGTTGCGGCTGGGCCTGATCGGGCTGGATACCTCGCACGTGATGGCTTTCACCGGCATCCTCAATGACCCGAAGAACAAGGCGCACATCGAGGGCGGCACGGTGGTGGCGGCGTTCAAGGGCGGCAGCCCGGACATCGAGGTGAGCCGCACGCGGGTGGAGGGTTACGCGAAGGATTTGTCGGAGAAATACGGGGTGAAGCTCTACGACACGATCGAGGAAATGGTGAAACACGTGGACGCGGTGTTCCTGGAGAGCGTGGACGGCCGGCCGCATCTGGCGCAGGCGCGCCCCGTGATCCTCGCGGGCAAACCGCTGTTCATTGACAAGCCGATGGCGGCGTCGCTGAAGGATGCGCTGGAGATTTTCCGGCTGGCGAAGGAGCACCAGGTGCCGGTGTTCAGCTCGTCATCGCTGCGGTTCGGCAAGAACACGCAGGCCGTGCGCGGCGGCGCGGTGGGGATGGTGTTGAGCGCGGAGACGACCAGCCCGGCGAGCCTGAACGAATTTCACCCGGACCTCTTCTGGTATGGCGTGCACGGGGTGGAGTCGCTCTTCACGGTGATGGGGACGGGCTGCGAGTCCGTGCGGCGCGGCACGACGGCGGACGGAAAGATCGAGGTGGTGGGGACGTGGAAAGGCGGGCGCACGGGGACTTTCCGGGAAGCGAAGGGTTACACGGGCACGGCGAAGGGGGAGAAGGGCGAAATGGCAATCGGCGCGTATGATGGCTACGCGCCGCTGGTGGTGGAGGCGATCAAGTTCTTCCAGACGGGCATCGCGCCGGTATCGGCGGCGGAGACGATCGAGATTCTGGCTTTCATGGAGGCGGCGGATGCGAGCAAACGGGAGGGCGGCAAGGAAGTGAAGCTCGCGGACGTGATGAAGAAGGCGGGGAGATAAGGAGAAGCTCCCCTCGGCGCGGCTTCGCGGCGTTGCGAAAAACTGGCACGGCGACGAGGGGCGAGGTTCGCAGTGGTGAGAACCGAAACGAGTGGTCCAAGGGAGGCCTTTCTTCAATTCGCTCGGCAACCAAGGGGCGGCCACATTGAGCGTGACACTTGCTATCCAGCGAGATACACTGTGAAACGCTTTTAATTGTGCAAATTGTGGACACTTGACCCGGGTCCTAACGTTTGAAGAACCGAACCAACGAGCTTGGCGTGAGGCTACTCAGTCTCCTCACCGCAGGCGGGATGCTCTGGCTGATACCGATGGCAACGCGGGCGGCGAACGCCCCGCCGTCGGTGCGGCTGACCAGCCCGCTGCATGGCGCATTTGCCACGATCCCGGCCCGTTTGAGTCTCGTGGCCAGCGCCTCGGACAGTGACGGGAGCGTCACGAAAGTGGAGTTTTACGACGGCACCAACCAAGTGGCGGCGGTGACCAATGCGCCCTTTGCCTTTTCCTGGACGAATGCGTCCGCCGGCAACCACGACCTGACGGCGGTCGCGACGGATAACGGAGGGTTGAGCACGACTTCCGCCGCGGCGAGCGTGTCGGTGCTGACCAACGGCGCAACCGTGAAGGTCATGCCGCTCGGGGATTCGATCACGGACGGCTTCACTTCGCCGGGCGGCTATCGCGTCCGGCTGTGGACGAACCTGGGGGCGGCGGGATTGTCGGTGAACTTCGTGGGGTCGGAGACCAACGGCCCGCCGGAACTGGGCGACACGGACCACGAGGGTCACTCCGGCTACCTGATCGGCCCCGGCGTGCCAACCAACACGTTGCACAGCCTTTACGAGTTTGCGGATACGTGGTTGAGCAACGCGCAGCCGGACGTGGTGCTGCTGTTGATCGGGGCCAACGACATGGTGAACGACTACGACGTGACGAACGCCCCCGCCCGGTTGGGCGGCCTGCTGGACAAGATTTACACCAACTCGCCCAACGCGCACGTGATCGTGTCGTCGCTGACGCCCTTTGACGACACCGACACGGCGTGGACCGAGGCGGCCCGCTACGTGAAATCGCGCGATTTCAACGCGCAGTTGCCGGACCTCGTCGCGACGAAACAGGCCGCCGGCCGGCGCATCTCTTTCATGGACGGCGCCAAGTCCATCACTCGCTACGACCTCGTGGACGGCATCCATCCCTCGACGAACGGTTACGCGAACCTGGGCGACTTCTGGTATGCCGCGCTGCTGCCCGTGCTCACCGGGCAGGCCCCGCCGGATGCGGTGCTGACGGCACCGGCGGACGGATTCAAATTCACGGCTCCGTCGAACCTGACGATCACCGCGACGGCGACGAACTTCGGCAGCGCGATCAAGCGGGTGGAGTTTTATCAGGACGACGTGAAGATCGGCGAGGTCACCAACGCGCCCTACACGGTGACGGCCAGCAACCTGACCTCGGGCCGGTTCCGTTTCGCCGTGCGCACGGTCAACACCAACGGCGCGGCCACGGTCAGCACCACCGCGACGGTTCAGGACCAGCTCGTGTTTGAGAAGGGCATCAACATCAACGGCCCCACCGCGCGGATCGACGGCTACGACTGGATCGCCTACACGGACGCGACGAACAGCGGGTTCAACATTTTGTCGAACGTCACGTTCGCCTCGCCGTCGCTGTTTCCGTTCGCGTTCATTCCGCCGGTTTACGATCCGAGTGTGAAGTCCATGCTTCAGAACATTGCGTTCGCGACGGACGCGACGCAGCCGCTGACGATGACCCAGACGGTGAGCAACGGCTATCACCGCGTGTATTTCTGGGTGCTGGAAGATTTCGGCGACAACGCGCGCTCGCTCAGCTTCAAGGTGCAGGGCGTAACAGTGGCGGCCAACGTCTTCACGGTGCTGAAGGGGACGTGGACCAAGTTCGGCCCCTACCCGGCCGTGGTCACGAACGGCGTGTTGGAAATGCAACTCCTCCGCTATGACGCCGGCGGGCCGTCCATCTGCGGCCTGAACATCTTCCGCTACGACGTGACCAACACCGCGCCGAGCCTCTCGACGATCACCAACCGGGTCATCAACAAGAACCGCACGCTCGGCCCGGTGGCATTCACGGTGGGCGATGACTTCACCGCGACGAGCAACCTCGTCCTGTCCGCGACGTCAACGAACACCACGCTCGTTCCCAACGCGAACATCGTCCTCGGCGGATCCGATTCCAATCGGACCGTGACGATCACGCCGGCGACCAACCAATTCGGCGACACGCAGATCACGCTCAGCGCGATGGACGATCTCGGACTGGCTGTCACTACGAGCTTCCTGCTCACCGTCACCCCGACCAACCAACCGCCGACCCCGATGCCGCAGAGCCTCACGTTGGGAGAGGAAACGCCGCTGGTCATCACGCTCACCGCCACCGACCTGGAGAGCACCAACATCAACTACGCCATCGCCACCGGTCCCGCGCACGGCGCGATCACCGGTTTCAACACGAACACCGGCGTGCTGACTTACACGCCGGTGACGAATTTTTACGGCGCCGACAGCTTCACGTTCACCGCGGCCGATGGCGACACCAACTCGGCGCCGGCGACGATTTCACTCACGATCACCAACATCAACGACCCGCCCGTGGCCGGCAGCCAGTGCATCATCCTCGGCGGCTTGACGAACAAGCTGGTCACGCTCGTGGGTTCGGACGTGGACAGCTCGAACCTCACGTTCATCATCGTCACGGCCCCGACCAACGGCTCGCTGTCGGGCCTGAACGCGACGAACGGCACCGTCACGTATTCGCCGGCGACCAACTTCATCGGCCCGGACCGTTTCACTTTCAGCGTGAGCGACGGACAACTCACGTCCGCCGTCGCGACCGTGCAGATCGTCACGAACCATCCGCCGGTGGTGCGGTTGGTGAACCCGCTGAACGGCGCGTTCGCCGTGGCACCGGCCAGCGTGACGTTTCTGGCCACGACGTCGGACCCGGAGACGAACATCACGGGCGTGGCCTTTTACGAAGGGACAAACTGGATCGCCTCCGTCACCAACGCCCCGTGGTGCTTCATTTGGAGCAACGTCGCCGCGGGCTCCTACTCGCTCACCGCGGTGGCCACGGACACGTTCGTCTCGTCCACCTCGGCGGTCGCGCACATCACGGTGCTGACGAACGGCGGAAAAATCCGCGTGATGCCGCTGGGCGACTCGATCACCTCCGGCGCCGGCTACGGCGGCGCGTATCCGGGCGCGTATCGCGTGCAGTTGGCGAGCAACTTCACCGCGGCCGGGCTGGGCGTGGACTTCGTCGGCAGTTTCACCAACGGGCCGGCGCCGCTCGGCGACTTCGATCACAACGGGCTCGACGGCGCGTTGATCGGCCCGTCGCTGAACACGAACAATCTGCACACGAATGTTGACGCGCTGCTCACCGCCATCCAACCGGACCTCGTGCTGCTGCTGGCCGGCGCAGAGGACGTGTTTGCCAACGAGGATTTCACCAACGCGCCCGCGCGGCTCGGCGGATTGATTGATAAAATTCTGAGCCACACAAACGCGAGCAACACGACCGTGCTCGTCTCGACCCTGCCGCCGTTGCTCGACTTCGGCGCGTCCGACCTCGACTGGGACACGCGCACGCGGTTCTTCAACGCCGCGCTGTCGGGTGTGGTGAGCAATCGCGCCGCGGCGGGCCAGCGCGTGTCGCTCGTGGACGCCGCGCGCCCGCTGACCCGTTACGATCTGCCGGACGGAAAGCACCCCGGCACCAACGCCTACTCGAAGCTCGCGAATGGTCTCTACGGCGGAATGTTCCCGCTGCTCACGTGCAAGGCCGCGCCGCTCGTCTCGTTCGATTCGCCGACGAACAATTTTACCTTCACCTCGCCGACGAACCTCGTGCTCACCGCCAGCGCGGCGGATGCCGACGGCACGGTGGCGCGCGTGGAGTTTTTCCGGGAGAACGAATTGATCGGCGTGAAGACGAATGCGCCGTTTGCCTTCACCGTCACGAACCTCACCGCCGGGCGCTACCATTTTTGCGCGCGCGCGGTGGACAACGACGGCGCGGCCTCGCTCTCGACGGCGACGACGGTCCAGGACGATCTCGTGTTCGTCGCCGGCGTCAACCTCGGCGGCCCGGCGGCGACGGAGGACGGTTACACGTGGCTCGCCGCGGCCGACGCGGCGGGCGCCGGGCTCACCTTCTCCAGCAACGTGCTCACTTAAGACAACAGCAGCTCGCTCTTCCTCAACAGCCCCCCGGTGCCGCTCTCGCCCGCGGGTGACGCGGCGATGGACCTGGTCTCGCGCTCGTTCGTTTACGCCTTCGTGGGGGACAACGAGGGCTGGAGCCTTTCGCAACCGGTGCCCAACGGCGCTTATCAATTTTACGTCTGGACGGTGGAGCATTTCCAAAATCACGATCGCGACATTGACCTTCGCGCCGAGGGCATCGTGGTCGCGACCAACCTCGGCGATGTGAATCTGGGTGAGTGGCGCAAGCACGGGCCGTTTCCCGCCACGGTCACGGATGGCAAGTTCGACCTGGAAGCGCTCCGTCGCACCAAGGGCACGCCGACGCTGTTTGGTTTCGCGCTGTTCCGCCCCGCCCTCAGCAACACGCCGCCGGCGATGTCCGCGATCTCCAACCAAAACGTGACGCTGAATCACACGCTCGGTCCCCTTTCGTTCACCGTCGCCGATGCGGAAACCGCCGCGAGCAATCTCGTGCTGTTCGCAGCCTCGGCGAATCCGACGCTGCTGCCGACCAACAACATTGTCTTCGGCGGGAGCGGCACAAACCGAACGGTCACGTTGACCCCGGCGTTCAACCAGACCGGCGCGGTGAACATCACGATCACCGTGCATGACAACACTTACGCGACCACGTCGCAAAGTTTTCAAGTCAATGTGCTGGCGGGCAATCAGACGCCGTCGGCCAGCAACCAAAGCGTCACGCTGCCCGAGGATGCAGCGACCGGCATCGCACTCGCCGGCTTCGATCCGGAGGGAAGTAATCTCACCTTCACCGTCGTCAGCGGCCCGGCCCACGGGGCGTTCAGCGCGTTCAACACCAACTCCGGAGCCCTGACGTATCTGGCGCAGACCAATTTCTTCGGGAGCGACTCGTTCACGTTCAGCGTGAGCGACGGGCAGGCGACCAGCGCCGTCGCCACCGTCTCGCTCGTCATCACCAACGTCAACGATCCCCCCGTGGCCAGCAACCAGACCGTCACACTCGCGGAAGACACGTCGGTGGTCATGCAACTGACCGGCTTTGACCTCGAGGGGAGCAACCTCACCTTCACCGTCGTCAAACCCACCGATGCCGGTTCGCTCACCATCTTCACCACCAACGTCGGGACGATCACTTACACGCCCCTGCCCAATTTCTTCGGCACCGACTCGTTCACCTTCAGCGTCAGCGACGGGCAACTCACCAGCGCCGTCGCCACCGTCTCGCTCATCATCACCAACGTGAACGACCCGCCGGTGGTCAGCAACCGCAGCCTCACGTTGCCCGAGGACACGGCGACGAACCTTCTGCTCAGCGGCTTCGATGTCGAGGGCAGCAATCTCACGGTCACGATC
>JACQFS010000146.1 GCA_016199935.1 Verrucomicrobiota bacterium
CACTACGGCTCCGCGCACTCGGACAGCATCGTGACGCGCAACGAGGCCGCGGCGAAGCAGTTCATGGCCGAGGTGGACTCGGCAGCGGTGTATTGGAACGCGAGCACGCGCTTCACCGACGGCGGCGAGTTCGGCATGGGCGCCGAGATCGGCATCAGCACCGACAAGGTCGGCGCGCGCGGCCCGATGGGTCTGGACGAACTCACCACCTACAAGTGGCTGGGCTTCGGCACCGGGCAGGTTCGCACCTGAGTTGTGAGCACTTCACCTCAGACGGCTTCGGCGGAACCGGCTGAACGCGCGCACGTCATCCGTGACGCGTTGCCACCGGGCGGACTTTTTGCCGGACAATCATGGCGCATTTCCCCTGCCCCGTTTCCGTTGGGCGAGAAGCTGGCGAAGGAACTCGATTCGCTCGGGCGCGTGCTGTGGCAGTTCTACAAGTCGGTCAACCTCCTCTACCGCCAGAGCGTCGCGGGCAAACAGCCGCCGTGGGTCGCGCAGTGGCTCGACCAGGGCAAGCCCGCCGAGCTCATCGAACTCCAGCGCGCCGAGGCGTTGCGGAACGAACTCCCACGCGTCATCCGCCCAGACATTTTGCTGACGGAGGAAGGCTTCGCCATCACGGAACTGGACAGCGTGCCCGGCGGCATCGGGCTTACCGGCTGGCTTGGTCAGACTTATTCGTCAGTGGTCAGTGGTCAGTGGTCAGTGGTCGGAGGAGCGGACGGGATGGTGAATGGTTTCGCCAGCATCTTTGGCGACGCGGCGCGCGTTCACATGGTCGTGTCGGAGGAGTCGGCGACTTACCGGCCGGAGATGGAGTGGCTGGCGGCGCAGTTGAACGGCGTTCAAGGTTCAAGGTTCATGGTTCATGGTTCAAAGTTTTCGGACTTCGCTCCCGGCGACGCGGTCTATCGCTTCTTCGAGTTGTTCGACGTGGCGAACGTGCCGAACGCAAAGCAGCTCTTCACGCTCGCGACGGAAGGGAAAATCCGGCTCACGCCGCCGCCGCGGCCGATGTTCGAGGAGAAGATGCTGTTCGCGCTGCTGTGGAACCGCAACCTGCACGCGTTCTGGCGGCAGCAACTCGGCGAGAGTTTCTTCAACCGCCTCAAGCAGCACATTCCCTACACGTGGCTTGTGGACCCGGCGCCGCTGCCGCCGCACGGTGCGATTCGCGAACTGAATCTCACTGACTGGCAGCAGCGCAAGACGCTCTCGCAACGCGAGCGCGAGCTGATCCTGAAAGTCTCCGGCTACTCCGAGCAGGCGTGGGGCGCGCGCGGCGTGCATCTGGGCAGCGATCTTTCGCAAGGCGACTGGGCCGCCGCGGTGGACGAGGCGCTGAAGAATTTTTCAAAATCGCCCCACGTGTTGCAGCGCTTCCACAAGCCCAAGACGGTCGAAGCGGAGTGGTTTGATTTTGACACCAATGCGCTGAAGCCCATGAAGGGCCGCGTGCGCCTGTGCCCCTACTATTTCGTCAGCGGCGAAGGCGAGGCGGCGCGGCCCACGCTCGGCGGCGTGATGGCCACCATCGTCCCGGCCGACAAGAAAATCGTCCACGGCATGAGCGAGGCGATCATTGCACCCTGCTGCGCATGACCCCGCTTGAATTCATCCTGCTCGCGGCGAGTTCCATGTTCGTCATCATGGACCCCATCGGCAACGCGCCGGCGTTCCTCGCGATGACGGCGCAGCACACCGTCGAGCAGCGCGTGCGCATGGCGCGGATGGCGTGCATCGTCGCGGCGGTGCTGCTCGGGCTTTTCACACTCGTCGGCGAGTTGATCTTCAAGTTCCTCGGCATTTCGCTGCCAGCCTTTCAACTCGCCGGCAGCATCATCCTGCTGCTCGTCGCGCTGGACATGCTCAAGGCGCAGCGTTCGCGCGTGCAGGAGACGCAGGAGGAAACCAAGGCCGCCGAGAGCATGGCGGACATCGCCATCAGCCCGCTCGCGGTGCCGTTGCTCGCCGGGCCGGGCGCGATCTCGACGGCGCTGCTGCTCAAGAGCAAGGCAGACTCATGGGAGAGAATTGCGACGCTGCTCATCATCATCGCGGTGGTGAGCACCGTGACGTTCTTCATTCTCGCGCTCGCGGCGCGCGGCGCAAAGTGGATGGGGCCGGTGGCGCTGCGCGTGACGACGCGCATCATGGGCCTGCTGCTCGCGGCCATCGCGATGCAGTTTCTGCTGAACGCGCTGCGGGAGGTTGGACTGGCGAAGTTCTGAGCGGATTAGAACCGCACGCCGCAGGACTTCATCGTCGCGCGGAGCACTTCGCGGTTCTTCTCACTCATCGGCACCAGCGGCAAACGAAGTTCGTCCGCGATTTGTCCCGTCATCGCCAAGGCGGCCTTGATGGGGACCGGGTTTGTCTCGATGAAGAGGTCCTTGAAGAGCGGGTAAAATTTCGCGTGCAGCTTGAGCGCGCCGGCGCAGTCGCCCGCGGCAAACGCCCGCACCATCTGCACGACCTGCTTTGGAATGAGATTCGACGCCACGCTCACCACGCCCCGCGCGCCGACGGACATGAACGGCAGCGTGAGCGAGTCATCGCCGCTGAGGATGGTGAACTTCGGCCCGAGCGCCGCGCGTAACTGGCTCACGCGATCCGGCGTGCCGCCCGCCTCCTTGATGCCCACGATGTTGTTGCACTCAGCCGCGAGCGCCTTCACGGTGCCGACGCTGATCTCGACGCCACACCGGCTGGGCACGCTGTAGAGCACGATGGGCAACTTGGTGACGCGCGCGATGGCACGGAAATGCTGGAACAATCCCTCCTGCGTCGGCTTGTTGTAATACGGCGCGACCTGGAGCGAACCATCCGCGCCGACCTTCTCGGCCTCCTGCGTGAGGTAGATCGCCTCCTTGGTGGAGTTGCCGCCCGTGCCGGCCATGACTTTAATTTTCTTGCCGGCAAATTTCACCGAACGCTCCACCACCCGGATGTGCTCCTCGTAATCGAGCGTCGGCGATTCGCCCGTGGTGCCGACGGGCACGATGCCGTCCACGCCGCCCTTGACCTGCGCCTTGATAAGATTGGCGAGCGCGGGTTCATCGAGGTGGCCGCCGCGGAAGGGCGTCACGATGGCGGTGTAAGTTCCAGTGAACATGGTCGTCAAATGGGCGCGCAATTTGCTCGAAGCCCTCCGGTTTGGCCAGCACCTTTTCCGCAGCGCGAGTTGCGGCACTGTCCACTTTGTGTGCGTGGCTTTGGACACTTTTGCCCCAAGACCGGACACGGGCGATCACCGAGTCGCACGGCTTCCCCCATAGAATAGCAGTGGCATCCGCGCTGCTTTCTTCTTAGCGGCCGAACCAAAACACCAAAACGCCATGACAACTCAATCCCTCTCCCAGACCATCTCGCTCCGGCACCAGCTCTCGCTCAACGACCTGCTCCGGATCGCCCCCTCGCTCGCCAATGCCCTCGCCCCCGCGATGCCCGCCATCCGCGCCGGCGTCGCCGGCGTGCGCAAGTCCACCGACGCCGAGTATGGCTTCTGGGTCACGTTCGCCTTCGGCAGCGCGCAGGCCGTGATCCTGTTCGGTTTGATCTACGCTTACTTTTCCCACTGATCTCCCGCCGGGGCTACCGGTCCCCCTTCCGGTTTGCCCACCCTGGCAAAAGAACAACCCCTCGGGACTCACGCGCCGGGGGGTTTTCCGTTGGAGAAAATGACGGGGCCGCAAATCCTTCAGCCACCGATCTGCTTGCCGTAGTCACCCGCGGAGAGCAACGCATTCAGCTCGACCGGGTTCGCCAGCTTCAACTTGAAGAACCAGCCCTTCCCGTAGGGATCGGTGTTCACCGTCGCCGGGTCTTTGGTGATCGCGGCGTTGGCCTCGATGACCTCGCCGCTCACGGGCGAATAAATGTCGCTCGCCGTCTTCACCGACTCGACCACCGCGCACGCCTCGCCGGCCTTGACCTTGCGTCCGACCGCCGGCGCCTCGGCGAAGACGATGTCCGTCAGCTCGTGTTGCGCGTGGTCGCTGATGCCCACCGTGGCGATGTCGCCGGTGACACTCACCCACTCGTGGGACTTCGCATATTTCAGGTTCGCAGGAATGTTCGACATGGCGGGATTCAGTCAGGGAGTCGCGATGGGGTCAAACGGTTTTGTGAACGTAACGAGTAATCCGTAATCCGTAAAAGGAAAGAAGCGCGCGTTGCTGGTTACGGATTACTCCTTACTCCTTACTTTTCACGCCTTCTTGTAAATCGGCTTCTTCACCACCTCGGCCGGGAACAGTTTGCCGCGGATCTCGATCTCGAGCTTCGTCCCCGGCTCCGCGAACTTCGGCGGCACGTAGCCGATGCCGATGCCCACGTTGAGCGACGGACTCTGCGTCCCGCTCACGACCTCGCCGATCTTCGCACCGCCGGCGAAGATCGCGTAATGCGGACGCGGCGGCGCCGACTTGTCCGTCATGCGGAACGCCACGCTCCGCTTCGTCACGCCCTTGGCCTTCTGCTCCGCCAGCACCGCGCGCCCGGTGAAGTCGCCCTTCTCCACCGCCACGAAGAAGCCCAGACCCGCCTCAATCGGCGTCGTGTGCTCGTCCAGCTCGTGGCCGTAGAGCGGGTAGCAGACCTCCGTGCGCAACGTGTCGCGCGCGCCCAACCCGCACGGTTGCAGGCAGCCGACGTGCCCGAGCGCGAGCGCGCGATTCCACACCGCCTCGATCACCGCCGCGGGCGCGATGACTTCAAAACCATCCTCGCCCGTGTAGCCGGTGCGCCCCACCCACACGGGCTGCCCGTCGAATGTCCACTTGCCGATCTGGTTCTTCTTCAACTCCGTCACCGCCGCGACCGTCGTGCCGCCGTGCGACGCGCCGCCGAACACCTGCGCGATGAACTCCACCACGCGCGGCCCCTGCACCGCCACCGCGCCCATCGTGTCCGACACGTCCTCCAGCTTCACGCCATCGCGTTTGGGAAACGCCGCGAGCCGTGACCGCAGCCACGCCACGTCCGGCCCGATGCGCGACGCGTTGATGATGAGCAGGAACTCCGACTCGCCGATCCGATACGCGTAAAGGTCATCCACCACCCCGCCCTGCTCGTTGCACATGAGCGTGTATTGGCCGAGGCCGACGACGAGCTTGGCGATGTCGTTCGTCAGCGTGGCGTTGAGAAAGGCGGCGGCGTCCGGCCCGCTCACGAGCACCTCGCCCATGTGGCAGATGTCGAAGATGCCCGCGGCGCGGCGCACGCAGAGGTGCTCATCCACGATGCTCGAATACTGCACCGGCATCTCCCAGCCGCCGAACTCGACGATCCGCGCGCCCAGCTTCTGGTGCGCGGCAAACAAAGGTGTGCGTTTCAACATGAGAAAATCAGTAATGGTCCCGGCAGGAAACAATCGTGATGGCTGTGTCGGAAACCCGGTAAACCAGCCGGTGCTCATCATCAATCCGCTTCGACCAGCACCCTTTCAAATCGCCCTTGAGCGGTTCGGGTTTGCCAATGCCGCCAAACGGTTCGCGTGCCGATTCGCTGATGAGCCGGACCAGCCGCTCGAAAAGCCTGGGGTTTTGCCTCGCCCATTCCGTGAACTGCTCGAAGGCGACTTTGTGGAAAGCCACCGTTCTCACGCGAACAACTTCTGGTCGGGAACCACGAGGTTTCGGCCCGCGTTGATGTCCTCGATGGCCTGGAGCAACCGCGCCTTCCGTTCGGGATCGGCCAGCAACGATTCCGTTTCATCCGCCTCGTCGTTGACCGCGATGGTCACGCGCCGGCGCGGGAACGCCGCCTTGATGCTCTCAAGGAAACGGCTGTCGAGTTCGTCCGTGTTCAACTGGTAGGTCGTCTGCATGGCGCGAAAGTAAACGCTCCCCCCGCCCGTCGCAATCTGATTGATGTCCGTCCTGACCTCTGTCTTCTGACCTCTGACTCCTCCGCCCGCTCACCCCCACTTCTCCAGCTTGAGCTGCTCCTTGGGCACCTTGAGTTCCGCCAGCACCAGATGCTCGGCGAAATCCACCAGCGCATTCGGGCCGCACGCGTAGAAGACCGTGTTCTTCAAGTCGCTGATGTGCTCCTTCACCCACTCCGGCGTGATGCGCCCGCGCCGGCCCGTCCACGCATCGCCCTCGGCCAGCCGCGTGCACGTCACCTCGAACTCGAAGTTCGGGTTCTCCTGGTCGAGCTGGCGGAACTCCTCGTTGAAGATGATGTCGTTCGTCGTGCGCACGCTATAGAGCACCGTCAGGCGCGTGGCGAGCTTGCGGCGCGTAGCCTCGCGCGCGAAGGCGCGGAAGGGCGTCACGCCCGAACCGCCGGCGATGCAGATCAGGTGCTTGCCGGGCGGCTCGAACACCGGCAGGAACAGCCCCGTCGGCGGGATGACCATCATCTTGTCCCCCGGCTCGGCCCAATCCACGATGCTCGTGCCCATCTTGCCGTCGCGCTTGACCGTCACCTCGTAGGCACCGCGGTCCAGCGCGCAGGACGAGAGGGAATAGGCGCGCTTGTATTTGGGTTTGAGCGGCCAGTAGAGCGTGATGAACTGCCCCGTCTTGAACTCCACGTCGTAACCGGCGGGCCACTTGAGCCGGATGGTTTTCGTATCCGGCAGCTCCATCGTGACCGACTCGATTTCCATCTCCGCGATAAGCTTGGCCATGAATTGCAGGGTTGCTGATTAAACGGTTGTCGCGCGCGCAAAAGTAAGCGCGAAGACTTCGGGGTGTAAAGGGCGCAGTCGGGTGGGATCGGTTGGCAAAGAAATTGACAGAAGAAATCGCGTAGCGGAGGCTCGCCGCGTTCACAACAAGTTCATGGCGGTCAACAATTCTGTCGCAAAGATTATGAACGCTGACTCTTATCTTCCCATTGTTGCTCCCATCCCGAAGGCTTCCGATGCGAACAGGCGCAACCTCGGCCTCGCCAGCCTGCTCGTTTGCGCCGCGGTCTTGACCAATGGCTTGGCGGCCGATGCTCCAGACAAGAAGAACGGAACTACGCCCGCCGGTAAGGCGGCAAACAATTCCCCGGCCTCAAAAACGACCACACCCGTCAATCCAGTTCAAACTGGCCCCCATTCCTCCACGCCAGCCACGGGTCACAACAATCCGTCCGTCTCGGCCGGAGGTTCCCCGTCGGGTCAGAAGACTTCCAGCCGGCCGGCCACAACTTATCCGCCACAGACCGGCGGCGGGACATCCTACCCCGCGCCGAACGCACGGCCGTCGGGCAGCGGCCAGAGCAAATTCACCTCACAGGTTTCGGGCAGCGCGCCCAAAACCGTTTCTACCGGCTCCGCCAGTTCGGTTTCCACGGGCGGCACGCATTCAACGGTGAGCGGCGCGCATTCCACCAGCGCGACGGCCTCGCACCCGTCGGGCGGCGGATCGAGTAAGACCTCATCGCAAACCTTCCCCCGAACTTCCAAGCCACCGACGACCAGTTACACTGGCACCACTACGCCGGGTGGCCTGAAGGGCAGCACGACGCCGGCAGTGGTTTTAACAACGGCCAAGCCCGACTTCGTAGCGGCTGGTTCAACCAAGCCTTACCAGATTCCCGGCGACTCGACCAAGAACCCGAATTCGGGAGCCGCAGCGAGACTCAACTCAATTGTTCAATCGCCGCGCGGAGCGAGCATCTCTGACGGCCCATCCCGTCATTCCCCGGGTTCCGACCTATCCGCCAATTATCCGCAGCAATTGCGAGACTACAGAACGGGAGGCGTCGTCTTCAAACCAGCACCTCCAGATAACAGAATGGCGATGACGACTCCGGCGACGCTTGAGACCAGTAAGTCGGCGCCCGTGACCAAACCGTCCTTTGATCTTTTTCCAAAAACCGAGCCGCCCAAACTTAATCATCCGCTGTTGGACAAGGACGGTTACCCAATCATTTTCATCGAAGGCAAGGCAATGCCGTATAAACGGGCGGCGGTTTATGATTCGAAGGACAAGACTTCTCTCGAATTCCTCAACATTGAAGCGAAGTTGACCGATGCGCAGCGTGAAACCCGGGCTTTGCGTGTTGAACTCGCTTCGGATTTCATCACTCATGTGCGCAATCGTCAATTTGTCGCGACTGCATTCGCCGACCATCAGTTGGGGCACGACCAAGGAGCCTTTGACTTTTCAAACAAAGGTTTATCGGATCCCCAAAAAATAGAGGAAGGCAAGGCTTTGGCCGAATATCTCGGACAGACTACGCGAAAGAATACGAGGGTCGTGGTCGAAACATTTCCAACGGACCATGCGCCCGGCGAAACAGCCATCGAACACCACACCTTCAACTCTTACTACGACCCCCAGACCGCCTCTGTCAAAGTTACTGAAGTGCGACGCCGGTTCGTCAAGACTATCCGAGCCGACCACTCAGTCAGTTACACCGGGGTTCCTGATGACAGCTACTTCCAAGCGAACGCCGCAGCTATTTTTGAGGCGACAAGCGGACCAAACACTCACGTCCAAGACAACCATTGACGCGAACTCTTCGCGCTCACCATGAAGCGGCACGAAAGACCCGAATTACGGGCATCATTGTTACGGCCTAAATTCAGTCCTTTCGTATTTTTAAACACCCTCCTCGGCGGGTGTCTTACTATTCTGGTCTCCGGCTGCGTCATCTCCCCCGGCTTCATCGGCACCACCTTTCGGAATCCCACCCTCGCGAAGGCTGCCGTCGAAAACTTGCCCGGCCAAAACGCCTTCGTCGTCATTACCGAGGAGCCGGTCGTCGTCGTGCAAGCAGAAGAGCCGGGCAAGGAGGAAACCACCTTCTACGACTGGTTGTTCACCGCCGTCCGCGCTTACGGCGGGCGGAACAATTACGTGTTCGCCGACAACTACGTGCATCAGCGCTGCGACGAAGCCGGCGTGGAGCACTTCATCGCGGAAGGCCGCAATCCGCTTTCCAAGGGCACCCCTTGGATTCACCAACTCGCCGTCGCCGAGGACAAGATTCCGAAACTCTGCGAACTGACCGCCTCTTTCGGAGCCACGCATGTCATCAAAGCCAAACTCGTCTCCCGCACGGTGCAATGGGAGACCCTGACCAAGGAACGCGACCCGAAGTATGGCTGGCAACCTTCACGAACGACGTTCTCTGGCGATATTCTTCGTATGGTGGTCTGGGCGGAGGTTTATGACGCCCGCACCGGTCGGGTAGTTTTCTTCGGGACTTACGACTCTCATGATTATGTCGTGGACCGCCCCTTTCTGGCAAACGTGACGAGCCAGGAGTTGACGACCAAGCACGAATTCATGACTTGGGTCACGCGCCCGCTGACCAAACGGGACTCGCGTCAGGTAAAGTAAGCTAATGACGCGGGCCGTAGCGTAGAGCCATCTTTAGCGGCAGGCGATTTCACCGCTACCCTCGGCAGCAATATTTCCGTCGAAAGGACGACAATTTGTGGCGGAAACGCCGTCCCGCGCGTTGGAAACGCAATGTTTGCCGCCGACACCGAGGCATTTCCTGACGGAAATCTGGCTGCGGAAGGCGGAAACGCCGTGAAGTTTTACGGAAACATCATGCCGGAGGTCGGAACCGTGATGTTTCTCGTCGGCTCCGAGGTATTTCCTGTCGGAAACACCGTGCCGGAAGTCGGAAACGCGGCGGCGTAAGTCGGAAACGTCACGGCGGAAATCAGAAACACTGCGGCGGAAGGCGGAACCACCCTGCCGGCATCCGACGGGCCGTTCCCTTGTGTCCGACCAATACCAAACAATATAGGAGTCGTCATAGCGGTGGGCATATATCAATTCTGGGGGAGGCGCGGCCGGGTGTTTTCTCGACGGTGCGAAGGTC
The DNA here is from genome assembly GCA_016199935.1 of Verrucomicrobiota bacterium. GTDB lineage: Bacteria > Verrucomicrobiota > Verrucomicrobiia > Limisphaerales > JACQFS01 > JACQFS01. Next base: position 9,793 of record JACQFS010000146.1, read on the forward strand.
GCAAAATTGCGCGCAGATTTTTTTCCAAACCCATTTGCGCGCGGCCAAAACATATTTCACGTTGCGGCAGTTCAGCAAACCTCAACCAAAAACAGAATGCGTTGGAATGTTGACTCGTTCGATTCGCCGCTCAGCCGGTGGTTGGCCGCGTCCGTTTCAGCCGGAAAGAAAGTTATGGCAAAAATCCGCAGAAACTTCAGCAAGCTCACATTCGAGCAGCGCTTCCAACTCATGAAGAGCGCGGGCGACAAGGTGAGCACGCTGGCCGCCTACGCCGCCGCCGCCGCCAAAGGCACGGCGCTCAAAGCCAGCGGCAACACACTGGAAACCAAACGCAACACGCGCGACACCACCGCCCAGCTCGCGCAGACGCAGACCGCCGAACTCGACGGCCTGGACACGAAAGGCATGGAAGACCTGGACAGCATGGCCTCAACGCTCGAAGGCATCAGCACCGCGCCGGACTTCCTGCTCGGCGCGGGCTTCGAGATCGTCACCGGCACCAGCACGCCGGTGACCCTCATCGCGCCGCCGAACCTAGTGGTGAAAATGGGCACCATGCCCGCCACGCTCAAGGGCAAGTTCGGCCCGGTGCCGGGCGCGAAGTCGTTCCGCGTGCAATACGCCACGAACCCCAACGGCCCGTGGACGGAATCGGCCGTGGTGACGAAGCGCTCGTTCACCATCGCCGGCCTGACGAGCGGCACGAAGTATTACGTGCGTGTGATCGCCATCGGCAAGGACGGCGACGGCCCGCCCAGCAACATCGAGGAGATGATGGCGCCGTGAACCAGGGACGAAGGAGGAAGGCGGAAGGATGAAACGCATCCGCCGCCTTCCGTCCCTTTCATCCTTCATCCCTCAACCTTCCTTTGAGTTATGCCCTTCGATCCCACCTATCCCGTGGACAACTCCCTCGCCTACGCGGCCGACATGCGCGCGCAGCTCAACGCGCTCAAGGCGCTGATTGACGGCGCGTCGGCCGCGCTCGCGGCGTTGCAGGCGCAGCTCGATGCGTTGCAGCAGCAGGTCAACAATCTCCCCGCCGGTCCGCAAGGTCCGCCCGGCGCGGATGGCCCGCCGGGACCGCCGGGCAACGACGGTGCTCCGGGTGCACCCGGCAACAACGGAGCCGACGGCGCGAACGGCGCGGATGGCACGACCGGTCCGCAAGGCCCGCCCTTCGCCAACGCCATCGTGGACGGCGTGAACACGTTGAACCCGGGTGATCCGGCGACGGTCGCCGTCACGTTTGATGGGAACGTCCGTTTCACCTTCGGCCTCCCGCGCGGCAACGACGGCGCGACGGGTCCGGCCGGCGAGGTGACGAACGCGGACCTCGCGACCGCCATCGCCGGCACCGCGAAGAATCCGAACGGTCAGGTGCCGAACCTCGACCCGAACTGGCAGCCGCAGGCGGCCTACGACCCGAACGATCTCCTCTGGCTCCGCGACCGCGTGGTGGATTTGTATGGCGCGACGGCGCGGTGAGCGGCCACGCGGGCGAACGCCCTCTCCCAGCGGGAGAGGGATGGGGTGAGGGAGAAGAGCCACGAAGTTCCGTTGCGTGCTCGCGCCACCAGACTCTGCACGTTTTCTCCCTCACCCTTTCCCTCTCCCGCTGGGAGAGGGGATCACGCCGGACGCCACGGATGAAAAAGGCCGCCCGCGTTGCCACGGGCGGCCTCGTCATTGGGAGATTCAACTCACTTCGCCGCGGCGGACTTCGCGCTCACGTCGAGGCAGACGCCTTCCTTGGTGCTGCGCGCGTAAATCTTTCCGCCGCTGAAGACGGGCGTGCTCCAGCATTTGCCGGTGAGCACCTTGGCGCGCGCCAGTTCGGTGTAAGCCTTGGGCGTGGCCTCGACGAGGATCAACTCGCCCGCGTCGCTGAGGGCGACGAGCTTGCCGTCCACGAGGGTGACGTTGCCGGGGCCGAAGCCTTCCTTTTCCCACACGACCTTGCCGGTGGCGGCCTCGACGCACTTGAGCGGGCCGGCGCTGTATTCCTTGAACTGGAACATTCCGTAAATGTAGCCGCCGGTGAAGACGGGCGTGGACCAGTGGTTGGCGAGGGGCTTGTTGCCGGTCACGCGGTAAATCTCCGTCGCGGTGAAGGCGCTGCCGGCCTTGGCAATCTTCGCCGCGCCCGCGCCGATGCCGTAGCCGGCGGAGCAGTAAACAATGTCGCCGCAGATGACGGGCGAGATCGCGGTGGAGGTGCTGAAGGGAAACTTGTAGCGCCAGAGGACCGCGCCATTCGCCGGCGCGAGCGCGACGAGTCCCTCCTTGGTGAAGAAGATCACCTGCCGCACGCCGAGGATGGTGCCGACGGTGGGCGTGGAGTGCGTCATGACGTCGTCCTGGGTTTTCCAGACGGTCTTGCCGGTGTTCTTGTCGAGCGCGAGGAGCGCCTGGCCGGGACCGCCGCCGGCGACGAAGAGGAGGTTGCCATCAATGACGGGCGAGGCGGCGTTCTGCCACTTGATCTGCACGCCGGCGTGTTCGGTCATGATGCTGCGCGCCCAGATGCGCTTGCCGGTCGCGGCGTCGTGGCAGACGACGGCGAGGTTGCCCGAGATGGCGTAAACTTTCCCGCCGTCCACCGTGGGCGTGGAGCGCGCGCCGTCGCCGCCATTGTTGCCCGCGGCGCCGGAGTCCCCGCCCTTGTCGAACTTCGCGATGCCGATGGCGAAGGAGAACAGTTCCTTGCCGGTGTCGGCGTTGCAGGCGACGAGCGTCTCCTGATCCGCGCCGGCGAACTGGCGCGTGACAATCGTGTAAGCCTTGCCGCCCGCGACGGTGAAGGAGCCGAAGCCGGCGGGCGTGGGCACCTTCCACAACGCGCGCGGACCGGCGGCGGGCCACTTGGTGGCGAGGCCGGTCTCGGCGGAGGAGCCGTCGCCGTTGGGGCCGCGGTAGGCGGGCCACTCGGCGCGGGCGGCGAGCGGGAGGAGTGCGAGCGCGGCGAGGAGGCCGGTGGAGACGGAGGTGAGGAACGGGCCGGTAAATTTCATAGGGCGTTGGATTTAGCCGGAGGGGGAAAAATTCACAAACTCTTTCGGCAAGGCCAACGGTTGACGCGAAACGGGGATAACCGCGGGGAATGAATTGTCGCCCGCGAGTCCGCCTGCCATGCTCCGCGCGCACATCCCAATGCCGATGAAAAAGTTTTTCCTCCTCCTGCTGCTCGCCACGACCGCCACCGCCGCCGAGACGAACGAACCCGCCACGCGCGTGCACGCGCTCGAGGAAGGCCTCGGCCAGTCGCACGCGCAGCTCGCGCGACAGCTCAACGAGCTGATGTGGTTCCAGCGCCTCGGCGACGTGGCGCTTGTGGACAAGGTGCGCTTCACCGGCCCGCCGCCGCGCACGACGAACAACCCCGCGCCGCCGCCCGGCAGCAACGAGGTGATCGTCTCGGCGCTGACGTTCGTGCCGCGCGAACGCGGAACGCAACGGAAGCTCCCGCTCATCGTCCTCGCGCACGGCGAGATTCACGGCAACACCGCGAGCGACGAGGAGGTCCACGTGGTCCGCGAGCTGGTGCAACAGGGCTACGCGGTCATTGCGCCCGACTATCGCGGCAGCAGCGGCTACGGCGGCGACTACTGGCGGCTGATTGATTACGGCGGACTCGAAGTGGAGGATGTCCACGCCGCGCGCGCGTGGATGCTGGAGAATCACCGCGAGCTGGACGCGCGGCGCGTGGGTATCATCGGCTGGAGCCACGGCGGGATGATCGCCTTCCTCACCGTCTGCGCGCACCCGGAGGATTACGCGGCGTGCTACGCGGGCGTGCCGGTGAGCGACCTGGCCGAGCGCATCCGCATCCGCGGAAAGGATTACGAGCAGATGTTCGCCGCGCCGTATCACCTCGGCAAGACGCTCGCCGAGGCGCCGGAGGAATATCGCCGCCGCTCACCCGTGGGCAACGTGGAGAAACTGCGCACGCCGCTGCTCATTCACGGCAACACGAACGACGAGGACGTGAACGTGCGCGAGGTGGAACGGCTCATCGCGGCGCTGACGGCGGCGGGGAAAACCTTCGAGCAGCGCATCTACACGAACGCGCCGGGCGGGCACTCGTTCAACCGCATTGACACGGCGACGGCGCAGGAGTCGCGCCGGGAGGTCTGGAAGTTTCTCGAGAAGCACCTCGCGCCGGCGAAGCCGCCGAAGTGAGGCGCGGGAAGTTTGGAGTTCAAGCTTCAGCCTGCTCCCGCGGACACGCTAGAGCGTGAACTCCAAACGGGTCACGGGACAACGAGGCGGATGCGGTAGAAGCGCTTGCTCGTGGGGACGCCGCCGGTGAGCGTGCCGTCGTCGATCCACTGGAGAATGCCGGCGCCGGGATTGGTGAGGGTCGCGCCGACCGCCTGAGTCCAGGTCACGAGGTCGTTCGAGTATTCGGGGACGTAGGATTTGCCCGCGACCGCGGCGAACTGCACCGTGATCGCGCCGGAGAGGGCGCGGGACATCGTGGTCACGTGGAAGTAATCCGCCGAGTTGTTCCCCAGCGTGCCGGCGAGCGACTCGGCGTAATCGGGTTGCCCGTCGCCGTCGCTGTCGATGAACGTGAAGCCCGTCAGCACGAGGTTGGTGGCCGAGTAGCTGACACGGAACTGGGCGAGGTTGTTGGTCGTGGCCACCACGGCGTTGTTCGTCGCGTTGGCGAACGTGCCGCTGGCCGAGGCGAAGTTCATCAGCGTAAACGTGCTCGTCGCGGCCGGGGTGAAGTTGTTGATCAACGCCAGCGAGAGCGTCCCGGCGAACTGGACGAAGTTAGTCACGGTGACCTGGTCGTATTGGTTCGTCGGGATGAGGCCGCCGATCTCGAAGGTGATGCCCGCGTTGGTCGCGAAGCTCAGGCTGCCGTTGATGGTGAGCGAGCCGGGCGAATTGCCCGGCGTGATCGTGCCGCGGTTGGTCACGTTGCCCACGATGGTGCCGTTGCCGAACAGCGTGGCATTCGTGTTGATGACGAGTCCGTTGCCGAACGAGTGGGTGTTGCTATTGACGAGGTGATAGGCCGCGTTGCTCACGCCGTTGCCGACGAGGAAGGTGAAGCCGTTGCTGATGGTGGTGCTGCTCACGTTGACCGTGCCGGCGTTGAGCGTGAAGAGGCTCGCCGCGCCGTTGGTCGCGAGCAACTGGTTGGCGTTGAGCGTGCCGCCGTTGAGCACCACGCTGCCGCGGCGCACGTCGAGCACGGCGTTGGTGGTGACATTCGAGACCGTCAGCGTCGCGTTGCCGATGGCGAGCAGGTTGTTCGTCGAGTTCGCCGTCGCGCCGACAATCAGGCCCGCGCCGGGCGCCGCGCCGACGAGCAACGTGCCGCCATTCGTCACCGTCAGGCGGCTGTTCGCGCCGTCGGAGCCGAGCGTGAGGCCGTTGGTCACGCGCAGCACCGAGTTGCTGTCGGAAACAAACGCGCTGTTGTTCGTCGCGCCGGACACCGAGCCGATGACCGCCGAGGCCGCCTCGAAGCGGCCGCCGTTGCTGACGACGAGCGAGTTGACCGCGCCGGTGACGCCGAGGTTGAACGCCGCCGTGTTGCTCCACAGCGAGCCGGGGCCGGTGACCACCGCGAGATTGCTGGTCGAGGCGACGCCCAACGAGCCGCCCACGCTGACCACCACGCCGCCGTTGCTCACGATGAGCGTGTTGAGCGGGCCGTTGCTGCCGACGAGGAGCGCGGCGCTGTTGGACCACACGGAGTTGGTGCCCACGATCACGGCGAAGTTGTTGGAGGCCGTGGCCGCGCCGCCGAGGAGGCCGCCGACGCTGAACAACGTGCCGGCGTTGCTCACGACGAGCGTGTTGGTCGAACCACTGGCGCCCACGGTCAGCAGCGCGCCGTTGGTCCAGACCGAGCCGGCGCCGTTCACCAACGCGAGGTTGGCGGAGGAGGTGGAACCGTTGCCGATCACCCCGCCGGTCGCGGTGACCACGACGCCGCCGTTGCTGATCACGAGCTGGTTGCGCGAGCTGCCGCCGCTGTTGCCGACGTTGACCACACCGAAGTTCGTCCACACCGAGCCGGCCCCGGTCACGACGGCGAGGTTGTTGTTGCCGCTGGATCCGACGTCCGCCCCCGAGCTGAACACCACGCCGCTGTTGCTGATCACGAGCGTGTTGCCCGCGCTCCCGGCGCCGACGAGCAGCGACCCGGAGTTGGTCCAGACCGAGCCGATCCCGCTGACGGACGCGAGATTGTTGGAAGCGGAAGCGGCACTGCCCAGCGAGCCGGCCGGGTTGATCACCCGCGCGCCGGCCGAGATCAGGAGCGTGTTGCCCGCGCCGGCGCCGCCGATGATCAGGCTGCCGGTATTGGACCAGATCGAGCCGGCACCGGTGACGACGGCGAGGTTGTTCGTCGCGCCCGCCTGCGAGCCGACCTTGGTGCTCGCATTGAACACGACGCCGCCATTGCTCACGACGAGCGTGTTGAACGAGCCGGAGTCGCCGACCAGCAGCGTGCCGGAGTTGGACCACATCGCCCCCGCGCCGCTGACGGATGCAAGGTTGCCGCTGGCGATGGCACTGCTGCCGAGCGTGCCGCCCGCGGTGAACACGACGCCGCCGCTGACGAGCAGGCTGTTGCCCAGGCCGGCGTTGCCGACGAAGAGCGCCCCGGCGTTCGTCCACGCCGAGCCGGCGCCGGTGATGGTCGCGACGTTGTTGCTGGCCGTGGGGCCGAAGCCGACGTTCGCCGCGCCGCTGGAGTTGAGCTTCGCGCCGTTGCTCACGACGAGCGTGTTGAACGCGCCGTTGCTGCCGACATAGACGCCGCCGAGCGCCGCGTCCTGGCCGGCGAACCAGCGCGAGCCCACGCCGGCGAGCGTGGCGGTGTTGGAATTCGCACCGAGCGCGAAGCCAACGTAAGCCGCGCCGCTGTTCGTCAGCACCGCGCCATTGGTCACGAGCAGCGTGGCGAACGACACGTTGCTGCCGATGAAAATATTTCCGCTGACCAGCGTGTTGCTCACGCCCGCGCGGAGGTCCCACACTGCCGCGTTCGTGCCGGGTCCGCCGACGACAAAGCCCGCGCCGTTGGTGAGCACGCCGCCGCGCGTGAGGAGCGTGCCGCCGTTGAAGGTGAACGTGCCCGCGCCGTTGGTCAGCACCAACTGGTCGGCCGCGATGAGGCCGCCATTGAGCACCGCGCCGCCGCGCCGCACGTCGAGCAGCGCGTTCGCGCTGACGTTGGCGGCCAGGAGGGTGCCGCCGCTGACGGTGAGCGTGTTGTTGCTACTGCCGGGCAGCACGCCGACCTGGACGCTCGTCGCCGCCGAGGCGAGACCGCCGTTCGTAAGCAACACGGAGTTGCCGGCGCCGGAGGTGCCGACGATGAGCGAGATCGAGTTGGACCACACCGAGCCCGCGCCGGTCACGAGCGCGGTGTTGCTGGTCGAGCCGGCGCTGTTGCCGACGATGGTGGTCGTCGCGGCCAGGCGTCCGCCGTTGCTAATCACCAGTTGATTGCTCGGTCCGGCGTTGCCCACGTTGAGGATGCCGGTGTAGTTGGACCAGACGGACCCGGCACCCGTGACCACCGCGACGTTGCCGGCGGCGGTCGCGCTGCTACCCACGTCCGCCCCCGCGGTGACGAGGAGCGCGCCGTTGCTGACCGTGAGCGTGTTGAAGGAACCATTCTGGCCGATGAGCATGTTGGAGTTCGTCCAGATGGAGCCCGCATCGGTGAGGAGCACCACGTTGTTGCTGGTGTTCAGCACCGCGCCCACAAAGCCACCGGTGCTGAAGACCGCGCCGCCGTTGCTGATAATAAGCGAATTGCGCGACGCGGAGCTGCCGATGGTCAGGTTGCCGGCGTTGCTCCACACGGAACCCGCGCCGACCACCGCGACGAGGTTGTTGCTGCTGGGCGCGTTCAAGCCCGCGACGCTGTTGCCCGAACTGGTGAGCGTCGCGCCGTTGGAGATGACCAACTGGTTGAACGCACCGTTGCTCCCGACATACAGACTGTTTCCGGCCGCGTCTTTGCCCGCGAGCCATTGCGAACCGGCGCCCGCGAGCACCGCGGCGTTCGAGTTCGCGCCCGCCGCGAAGCCAAGCTGGCCCGCGCCGGTGTTGGTCAGCCGCGCGCCGTTGGTCACGAGCAGGCTGTTCAACGAGGAGTTGCTGCCCACGAAAATATCCGAGCCCACGAACGAGTTGCTCGCGCTGAAGCGCACGTCCCACGTCGCGGGATTCGTCCCGGACGCACCGACGACGAACGGCAGGCCGTTGGTCACGACCGCGCCGCGCGTGACGAGCGTGCCGCCGTTGAACGTAAAGGTGCCGCCCGCGTTGGTCAGCACCAACTGGTCGGCCGCGATCAGCCCGCCGTTGAACACCGCGCTGCCGCGCCGCACGTCGAGCAGGCCGTTCGTGGTCACGTTGGTCACGGTCAGCGTGCCGCCGCCGACCGTGAGCAGGTTGTTGCTGCTGCCGGCCGCCCCGCCGACGGCCACGGTGTTCGACGCCGAGGCCGCTCCGCCGTTGGTGATCACGGCCGTGTTCCCGACGCCCGCGTTGCCGACGAAGATCGAGATCGTGTTGGACCACGCCGAGCCCGCACCGGTCACGAGCACGGAGTTGTTCGAGGAGCCGGCGATGTCGCCCACAAAGGTCGCGGTCGAGAACACCCGTCCGCCGTTGCTGATGACGAGCCGGTTGCCGGACCCGGAATTGCCCACGTCGAAGACCGCCACGAGATTGGACCAGACCGAGCCGGCGCCGGTCACCGCCGCGACGTTGCTCACGGAGAGGGCCGACGAGCCGAGGCTGGCGCTCGTGCTGAGCGCGGTCCCGCCGTTGCTCACCGTGAGGGTGTTGAACGACCCGAGCGAACCGACGTTCAGCACGGCATTGCTCCACGTCGAACCCGCGTCGGTGACGAGCGCCGAGTTGTTGCTGCTGCCCGACAGGCTGCCGAACAAGGCGTTGGCGTTGAAGACCGCGCCACCGTTGCTGATCACGAGCGTGTTGCGCGCGCCGCCGGCGCCGAGGATCAGGTTGCCCGCGTTGGACCACACGGAGCCGGCGCCGTTGACCGCGATGAGGTTGTTGCTGCTCGATACGCCCTGCCCCGCCACGCTGTTGCCCGAACTGGTGAGCAGCGCGCCATTGGAGATGATCAACTGGCTGAACGCGCCGTTGCTGC
>JACQFS010000133.1 GCA_016199935.1 Verrucomicrobiota bacterium
CCACGGATGAACACAGATAACCCGGATTCGGAGGGATGAGCTACGCGAGTCCCAAACTGAAGGGCTGCAAGCCCGACAGATAATAGCCCAGGGCAAGCGAGGCGCAGTCCGCGCCGCCCTGGGTTACGTTCCAAAAAATCTCCAAGCCCTGTAGGGGCGGCAGAAATCTCCGCGACAGTCTTTCCAACGACTCAAATAACGCGCTATTCTCCAGCGTGCCAGTGCCGCTTCATCCCAAAGCGACCGCGTTCCAGCGAGCAGGATTGTTCGCTGGTCTGAAGTCGTTTGAAGAGCTTGAGGTTCGCATTGCGAAACTCCGTGATGAGCAGGCGAGAGGCGCAGCGCTCGAAGTTTTCGCCGAGGCTTGTCTCGCGACGCAGCGCGTGTATCAAGCACGCGAAGTGTGGCCGGGGAGTTCGATGCCTGCGGCGATCCGGAAGCGCCTTCGCTTGCCGATGACGGACATGGGAGTGGATGGCGTGTTCGTGACGGCGGCTGATGAAGCGGTCTGTTACCAATCGAAGTTTCGCACGGGACGACCCCCACTCACTTGGACGGAGCTTTCGACTTTTTATGGCTTGGCGGATGTCGGCGGGCGAAGGCTCGTGTTCACCAACTGCGATGAGATTGCTCGCGTCGCTGAGGAACGGTTGGGGGCAATCTTCGTCCGAGGCAGCGACCTCGATCGTCTCACGCCGGAAGATTTCCAAATCATCGAAGCGTGGCTCGCGGAGCGGCCGGCCACGCCGAAGAAGAAGGACCCAAAGCCGCACCAAGTCGTCGCTCTGAACGACATCGTGGGCGGTCTGTCACGCGGGCCGCGGGCTACGGCGTTGATGGCTTGCGGCAGCGGCAAGACCTTGGTCGCACTTTGGGCTGCTGAACGACTCGGCGCTCGCACTGTGCTCGTGCTGCTGCCGTCGCTCGCGCTGGTTCGTCAGACGTTGCACGAGTGGCTTCACGAAACGAGTTGGCCGGATGTTCAATTCTTGTGCGTCTGTTCCGACCCGACAGTTCAGCCGGAGGAAGATTCACTGGTGGTTCGTCCGTCCGACCTCGATTTTGCGGTCACGACGCAGAGTGCCGAAGTGCGGCGCTTCCTTGAACGTCCGACCAACTCGGTGCGGTTGGTGTTCTCCACGTATCAATCCAGTCAACGTGTGGCCGAAGCACTCGTTGGCTTGCCGCCGTTTGATTTCGGTGTTTTCGACGAAGCTCACAAGACTGCCGGACGAGATGGGCAGAAATTTGCACTCGCGCTCAAGGACGAAAACCTGCCCATCGCTCGCCGGCTTTTCATGACGGCGACACCGCGTCACTACGACGTGGCGAAGAAGGACAAGTTCGGCGAGTCGAAGATCGTCTTCTCAATGGACGTTCCCGAAGTTTACGGCCCTGTTGTCCACCGGTTGTCGTTCAGCGCAGCAGCCAAGGCAAAGCCTGCGATCATCACCGACTACAAGGTCATCATCTCGGTCGTGACATCGGAGATGGTCACCAACGAAGCGCTACGGCTCGGCGTTGTCTTGGTTGAAGGAGATGAAGTGAAGGCTCGACAGGTCGCGAATCAGATTGCGCTCAAGTCAGCCATTGAAAAATGCAACGTCTCGAAGGTGTTCACTTTCCACTCCAAGGTGGACTCCGCGAAGTCGTTCACGTCCGGCGGACCGGAAGGCATCGGCACGCATCTCGAAGGATTTCATTGCGCGCACATCGAAGGCGCGATGACAACCGCCTACCGCGAACGGCTCTTGCGCGATTTCGCTGCCGCTCCACGCGCCATCCTCTCCAACGCGCGTTGCCTCACGGAAGGCGTGGATGTTCCCGCCGTCGACATGGTGGCGTTCCTCAGCCCGAAGCGAAGTCTCGTGGACATCGTGCAGGCGACGGGGCGGGCGATGCGCCTATCACCCGAAACTGGAAAGCAATTCGGCTACGTGCTCGTGCCGCTCTATGTCGAGAAGGCGCGGGGCGAGACGATTGAGCAGGCGGTTCTGCGCAGCAACTTTGATGAGGTCTGGAAAGTTCTCCAAGGTCTGAAAGAGCAGGACGATTTGCTGGCGCAAATCATCGCCGAGATGCGGACTGAGCGCGGGCGCACCGGCGGCTTCGATGACAGCCGTTTCCGCGAACGCGTCGAGTTGCTCGGTCCTGAGCTTTCTCTCGAAACGTTGCGCAACACTATCACTGCGGCATGCCTCGACGCGATTGGGGAACAATGGTTCGAGCGCTACGGGCAGCTCGTCGCCTACAAGCAAAAGCACGGGAGTTGCGACATGCCCGCGCGATGGGATGAAAATCAAAAGCTGGCGACATGGGCGGTGAATCAACGCGTCCTGCAACGCGACGGTGTCTTGGAGCCTGAAAAAGTAGAGCTGTTGAACCGGCTCGCATTCAAGTGGAACCCGCACGCAAGCAACTGGCGGACGTATTACCTCGCTCTGCTTGAGTATCGAAAGCGATTTGGAAACTGCCGCGTGCCACAAAGCTGGAACGAGGACAGAAAGCTTGCCACATGGGTTTCCACGCAACGGAACAAATACCTCCATGGAAAAGTTTCCCGCGAGCGCATCGCAATGCTGGAGAAGATCGGGTTCGAGTGGACCACTGGGCTTGCGTCATGGGACGAGCGATTTGCCGAACTGTGTGCCTTCAAAGAGCGATTTGGTCATACCCGCGTGAAAGTTAAGTGGTCAGAGAACCCGCTTCTCGGTGCGTGGGTAGTCAGCCAGCGATACAAGCACCGGAGAAAGGAGTTGGGCGAAGAATACGTTCAACGACTGAACGCCATCGGCTTTGATTGGGATGGGCGAACAGCGGCAAGCAGAGCTGAGAGAAAACCGGCCGACCCAGACAAGCAGTGGCGTGCGACTTTCGACCTGTTTCGAACTTACGCCGCTACGCACGGTGCCGCCGTGATTCACGTCGTGGACGAAGGGACGAAGAAGCTCAATCGCTGGATGCTGCACCAGCGGCAAGCCAAGAAGCGGGGACAATTAAGCGATGCGCGGATCAGTGCATTGAACGAAATTGGGTTTGTTTGGCAGAAGAACTCCACGAGAAATGACTCCCCTACAACCCAACCAGCGCGCTCGTGGAACGAGATGTTTTTGGAGTTGGTGGAATTCTTCAAATTGCATGGCCACTCCAACGTGCCTGATGACTGGACTGCCCAGCCCGAGCTTTCACGCTGGGTGGGTCTGCAGCGCTTAAACAAAAAGCGCAACCGACTTGAGCCAGACCACGTTCGTCAACTGGAGGAAATCGGATTCGCTTGGAGCGCACACGATGGAGGTTGGGATGCGATGTTCGCGAAGCTGGTGGAGCATTTGCGCCCGATGCACAACGGCAAGAAACGCGACATCGAGCCAAGCGACGAACTGAGAAGATGGATGTGGGTTCAGCGCCAGCACAAGCGGCGGGGCGAAATTCTTGATTGGAGAGAAAAGCGTCTCGACAGCATCGGATTCGATTGGGTGCCGTATGATGACCGTTGGCAGGCAATGTTCATACGCTTGCAGAAATATCGCGAAACGCATGGAGACTGCCGCGTTCCCGATGAATGGCCGAGTGATCCAAAGCTCGCACGCTGGGTGCGGACTCAAAGGGCACAGTGTTCCCACGGAAAGCTTTCGCCCGAGCGTATCGAAAAGCTTGATTCAATCGTGTTCGATTGGCAGCCCGCGCGAGACGTAGGCGAAACTGAAAAGCGCACCTGGGATGAAATGTTTGCAAGGTTGCAGCAGTATCGCGAGCAACACGGTGACACCCTTGTTCCCCAGCGTTGGAAAGAAGACCCCAGTCTCGCGGACTGGGTATCTAAACAGCGCGTGACCTACAATCGCTGGCTAGTTTCAACCGAACGCATTCATCGGCTCGATGAGATCGGCTTCGAGTGGGATCCTATCGGCACGCGTTGGGAGGAAATGCTCCAGCAACTTATTGAGTTCAAAAAGCAGCATGGGCACACGAATGTGCCGCAACGCTCTCCCAAATACACAGAGCTTGCGACTTGGGTGAGAAACCAACGCGCGGCCAAGGAGTATAACCGGCCCATCATCGTCGAGCGTGGCAAACGGCTGGACGAAATTGGTTTCGCCTGGAGGTTGGTGGAGCGTGAAGCATGGGAGCGTATGCTGGAGCGGTTGATTGAATTCAAGAAGGTCCACGGCCACTGCAACGTCCCGCAGAAAGGTGGCGGTGATAAGCGCCTCGGTAAATGGGTGAACACGCAACGGACTCACTTCAACCGTGGGAAGCTCAAACCTGACCGGCAACGGCAACTCGAAGCAGTCGGCTTCGTCTGGAATACCAAAGCTGCCCGAGCATCCGCGCCCTGATAACTTATGCCCCCCATTGCCCTTCGAGTGTTTCCTCAAATGAAACCCCTCAGTTTCCTCTGTTTCCTCCTGTTCGCATCCCTCGCCCTTGCGGCAGAGCCGAAGCCGAACGTCCTCGTCATCGTCGCCGATGATCTCGGTTACGCGGACCTCGGCGTGCAGGGGTGCAAGGACATCCCGACGCCGCACATTGACTCCATCGCGAAGAACGGCATCCGCTGCACCAGCGGCTACGTCACCTCGTGCATGTGCTCGCCGAGCCGCGCGGGGTTGATGACGGGCCGCTCGCAGTCGCGCTTCGGGCACGAGATCAACTGGGAAGGCAACGGGCCGTCGGGCGAAAAGGGTTTGCCGGTGACGGAGAAAACTTTCGCGCAGTTGATGAAGGCGGGCGGCTATCGCACCGGCGTCGTCGGCAAGTGGCATCTCGGCAATGAGGAGCGCTTCCATCCACTCGCGCGCGGCTTCGATGAGTTCTTCGGTTTCCTTGGTGGCAGCCACGATTACCTGATGGACTGGCGTCCGGACAATTTGCTCCAACGCAATCGCACGACCATCGGCGCGACGAGCAAGAAGCCCGACGATTCGCGCTATCTCACCACCGTGCTGGGCAATGAGGCGGCGGCGTTCATTCACCGGAACAAAGCGCAGCCGTGGTTTCTCTACCTGCCGTTCAACGCGCCGCACACGCCGAAGCAGGCCACCGCCGCGTTGCTCGCGCGCTTCGCCCACATCGCCGACGAGAACCGCCGCACTTACGCCGCGATGGTCTCCGGCATGGACGACGCCGTGGGCGTGGTGCTGGAGCAGTTGCGAAAGGACGGCATCGAAGACAACACGTTCATCGTCTTCCTCAGCGACAACGGCGGCCCGCTCGAACGCAACGGCTCGCTCAACACCCCGCTCTCCGGCGAGAAGGGCACGATGTTCGAGGGCGGCATCCGCGTGCCGTTCCTCGTGCAGTGGAAGGCGAAGCTACCCGCGGGAAAAACCTACGACCGCGCCGTGAGCAGCCTCGATCTGCTCCCGGCCGCGCTCGCGATCTCCGGCACGCCCGCGCCGAAGGACGTCGCGTTCGACGGCGTGAACATCATCCCGTTCCTCACCGGCGAGCGCAGCGGCGACCCGCACGATTTTCTTTTCTGGCGCATGAGCTATCGTCGCATCTGGGCCGTGCGCGCCGGTGACGACAAGGTCATCATGCAGGCGCAGGGCGCGGGCAAGCATCCCGTCAGCAAGACGCCGAAGTTGGTGAACCTCGCCACCGACCTCCAGGAACTCAGCGACCGTTCGACGAGCGACCCTGCGCGCCTGAAGGAACTCCGCGACCGTTACAACGCGTGGAACGCCACGCTGCCCAAGCCGCTGTGGCAGCCGGAGAAGGGCGACAAGTGAGCGTTTCCCCGAACCTCTGAATTGCGCGCCATGAAACGCAGAATTCTTCTCCCGCGCCGCGTGGCTTTGAGATTACCTCAATGGGGATCGCGTGGGCTGCGTCATTTTTCATCTGATCACCATTGAACCGGCTTCCGACCCTGATCCAATCTTCCAACATGAAAACCAATCTTCGCTCCACCCACCACCGGCTGGTTTGTGGCGTCGGTGCCGTCCTGATGTTCTGCGGCACGCTCGCGGCGCTGGCCGCCAGCCGCCTGCCGAACATCATCGTCATCCTCTCCGACGACTACGGCTACGGCAGCGCCGGGTGTTACGGCGCGAATCCCGCGCTGGTGAAGACACCCAACATTGACCGCCTCGCGAAGGAGGGCCGGCGCTTCACGGATGGCAACACCACGTCGTCGGTGTGTTCGCCGACGCGCTACTCGGTGATGACGGGGCGCTATTGCTGGCGCACGTCGCTCAAGCACGAGGTGCTGAGCACGTTCGCGCCGCTGCACATTGAGACCACGCGGCTGAACCTGGCGTCGCTGCTCAAAAAGCACGGCTACGCGACGGCGGCCGTGGGCAAGTGGCATCTCGGCTACGGCACGGCGGATGACTCGCCGAAGTGGCGTCCGGATTTCACGGCGGAACTTTCGCCGGGGCCGCTCGACATCGGTTTCGAATATCACTTCGGCGTGCCGAGCAATCACGGCGATCTCACGGGTGTGTTCGTCGAGAACCGTTTCGTTTACGGACTCCGCAACGGAAAAATTCCCGCGAACATGAAGATCGCCGGGCCCGTGCCGGACTCGGATGATTTCAAGGCGACCTACGAGGGCTCCGACACGGAAGGCGGCAAGGGTGAGGGCCGCATCCTCGCGCTCGACGCACCGCGCCGAAAAAACGA
This sequence comes from Verrucomicrobiota bacterium, assembly GCA_016199935.1. GTDB lineage: Bacteria > Verrucomicrobiota > Verrucomicrobiia > Limisphaerales > JACQFS01 > JACQFS01. The sequence goes on from JACQFS010000133.1 coordinate 6,631, forward strand.
GCGCGTGATGAAAGTGCTTACCGACAAGGCGACCGCGTGGATGCAGCGGCAGCCGAAGGGCAAACCGTTCTTCCTCTACTTCACGCCCGTCGCGGTCCACAACCCCGTCACGCCGGACAAGGATCTCGCGGGCCGGAGCAAGGCCGGACTCTACGGCGATTGGATTCACGAACTCGACCGGAGCGTCGGCCGCGTGCTCGACACGCTCGACCAGCTGGGCGTCGCGCAGGACACGCTCGTGATTTTTTCCAGCGACAATGGCGGCGTCTTCAAGCCGGAGAATTCCCAACTGCTCCAGACCGCCGCGTTCAAGGCCGGCCTGCGCGTGAATGGCGACCTGCGCGGCGGCAAGCACGACGTGTGGGAGGGCGGCTTCAAGGTGCCGCTCATCGTGCGCTGGCCCGGCCAGGCCGCGCCCGGTTCCGTGTGCAGGGAGATGGTCAGCCTCGTGGACATTCTCGCGACGACGGCGGCGATTGTCGGCGAAGAGTTGCCGGCCGTGTCGAAGGCCGCCGAAGACAGCCACAATTTTCTCCCGGCGATTTTGGGCGAGCCATCGAAGCCGATCCGCGACGACCTGATCGTGCACAGTGCCGACGGCGTCTTCGCGCTGCGCAAAGGCCCGTGGAAGTGGATCGAGGGCGTGCCCGTGGATGAGATCAAAGCCGGCGCGCGCAAAGCGCACGCGGACCAGTATCGCTCGCAGCTCTACAACACGAAGGATGATCCATCCGAGACGAAGGACGTGAGCGCGCAGCATCCCGAGCTCGTCGCGGAACTTCGCGCGCTGCTGAACCGTTACCGCGACGGCGGCTACAGCCGCGAGCTGCCGCCTGCCGACGTGAAGCCGGCGGTGACGAAGGTCGCGTCGCTCACTCCGCTCACGGGAACCATCGGCATGACCGAGTCGCTTTCGGCCTTGCCCGGCAAGCCGTGGATCGCGTCGCGCGGCGAGTGGACGCCGGGTGACGGCGGCCTTTGGGGAATGCAAAAGGGGAAGGCCGAGCAAGCCGCGAGTCTGCGCACACCGCTCGCGATCACGGATGGCACGATTGATTTCGAGCTCAACTTCAAAGGCGCGAACCGCACCTCGCTGCGCGTGGATTGGGGCGAGAAGAAAGGCAGCGTCCGCTTCGTGATTTCCCGCTCGTCGCTCGAGATCGCGAAGAACCCGTCGCAGGGCGAAGGCAGGGACGCCGTCGAGCCGCTCGCGAAGAAGCCGCTCAAGCTCGCGGCGAACCAGTGGTATCCCGTCCGCATCACCTTCAAGGGCAACGAAGCCACCGCGCAGGTGAATGACACGATCGCGAAGGGCACGCACGCCGTGCTCGGCGAAAAGAAAACGGGCGCGACCTTCCTCGTCTTCGGCGAGAGCGCCGGTTTCCGCAACGTGAAGGTCGCGCAGTGACCGTGTCCCTTGCCGCCCACCAACACACACCGATCACAACTTATGAAACATCCCATGCTCCGTGCGATCTCTCTGGCCTTGCTCGTCCTTTCGTGCGCCGCCCGCGCCGCTGATCGTCCAAACATCCTCTGGCTCGTTTGCGAGGACTCGAGCGTGAACTGGATCGGCTGCTACGGTTTTCCCGAGGCGAAGACGCCGCACATTGACGCCTTCGCGAAGCAGGGCTTTCGCTACACGAGCGTTTACGCCTGCGCGCCGGTTTGCGCGGCGCAGCGCAGCACCTGGATCACGGGCATCAATTCGATCTCGATGGGCACGCATCCGATGCGCAGCCGCTACCCGATCCCGCACGATCAGATCAAATATTATCCCGACCACCTTCGCGCGGCCGGCTACTGCACGGCGAATCATTCGAAGACCGACTACAACATCGGCGGTCGCGCGGACACCGACTGCTGGGACAGCAACGTGGCCGACGCATGGAACAAACGGAAACCGGGCCAGCCGTTTTTCCAGGTGATCAACTTCAACGAATCGCACGAGAGCAAGGCGCACGGCGAGGTCACGAACACGCGCCATTCACCCGGCGACGTGACCCTGAGCAAGTATCATCCCGACGAACTGCCCATCCGCATGAACTACGCGAAGTATTACGACGCCGTGGAAAACATGGACACCGAGATCGGCAAGGCGCTCGCGGATCTGGAAAGGGCCGGCCTCGCCGAGGACACGATCGTGATTTTCAACTCCGACCACGGCGGCGTGCTGCCGCGCAGCAAGCGCTTCCTCTTCGACAGCGGCCTGCACGTGCCGCTCATCGTCCGCATCCCGGCGAAGTTCAAACACCTTTGGCCTGCCGCGCAGCCCGGCACCACGGTGGATCGCCTCGTCAGCTTTCTCGATCTGCCCAAGACGTGGTTGAGCCTCACCGGTTCCGAAGTGCCGCCGGTCATGCAGGGCCGGGTTTTTCTTGGACCCAAGGCCGAGCCGGAGCCGGAGTATGTCTTCAGTTTCCGCGAGCGCATGGACGAGCGGTTCGACAACCAGCGCGCCGTCCGCAACCATCGCTTCGCCTACATCAAAAACTACATGCCCTACGTCGTGTGGGGCCAGCACCTCGACTACCTTTGGAAAATGGTGGCGACGCGGACGTGGGAGGACGCGTTCAAGAATCACCGCACGACCGAAGTGACCGGCCGCTTCTTCACCCTCAAGCCCGTCGAGGAACTTTACGACATGCAGGCCGACCCGGACAATGTGGTGAACCTCGCCGGCAAACCGGAGCATCAGCACACGCTCGAAACGATGCGCGCCAAATTGCACGAGTGGCAGCTTTCCATCCACGACACCGGCCTGCTCCCCGAAGCCGAGCGCGATCGTCGCGCGACGGAAAACAAAACGACCATCTACCAAATGGTCCGCGACCCGAAGCTCTACGATCTCCCCGCCTATCTCGAGGCCGCCGATCTTGCGCTCGCGGGCAATCCCGCCAACGCGCCGCGCCTCATCAAACTGCTCGCGGACCAGGACTCCGGTCTCCGCTTCTGGGGCACCGTCGGCTTGCTCATGCTGGGCAAGGCGGATGCGGCCGCGCAGACCGCGTTGGAGCGTGTGCTCCATGATCCGTGCGGCGAAGTCAGCGCGATGGCCGCGTGGGTGTTGCTTCAATCCGGCGCGCCCGCGAAAGCCCAACCGGTGCTCGCCGACCTGGTGCAACGGCACATTCCCACCACGCTCATCGCGCCCAACGTGCCCGATTGGTCGCACGCCGAAATC
>JACQFS010000134.1 GCA_016199935.1 Verrucomicrobiota bacterium
GATGCGCTACGAGCCGCGCGTCGCCTTCCGGCACCCGATCCTCGACACGAAGTTCAAGGTCACGAGCGACGCACAGGTTTTCACCGACGACGAAATCGAGCGGCTGATCGAGGATTACATTTGCGCAGCGAAGATCGCTTGGGACGTGGGCGCGGACTTTGTGGACCTCAAGCACTGCCACGGCTACCTCTTGCACGAGTTTCTCGGCGCGCACACGCGGCCCGGCAAATTCGGCGGCAGCTTTGAAAACCGCACGCGCATCCTGCGCGACATCGTCGCGGGCATTCGCGCCAGCGGGAACCAGATTGATTTCGCCGTGCGCCTGAGCTGCTTCGACAAGGTGCCGCATCGCCCCGACCCCGCACTGTCCGTGCCCGGCAAGCTCGGCCCTGGCATCCCGGAGGAATTCGCGCACGCCTTGCCGTATCGCTACGGCTTCGGCGTGGACCAGAACGACCCGACGAAGATTGACCTCACGGAGACGTTTCAATTCGTCGAACTGTGCGCGCAACTCGGCGTGAAGATTCTCAACACGAGCGCCGGTTCCCCCTACTACACGCCGCACCTCCAACGCCCCGCCGCCTATCCGCCGAGCGATGGCTACCAGCCTGCGCATGATCCGCTCATTGATGTGGAGCGGCAGGTGCAGACCGTGAGGAAGCTCAAAGCTCAAAGCTCAAAGCTCAAAGACTTGATCATTGTCGCCTCCGGCCTGAGCTACTTGCAGGAGTTTCTCCCGCAGGTTTCGCAATACCTTCTTCGTCACGATTGGGCCGACATGGTGGGGATTGGCCGCGCGGTGTTGAGCTACCCGAACATGCTCGCCGAGGCGGCGGAGAAGGGAGCAATCGAGAAACGTTTCATCTGCCGCACGTTCAGCGACTGCACCACCGCGCCGCGCAACGGCCTCATCAGCGGCTGCTACCCGCTGGACAAGTATTACACGGTGAAGCCCGAGGCGGCGCAGTTGAAGGAAATCAAGAAGCGCGTCGGGGCGTGAGGTGTTTGGGCTGATTTTTCACCGGAAACCAAACCTGTCATTCGTGAATGGATTCCGGCAGAATCCGTCTGTTTTCAGGCACTGAATGGCTTCAACACTTAAACGAACTCCACGCATTTCGAGCCTCATCCCTTTGCTCGTGAGTGCCGTCATGGGCATCACGGTGAACGGGTTCGCCGCGTCGGCTCCGACGGCGGCGCCCGACTTCGATCGCGCGGTGAAGCCGTTCTTTGCACAGCATTGCAACAAGTGCCACGACGCGAAGACGCAGAAGGGGGATTTCCGCCTCGACACGCTCTCGTGCAAGGTCGGGTTCGAGAACACGCCGCAGTGGGTCGAGGTGATGGAGCGCATCAACTCCGGCGAGATGCCGCCGAAGAAGGAGAAGAAAAAGCCCAGCGCAGCCGAGAGCGCGAAGGTGGTCGAGTGGATCGCCGCGCGGATGAAGGAGGGTGAGGCGGCGCGGATGGCGGCGCGCGGGCGCGTGTCCTACAACCGCCTCACGCGCGAGGAGTATGTGAACACGATGCGCGATCTGCTCGGCGTGCATTACGACGCGGGCGATCCCGGCGCCCTGCTCGAAGACCCGGAGTGGCGCGGGTTCGAGCGCATCGGCTCGGTGCTCACGTTGTCGCCGTCGAACATCGAAAAATATCTGCACGCGGCGGAGACGATCCTCGCGGAGGCTTACCCGGACGTCGCGCCGCTCAAGAAGGGAGCCAAGCCGCCCGCGCCGTTCGGCGGGACGAAGCCCGCGATCTATGAAGAGCAGGTGAATCAAGACCATCGGGATCGCCTGCGCGAACTCGGCTTGCTCGACAAGGTGCGCTACGAGATGTGGCCGGGCGATATTTTCCGCTACTCCCTGCTCAAGGACCCGCTGCCGGAGGCGGGCATTTACGAGATCAGCTACACGCTCAGCGGCTTGAAGCCGGAGAACGGCCGCGCGCCGCGGCTCAAGGTCTATGAGGCGAAGCTCGACCGCGTGCTGTTCGAGCAGGACATCGTCGCACCCGAAAACCAGCCCGTGACCGTGACCTTCCGCGCGCATCTGCCAAAGGGCCGACCGACCATCGAGGTGTATAACGACGTGCCCGGGCCGTCGAATCTGCCGCGTTCCGGCCGGCACGGCAGCACGCCGTTCGTCAGCACGAAACTCGGCCGCATTCCGTGGCAGGTGAAAATCACGGACGAAGCCGGTCGCCCGCGCTATCCGTTTCTCATCATGGATTCGATTTCCTGGCGCGGGCCGATCATCACCGACGCGGAGCTGACGCGGCGCAACGAATACCTGCCGCGCGAGGAGGGCAACCTGGAGCAGGTGCGCGAAGGCTTCGGCCGACTGGCGCGGCGCGCGTTCCGTCGGCCGGTCACGGCGGAGGAACTCGATGGCTACGTCGGCATCGTGAAGGCCGAGCTCGCGGCGAAGGAAAAATTTCCCGACGCGGTGAAGGCGGGGATGCTCGCGATCCTTTGCTCGAAAAGTTTTCTGTTCATCGCCGAGGGCGACGCGAACGCGAACCGCACCACGCTCAACGACTGGGAAATCGCCGCGCGCCTTTCGTATCTGCTGTGGAGCACGATGCCGGACGAGGAGTTGTTCGCACTTGCGGAGAAGGGGAAGCTGCACGACAAGGCCGAGTTGTCGCGGCAGTTCGCCCGCCTGCTGGCTGATCCTCGCGCCGCGCGCTTCACGGACTCGTTCGCGACGCAGTGGCTGCGGCTGCGCAAGGTGGGCATGTTTCCGCCGGACAAAAAGATTTACCCCGACTACGACGCGCACCTGGAGAAGAGCATGATCGGCGAGTCGAAGGCGTTCTTCCGCGAAGTGCTCCAGCGCGGCCTGACCCTGCGCGAATTTTTGAACTCCGACTGGAGCATGATGAACGCGCGGATGGCGCAGTTCTACGGCCTGCCCGAAGCCGGCGTGCCGCGCGACGAGTTCCAGCGCGTGTCGCTCCCGAAGGACAGCCGCCGCGGCGGGTTGCTCACGCAGGCGGCGATTCTTTCGCTCACGTCGGACGGCACGCGGCACCGGCCGGTGCATCGCGGCGTGTGGCTGTCGGAGTCCATTCTCGGCAAGACGCCTCCGCCGCCGCCGGCGAACGTGGAGCCCATCCCGACGAGCCCGACCAATGCGGCGAAGGCGACGCTGCGGATGAAACTCGAGGCGCACATTCACGACGCCAACTGCGCCGCGTGCCACGCGAAAATTGATCCGCTCGGGCTGGCGTTTGAAAACTACGACGCCATCGGCCGCTGGCGCACCGAGGAGATCACCGACGGCACGGGCGCGAATCCCAAGGTGAATCCCGCCGGCAAACTCTCCGACGGCCGCACCTACCAGACGCCCGAGGAATTCAAACAACTGCTCCTCGCCGACCTCGACGCGTTCAACGCCGCGTTTATCGAGAAGCTCGCGACCTACGGCCTGCGGCGCACGGTTTCCTTCGGTGACCTTGATGACCTGAAGGCCATCGCCGCCGCGGGCAAGGCGAAGGATTACCGCCTGCGCGATATTCTTGAGGCGTTCGTGCTCTCCGATTTGTTCACCAAGCGATGAACGCGCCCAACGCACCGCTTGCCGTGGCTGCCGCGCGTGATAATGTCTTGCGCGATGACCTACGAACAGCTTCCAGACGAGTGGAAAGAGTGGCTGGCGCTCACGCCGATGGAGCGGTTCCAGAAAAGCGAGGAGTTGTTCGCGCAATACCTGGCGATGGGAGGCAGCCTTGATCCCGACCCCGATCCGACAAGTCCTTTCTACGATGCGCAAGCACCGTGTGCAGTCCCTGCTTATGGGGGGACAGGCCTGCGTGTTTTACGGCGCGGCGCAATTTAGCAAGGACGTCGACCTCGTGCTGCCGACGGACCCGCTTAACGACGAGCGGCTTCATGCTGCGCTGGCGGAGTTGAAGGCCGACCGGATCGCCGTTCCGAAATTTGATCCCGCAGCGTTGGCGCGAGGCCACGCCGTCCATTTTCGTTGTTCCGCACCGGGCGTGGAAGGCCTCCGGGTGGATCTCATGACGCGGCACCGCTGCCTCCCGGAATTTTCGGTGATGTGGGAACGCCGGACCCAGGTCGGCGAAGAATCCGACATCGCGTTCGACATCATGGCGGTCGAAGATCTCGTTCAGGCCAAGAAGACACAGCGGGAAAAAGACTGGCCCATGATCTCCGCGTTGGTGAGTGCGCATTATCTTGCGTTCGCGTCCGACGCTTCGCCTCAACGGATTGACTTCTGGCTTCGTGAAGCCCGCACGCCCGAACTGCTCGTCGAACTCTGCCGGAAATTTCCGACCGCCGCAGCCGAGCTCATGGCCGCGCGTCCGTTGTTGCACCTCGCCCAAACAAACGACCTCGACGCCCTCCGCACCGCCCTGGACGCCGAGGTCCGCGCCGAGCAGGCCAGGGACCGCGCTTATTGGGAACCGCTGCGCAAAGAACTTGAAGCGTTTCGCCGCGCGGAACGTATAAATTGACGCAACGCACGAACGAAACACGCCCCTGACCCGCTTATGTCCAATCTCAACCTGAACAAATGGCGCATCAGCCGCCGCCAGTTGCTGCGCGGTATCGGTGCGACGATGGCGTTGCCGCTCCTCGACTGCATGGCGGCGCTGCCCGCGGCCTCGAAGCCGAAGCGCAGCGTGTTCCTCTACATCCCCAACGGCGTCAACACGCTCACCTGGCAGATTCAGAAAACGGGCGCGGACTACGAGTTCACGGCGCCGCTCAAGTCGCTCGAAAAACATCGCGCCGACCTCACGCCGATCAGCGGCCTGCACCACCCGATGGTCATCGGCAAGCATCACAACTGCGAGCGCGTTTGGCTCACCGGCGCGAACGTGCCCGGCGACGGCGGCGCGTTCCGCAACACCGTTTCCGCCGACCAGCTCATGGCCGACGTGCAGGGCGGCTCCACGCGTTTCTCATCGCTCGAACTCGCCATCGAGGGCGTCTCGCTCGCGTGGTCGAAGGACGGCATCCAAATTCCCGCCGAACGGAACACGCAGCAGATTTTCAACCTGCTCTTCGGCGTGGAGAAAGACAGCAAGGAGACCATCCGCCGCCGTCTCAGCCGTCGCGGCAGCATTCTCGACCTCGTCGCGGATGACGCGAAGCGCGTGACGCGGAACGCCAGCAGCGAGGACCGCTCGAAGCTCGACGAATATTTCACCGCCGTTCGCCAGGTCGAGGAGCGCACGCGCCGCGCCGACGAGTGGCTCAACATTCCCAAGCCCACGCTCGCGCCCACCGAGGCCGAGCGTCTCCAGCGCAAGCTCAGCATGGCCGAAGCCGGCGAGTATTACCGGCTGTTCTACGACCTCATGGTCATGGCGCTGCGCACCGACTCGACGCGCGTGATCACCTGCGGCATCGGCAGCGAGGGCAACACCAGCGGCATTCCGGAGATCGGCATTTCGCAGACGCGCCACGGTCTCTCGCATCACAACGGCGATCCCGAACAACTCCGCCGCCTGACGCAGACGGACACGTTCCTCATCGAGCAGTTCAGTTATTTCCTCGACCAGTTGAAGGCGCAACAGGAGGAAGGCCGTCCGCTGCTCGACACCACGCAAGTGCTCTGGGGCAGCGGCATGGCTTACGGCCACAGCCACGGCAACGCGAACCTGCCCACCATCGTCGCCGGCGGAAAGGCGCTCGGTTACAAGCACGGCCAGCACGTGGATTTCAACCTGCCCAAGATCGGCAAATACGACGTCGCCGACGCCACCGGCCACTACAAGATTTGCTCGCGCCCGGTGGACGACAACGCGCGCGTCAGCAACCTGCTCGTCACCATGCTCCAGCGCGTGGACGTGAAGGCGGAGAAATTCCAGGACAGCGTGCGGCCGTTGTCCGAGTTGATCGCGTGAACGAATCGGCGGACTTCGCGCGTCACGTCTCACGCTCCACGCATTCTTTCATGCGCCCCCTTCTCGTCGGACTCAGCCTGGTTGTTACCGCGTCGCTGCTTCACGCCGCCGGCGCGCCGAAATTTCGCACCGATGCCGGTGGTTCGCTCGAAGCGAAGTTGAAGAAAGTTTCCAAGGCGAAGGGCAAGGAATCCACCGACGTGCCGCAGTGGTTTCAACTGGTCGAGGGCCAGTTCCCGCCCGAAGGCTCCGCGCACGCGATCTCCGGCGAACTCATCCAGATGAACCACCTTGAGCGCACGTTCCAACTCCGCGTGGACCGCAACGACAGCCAGGATCGCGGCGCGTGGGATCTGCCGCTCGGCGCGGTGATGCTGCCCTACGGCGCGATCTACTATCACGGGTCGCCCGCGGCCATTCAGGACGTGCCGTTGGGCACGCACCTGCACGGATTGTTCTACGTCAAGGACGCGAACGACAAGACCCCGTCGCCCGCCACCTGGTATAATCGCAAGACGCCCGAGATTGAATTCCGCCGCTGCTTCCGACTCGAAGACGACTTCACGTCCAACACGCGCCAGCAGCAGCTTTGGAAGATCGAGAGCGTCGACCTCGCCGCGATGAAACTTAACGCCACGCTTCAGGCGAACGGCCAGGCGAGCGGCCAGCCGAAAAGTTTCGACCTGCTGACAAGCACGCGCGTGATGCAGGGCCGCGGCTTCGGCGAACTCAAGGCGCTGCAAGCGGGGCAGACCGTGCTGTTCAATCTCACGTGGGGCACGCTCTATGGTTCGGGCCGCATCACGGACATCTGGCTCGACGAAACCAGTCGCCAGCTCGCCACCGCGCACCAGTTGGAGAAGCACCGCAACCACATCCGCGAACGCGGCCTTCCCGGCTGGATCACCGCCGTCGAGGACGAGCCGCAACTCGTCACCGTGACCTTCTTCGGCGGCGTGGATCCAAAACTTTTCGACGAACTCGCCATCAAGGATCCCAATGCCCCGCCGCCGAAAGACGGCAGCCCGCCGCCCGCCGAACCGCAAGGCGGCCTCGCCGTCGCGCGCGAGTCGTTGATGAGCTACGACCCCGTGAACGACCGCAAGCGCGGCGGCATCCTCGAGGTCAAAAAAATTCCCGTCGAACCCGGCAGCAGCGGCGTGCAGATGAAGCTCAAGATGGACATGATGCTCGAAGGCTACCGCCCCAAACGCATTGTGCGCTTTTACCCGCCCACGTGGAAGGTCATCGCGTTGCCGCGCGAGGAACAGTTCTTTGGCCGGGAATAATCCCTCACGCTCACCATGAAGTTTCGCCACGCCATCCTCGCTGTCTTTGCTTCAATCGTCACTTCCGCCTTCGCTCTCGATCCCCACGTCGAAGCCGTCATCCGCACCGTCGAAAGCGCCAAAGGCAAAGTCGAAAAGACCGAGGACGGCCAAAGCTTGAAGCTGGTGGATCTCGCCGTCCCCAACACCGGCCCGCACGACAAGCGCACGACCGATCCCTACGACACGGCCTTCTTCGAGCACCTCGGGCACCTCACGTCGCTGGAGTCGCTCAACATCATCTCCACCAAGGCCGACGACAACTGGATCGCGCCCATCGGCAAGTTGAAGAATCTGAGAATTCTTCGCTTCACCAACAACGGCAAACTCACCGACGCGGGCTTGGAAAAGCTCGCCGCGCTCACGAACCTCGAACAGTTTTCCTTTGTCGGCACCGGCATGAAAGGCCATGCGTTCGCAAAGTTCGAGGGCTGGACGCGCCTCACCCGGTGCAGCTTCCGCGGCATCAGTATTGACGACGAGGGCTTGCAACAACATTGCGCCAACTCACGCTCACGCATTGCGAGAAACTGTCCGACGACGGATTGAAACTCGCCGCGAGCCTCACGCAGCTCGAGCAATTGGAAATCGGCGGCCTCACTCTGCCCGCCGAGCGCGTGCCGCAATTGCAGGGGTTTTCGTTTCTGAAGGAATTGAAACTCATCCGCCGGCCACAAGCCTATCCGCCGGAAATCCAGGCGGCGGTGAAGGCGCTGCTGCCGAAGGTCGCACTGAAGTTCGAGTGAGCGCCGGCTCCGCCGACCAACCAGGCGGCGCTTGAGGCTCGCCAGCGGCCCGGACTTTTGCCACGTTCCGCCCCATGCGACACGCCCCCATTGACCCGCAACTGTTTGTCGAAAATCGCGAGCGCCTCGCGCGCCGACTGCCGACCAACGCGCTCGCGGTCGTCAACGCCAACGACGTGCTCCCCACCAACGCCGACGGCTCGCTGGTGATGGTGCCGAACTCGGACCTCTTCTACCTCGCCGGCATCGAACAGGAGGAAAGCATTCTCGTCCTCGCCCCGACCGCGTTCGAGCCGAAGCAGCGCGAGATTCTTTTCCTCCGCGAGCCGAGCGCGCATCTCAAGACGTGGGAGGGGCACAAGCACTCCAAGGAGGACGCGCAGAAGATCAGCGGCATCAAGACGGTGAAGTGGCTGTCGGATTTTCCGGTGATCTTCCGCCAGTTGATGTGCGACGCCGAACTCGTGTTCCTCAACAGCAACGAGCACAAGCGCGCCGCCGACACGGTCGGGACGCGCGACGAGCGCTTCGTGCGTGAGACGCAGGCGAAGTTTCCGCTGCACCAATACCACCGGCTGGCGCGGCTGATGCACGAGTTGCGGGTGGTGAAGTCGGAGCGCGAGGTCGCCCTGCTGCGCGAGGCGTGCGCCATCACGCGCGCGGGCTTCCTGCGCGTGCTGCGCAAGACGAAGCCGGGCGTGAACGAGTGCGGGCTCGAGGCGGAGTTCGCGCACGAGTTCATCCGGCGTCGGGCGAAGTTTGCCTACAATCCGATCATTGCCTCGGGCGCGAACGCGTGCGTGCTGCACTACAACCAGAACGACCAGCCGTGCAAGCAGGGCGACCTGCTGCTGCTCGACGTGGGCGCGAGTTACGCGAACTACAACGCCGACCTCACGCGCACGATTCCCGTCAGCGGAAAATTCTCCAAGCGGCAGCGTGCCGTTTATGACGCGGTGCTCCGTGTGATGCGCGCGAGCATCGCGGGCGCGACCGTGGGCAAGCTCTCGCGTGACTGGCTCAAGGAATCGCAGGCGATGATGAACGAGGAACTGCTCGCGCTCGGCCTGCTCAGGAAGTCGGACCTCAAGAAGCAGACCGAGGACGAACCGGCGTGCCGGAAGTATTTCATGCACGGCCTCGGCCATCCGCTCGGCCTCGATGTGCATGACGTGGGCTACACCACGCAGCCCTTCGCGCCCGGCTGGGTGCTCACGGTCGAGCCGGGCATATACATTCCCGACGAGCAGATCGGCGTGCGGTTGGAGAACGACATTTTCGTCACGCCGGACGGCCCGGTGGATTTGATGGCGGACATTCCGGTCGAGGCGGACGAGATCGAGGCGCTGATGGGCCATTAGCATAAATCAACTCGCGCCCCGGAGTCCGGCGAATACCGCGGTGCCTGCCTGCCGGGCTCCAAAACCCAAGTTGCTTGTGGAACGCAACCCGGCCAGATTGCTCCCGTAACCCATCGCCGTTGATGCCCGTCACCCGATTAACGTAATGAACTTCTTCTCCCCCGCACGCCTTTCCCTCGCCGCGCTGCTGTTTCTCGGAACGATGGCTGCCGTCAACATCGCTACGGCGGACCAGATTTTCTCCGGCCCGCAGCCCGGCGAGAAAACCACCTCCTTCAAATCACTCGAACTGCGCGAGGCAAATGCCGGACATGAGCGCGACCTCATCGCCGAGCTCAAGGGTGCGCCCACGGTGCTGGTGTTCGTCCACGGCGTCGAGCGTTCGATGGTGCCGTTGATGACCGTCATTGACGAGTATGGCAAGGAGCGCGCCGCGAAGTTGAGGACGGAGTTCGTCTTTCTTTCCGCCGACCGGCTCGCCAGCCAGCAGAAGCTGCCCGTCGTCGCTGGTTCGCTGAAACTCGTCGCGCCCATCAGCCTCTCGGTGGACGGCGCGGAAGGGCCGGGCAACTACGGCCTCAACAAGGAGTGCCTGCTCACCATCGTCGTCGCGAAGGAAAACAAGGTGACCGCCAACTTCGCGCTCGTGCAGCCCGGCATCACCGACGCGCCGAAAGTTCTGGCTGCGCTGGCCAAGGTGATTGGCGATGACAACCCGCCGACCGCCGAGGCGTTGCGCGAGAAACGCGGTGTTGGTGGCACCATGACGAAACGCGGCGAGGCGATGAAGAAAAAGTCCGAGAGTCCCGGCGCGCCGAAGGTCGAGCTGCCCGGTGCGGCGCCGACCGACGAAAACCTCATGGGCTTGCTCCGCCGCTTCATCCAGAAGTCCAACGACGACGCCACTGTGGACAAGGTGCTCGCCGAGGTGCTGGACTACATCAAGGGCAACGACGACCTCACCAAGCAAACCATCAACGGCTGGATTCGCGTGATCCATCTCAAATACGGAACCGAGCACGCCCAGAAGGCCGGCCAGGCGATGGTGGACAAGCTGAAGAAATGAATTCAGCGCGGCCAACTCCTTTCAGCCTGGCGGCGCTCGCCGTTCTGCTGGGAGCGTTGCCGATTCACGCGGGCGGGCGCACTGAAGCTCCGGGGTTCGCCACGCGCGTGCTGCCGGTGCTCACCAAGGCCGGCTGCAACACCGGCGCGTGCCACGGCGCGGCCGTCGGGCAGGGCGGTTTCAAACTCAGCCTGCTTGGCTACGACCCGGCGCTGGATTTCGAAAACATCACCCGTGAGCTTTCCGGCCGCCGCCTGGATTTCGCCGCGCCGGAGCAAAGCCTCCTGCTTGGCAAGGCCACGCGCCAGATTGACCACGAAGGCGGACGCCGCATCAAGCGCGACTCCGAGGCGCATCACACGCTGCTCGACTGGATTGCCGCCGGTGCGCCGTTCGGCCCGCGCGACTTGCGCATCACTCAAATCGAAGTCGCGCCACGCGACATCCTGCTGCTCGCGCCGGGGAAATCGCATCAGCTCCGCGTGACCGCGCGGCTGTCCGACGGCCGCACCGAGGACGTCACCGCGCTGTCGCTCTACAACTCCGACGACGACGGCATCGCCGACGTGGCGGCGACTGGCGAGGTGACGGTCAGCAACCGCGGGTTGACGGCCATCATGGTGCGTTACCTCGGCCAGGTCGCAGCGGTGCGCGTCGGCGCGCCGTTTCAGGATGCGGAGCTGAAAAGCGTTTCCTTCCCGGCGCAGAACTTCATTGATGAAAAAGTTCTCGCCGAACTCAAACGCCTGCGCATTCCGCCGTCGCCGCTGGCCGATGACGCGGAATTTTTCCGGCGCGTGCATCTGGATGTCACGGGCCGATTGCCGGAGGCCGCGCGCGTGCGCGCGTTTCTCGCCGGGCCGCCTTCAAACGCCAAACGCGCGCGGGTGATTGATGAACTGCTCAGCAGCCCGGCCTTCGTGGATTTCTGGACGCTCAAGCTCGCCGACCTGCTCGTCATCAACTCGAAGAAAATGGGCGACGACGGCGCGAAGGCGTATCACGGGTGGCTGCGTGAGCAGCTCGCCGCGAACGCCCCGTTCGACCGCACGGTTCGCGCGCTGCTCACCGCGTCCGGCGACACCACGCAGCACGGCCCGGCGAATTTCTTCGGCGTGGCGAGCGACCCGCGCGACCTCGGCGAGTTTGTGAGCCAGACCTTTCTCGGGATGCGCGTCGCGTGCGCGCGCTGCCACAATCATCCCTTCGACCGCTGGACGATGAACGATTACCACCACTTCGCCGCCTACTTCGCGCGCACCGGCCACGAGGGCGTGCGCGTGGTCGTGCGCGCCATCGGCGAAGTCCAGCATCCCAAGACGGGCAGGGACGTTCTTCCGCGTCCGCTCGGCGACGACGGCGCGGCGGGCGAGGTTGCTGGTGACCGGCGCGACGCGCTCGCGGCGTGGATGACGTCAGCCGACAATCCGATGCTCGCGCGCGCCGTCGCGAACCGCGTCTGGAAAGCCCTCCTCGGCCGCGGCCTCATCGAGCCGGTGGACGACGTGCGTGCGACCAATCCCGCCTCGAACCCCGCGCTGCTCGACGCGCTCGCGGATGATTTCGCGAAGCACGGCTACGACTTGCGCCGCCTCGTGCGGATCATCGTCTCGTCGCGCGCGTATCAGTTGTCGCCGGTGACGAACGAAATCAACCGCCACGACGAGCGCTTCTTTTCGCACGCGTATCTCAAGCCGCTCACCGCGCAGGTGCTGGCCGACGCCATCGCGCAGGTGACCGGCGTGCCGGAGCAATACGCGGGCTATGCCGACGGCACGACCGCGACGCAACTGCGCGACTCGCAGGTCGCATCCTACGCGCTCGACGTCTTCGGCCGCTGTCCGCGCACGACGAGTTGCGAAAACCCGGCGCAGTTCGGTGGCGGGCTTTCGCAGGCGCTGCATCTCATCAACGGCAAAACGGTCAACGCCCGGCTCGGCCCGGCGGTGAAGCAACAACTGTCCGGCCGCCCGGACCGCGTGGTGATTGAGGAATTATATCTGCGCAGCCTGAGCCGGATGCCGACGGACAAGGAGTCCGCGCACTGGTCGAAGGCGCTGGCCGCAAGCACGGCGCGGGAGGAATTTCTCGAAGACCTGCTCTGGGCGCTGCTCAACTCGCGCGAGTTTGCGTTCAACCATTGAACTCGTAGAATTCACCCATGACCTCCACGCGATTTTCACCCGCCCTGCGCTGCGATGGTCATTCGCGCCGCGACTTCCTGCATCTCGGCGCGCTCTCGTGCCTCGGCCTGAGCCTTGCGGACCTGTTGCGCTTTCAGTCGCTCGCCGCGAACCCACGCGCGCAACGCGACGTCTCCTGTATCCTCATCTGGCTCGACGGCGGGCCGAGCCATCTGGAGATGTTCGACCTCAAGCCCGACGCGCCCATCGAGGTGCGCGGCGAGTTCAAGCCCATCGCCACGAGCGTGCCGGGCATCCGGATTTGCGAGCACCTGCCGCGCACGGCGCAGATGATGCGCGACGTGGCGCTCATCCGCTCGCTCACGCACGAACTCGGCAACCACGACACTGGCAGCCATTATCTCCTCACCGGCCATCGCCCGACGCCCGTCGTGCAGTATCCGAGCCTCGGCAGCATCGTCGCGAAGGAGACCGGCTTCACGCGCCCGCTGCCGCCCTACGTCGCCATTCCCGAAGCGGTGAACGCCGCGCGCGCTGGTTATCTGCCGGGCGCGTTCTCGCCATTCGCCATCGGCGGCGACCCGTCGAAGGCCGACTACAAGGTGCGCGATCTCGAACCGCCCGAGAGCGTCGGCTTCGAACGCGTCACGCGGCGGCAGACGATGCAGCAGCAGCTCGACAACTTTTCGCGCCAGGTGGAAACGAATTCCGCCGTGCAGAGCCGTGATGCGTTTTACGAACAGGCGTATCGCCTGCTGACCGCGCCCGACGCGAAGAACGCGTTCGACCTCACGAAGGAACCGCCGAAGGTCCGCGAGCGTTACGGACGGAAGCGCATCGGCACGAGTTGTCTGCTGGCGCGGCGGCTCGTCGAGGCCGGCTCGCGCTTCGTCACCGTGGTGGACAGCGGCTGGGACATGCACCAGCAGATTTTCAAGGCGATGCCCGACGCGCAGTTTCCCGGCAGCGGCAAACTGCCGTCGCTCGACCAGGCCTACGCCGCGCTCATCACCGACTTGCGCGAACGCGGTCTGTTGGAAACGACGCTCGTGGTGATGATGGGCGAGTTTGGCCGCACGCCGAAGCTGAACAACCTCGGCGGCCGCGACCACTGGCCGCGCGCGGGCTCGGCGCTGTTCGCCGGCGGCGGCGTGCGCGGCGGCCAGGTCATCGGCGCAACCGACGCCTACGGCGAAGTCCCGTCCGACCGCCCCGTGCGTCCCGAGGACATTGCCGTGAGCATCCTGAAACTCCTCGGCGTGGACCCAGAGAAGGAATATCAGACGCCCACCGGACGCCCGCTGAAAATCATGGCCGAAGGAAATTTCGTGAAGGAGCTGGTGTGAAAGAATGGTTGGGCGCGGTGGTCTTGGTCGGGGCTTCTCTCCTGTGCGTTTCGCTGGACGCCGCGACACCGCGCGTTCCCGTTTCGGCCCTTGCTTTCAGTCCTGATGGTTCGCGGCTGCTCGTCGGACGCCACCAAGCCGTTCGGGTCTATGACGTGGCCGCAAAGAAAGCCGTGTCCTCCGTCGCCTGCACGTTTCCGAAAATCAGCTCGTTCGCCTTCGCCAACGGCGGTCGGCTCCTACTTGTCGCGGGTGGAACTCCCGGCGCGAGCGGCGGCGTGCTGCTCTTCGACTGGCCCGCCGGCCGTCTCGTGCAATCGCTCACCAACCGCGCGGACATGACGACCGCCGTCGCAGTCAGCCCGGCGGGCGACGTGGTGGCGCTCGCGGGCACCGACCATCAGGTGGAGCTGCTGAAGCTCGATTCCACCGCGAAGAAACTGCTTCCACTCCACACTTTGACCGACCACTCGCGACCCGTGCTTGCCGCCGCGTTCAGTCCTGACGGCAAACTACTCGTCACCGCGAGCGTGGACCGCTCCATCAAGGTCTGGGACGCCGCCAGCGGAAAACTCCAGCGCTCCTTCAGCCATCACACCGACATCGTGCATTGCCTCTCGTTTCGTCCGCGCACGGTGGTCGGGGGCGAACCGGTTCCGTTTTACTGCGCCTCGGGCAGCGATGACAAAACGGTGCGGGTCTGGCAGCCGGAGCTGGGCCGGATGGTGCGCATCGTCCGCGGTCACGAAGGTCCCGTCTTCGCCGTGGCATGGAGCCGCGACGGCGAACACCTTTTCTCCGCCGGCAAGGAAGGAGTCATCCGGATCATTGACGGAGACAGCGACGAGATTCTCCACCACTGGCCCGCGCATGAGGATTGGATTTACGCGCTCGCCCTCAGTCCCGACGGCAACACGCTCGCGAGCGGCGACTGGACCGGCGGCGTGAAGCTTTGGAACGTGAACGGAGCAGAGGTTCGTCCCGCCGGCAGTTTTTGACAGACGCGCCCGCGCCGGCTGATACAATCCGCCCATGCACCGACAGTTCCCCGCGTTCCTGCTCACGCTGGCCCTCGCTGGTTACGCGCAGGGCGCGGGCCGTCCCAACATCCTTTTCATCGCCGTGGATGATTTGCGGCTGGAGCTGGGCTGCTACGGCGTGAAGGAAATCAAGTCGCCGAACCTCGACCGGCTCGCGGCGTCGGGCGTCGCGTTCACCCATGCGTATTGCCAGCAGGCGGTCTGCAATCCTTCGCGCGTCTCGCTGCTGACCGGGTTGCGGCCCGACACGACGAAGGTGTGGGATCTCGTGACCGAGATGCGCACGGTGATGCCAGACGTGATCACGCTGCCGCAGCATTTCCGCCAGCACGGCTACCGCGCGGTGGCTTACGGGAAAATTTTCCACAATCCCTTTCCCGATGCCGCCTCGTGGGATGAGCCGACGCACAATGCGGAGAACGTGGTCGCCTATTCGGATGCGAACCGCGCGCAACTCGCCGCGTTCCGCGAAAAGATGAAGGCCGCCGGGAAATCTGAGGCTGCGATCCAGAAGATGCGCGGCCCGGCCACGGAAGCGCAGGAGCAGCCCGACGAGAAAAACTTCGACGGCAGGCAAACCTCCGACGCGCTCGCGAAGATGCGTGAACTCGCTGCGGGCAGGCCGCCGTTCTTCCTCGCGGTCGGTTACATCCGGCCGCACCTGCCGTTCATCACGCCGAAGAAATACTGGGCCCTCTACGACCGCGCGAAGATTCCGCTCGCGACCAACGGCTTCATTCCGCACGGCGCGCCGGCGGTGGCGTTCGGTGACCGCAACTTGGGCGGCTTCTACGAGCTGCGCGGTTATCTGGATTACGCGGACGCACCATCGCCGTTCGAGCGTCCGCTCACCGAGGCGCAGCAGCGCGAGCTCAAGCACGGCTACTACGCCTCGGTGTCGTTCATTGACACGCAGATTGGCCGCCTGCTCGACGAACTCGACCGCCTCCGCCTCGCGCAGAACACCATCGTCGTCCTCTGGGGCGACCACGGCTGGAAGCTGGGCGAGCACGGCGGCTGGTGCAAGCAGACCGTCTATGAGATTGATGCGCGTGCGCCGCTGATGATCCGCGCGCCGGGCGCGAAGGCGAACGGCAGGCAGTCGCACGCGCTCGTCGAGTTCGTGGACATTTATCCCACGCTCTGCGAACTCGCCGCGCTGCCCACGCCGAAGACGCTCGAAGGAAAAAGTCTCGTCCCCTTGCTCAACGGCTCTGTGGCGAAGGTGAAGGACGCCGCGTTCAGCCAGTTCCCGCGCAAGCACGAGGGCCGCGACTACATGGGCTACGCGATGCGCACCGAGCGTTACCGCTACATCGAGTGGCTGGACGCCGTGAGCGGCAAGGTCAACGCGCGGGAGCTTTACGATCACGACACCGATGCCGGCGAAAATGAAAACCTCGCCGCGCGTCCGGAGCGCGCCGCGCTGCTGACACAACTCAGCGCACAGATGTGGAAGGCGCTGCCGCGGCCCAAGCTTCCGTTTCCTTTTGCGCAGACGGCTGTCGCTGCTTCCGCGCCAGTCTCCGTCGAATCACGTCCCGCGCTTGCGTGGCATCGCGCGGACGGAAAACCGCTGCCGCCTTCCAAACCTGCCGGAGAGTTTGTCAGTGTCACTTTCCTCAACGCCCGCCCCGATCCCGCCGAACTCATCTGGCTCGGCGCCGATGGCTCGCGCCGGACTTACAGCACGCTCAAGCAGGACGAAACCTTCAGCATCCGCACCCGCCCCGGCGCGGTGTGGCTCGTGCGCGATGCGAAGCAACAATCGCTCGGCCACTTCGTCGTCGAGGCCAATCCCGGCAACGCCGCGAAAGCCATCATCCCCAAACCATGAAATATCTCCTCTTCATTTTTCTGCCTGCCATTTTTCTGCCTGCCCTCTGCCCTGCCGCCGAATCCCCGCGCCCAAAGCTCCAAATCATCAACGGCAGCGCGCAGCCCGTTGACATCTTCTGGCTCAAGTCTGACACCGAGCGCGTGCCCAATGGCTCCCTCGCGCCCGGCAAGGACACGATCATCACCACCACGCTCGGCCACCGCTTCGCCGTGGTCGGGCGCGACGACAAGTCCGAGGCCACGGTGACGAGCAAAGCGCGCGTGCAGGCGTTCCGCTTCGGCGGCGTGCCGGCGTTCTACACGCAGCGGGTCGAGGCGCACGGTTATCCCATCGTCGCGTCGGCGAAGGTGAATCCCTACGCGCTCAAGGAAGCGGCTTATCTCGCGGACATGATGCTCGCGAAGCGCCCCGACGTGCGCGAGGCGATGATCCAAAGCGGCTCGCGCCTGTGCATCCTCGCGTGGAACGAGTTCACCACTGACCAGCCGGAGTTCGCGCGGCTCGCGGACGCGAAGACGCGGGATCATCCGACGCTTTCCGGCCGCGAGTATTGGGACTCGCGCGCGCGCGGCCTCGGCGGCAGCGAGACCGATCCGCTCTGCTCGTGCGCCGAGGAGAATCTGCTCGGCTATCCCGGCGATCCCTACTCGACGGAGAACATTTTGATCCACGAGTTCGCGCACAACATCCACCTGCGCGGCATGAACAACGTGGACCCGGCCTTCGACACGCGCTTGAAGCAGACCTACGCCGCCGCGATGAAAGCCGGCCTGTGGAAAGGCAAATACGCGAGCGTGAACCACCACGAGTATTTCGCCGAGGGCGTGCAGTCGTGGTTTGACAACAACCGCTTCAACGACCACGACCACAATCACGTTCACCTCCGCTCGCAGTTGATCGAATACGATCCAGACCTAGCCGCGACGTGCCGCGAAGTTTTCGGCGACACCGAGCTCAAATACACCAAGCCCGCCACGCGCCTCACCGGCCACATGGCGGGCTACGACCCGGCGAATGCGCCGACGTTCGTGTGGCCCGAGCGGTTGCAGAAGGCGAAGACATTGATCAGGCAGCAGGCGCAGGCGCGCGACAACGCCGCCAACGGCGATGGCAAGCGCGAGACGCGCACCATCGCCGGCTGGACCGTTCACATCAGCCGCGACCTGCTCGCCAGCAACGGCCCGGCCACGGCGCGCGCGCTTGAATTGATCGAGGCGCAGTTCAAGGAAATCATCCGCGTCGTGCCCGCGACGGCCGTGGCGGAGTTGAAGAAGATTCCGCTCTACCTTTCGCCCGAGTATCCCGGCGTGCGGCCGAAGGCCGAATATCATCCGGGCGCGGATTGGCTCCGCGACCACGGACGCGACCCGGTGATGGCAAAGGCAGTCGAGATCACGAGCGTGCGCGACTTCGACACTTCGGTCCGGCGGATGCCGATGGTCATCCTGCACGAACTCGCGCACGGGTATCACGATCGCGTGTTGCCGAAGGGCCACGGCAATCCCGAGGTCAAGGCCGCCTACGAAAAGGCGAAGGCCGGCGGCAAATACGATCGCGTGGAGCGCCAGGATTCCGAGGGCCGCAAGCGCATGGACCGGCACTACGCGCTGACCAATCCGGCGGAATATTTCGCCGAGAGCACGGAGGCGTTCTTTGGCCGCAACGATTTCTTTCCCTACACAAGCGACCAGTTGAAGGCGCACGACCCGGAGATGTTTGAGCTGTTGGGAAAACTCTGGGGCTCATCTTCCAAATGAAAATCAAACGCATCCTCGCCTACCGCGTCGAGTTGCCATTGCACGAGACGACCTACAAGTGGAGCGGCGGCAAATCCGTCAGCGTGTTCGACAGCACCATCGTGCGTGTCGAGACCGACACGGGACTCGTCGGTCACGGCGAAGTGTGTCCGCTCGGGCCGTTCTACCTGCCGGCTTATGCGGAGGGCGTGCGCGCTGGGTTGCGCGAACTTGGGCCGCATCTGCTCGGCGAAGACCCGCGAGAGCTTGCGAAGCTGAATCGCAAGATGGACGCGGCGCTCAAGGGCCATCCCTACGTGAAGAGCGGCATCGACATCGCGTGCTGGGACATTCTCGGTCAGTCGTGCGCGATGCCCGTGTGTGAATTGCTCGGCGGCCGTTACGGCGAGGACGTGCATCTCTACCGCGCCATCTCGCAGGAGTCGCCGGAGCAGATGGCCGCGAAGGTCGCCGGCTATCGCGCCGAGGGCTATCGGCGCTTTCAACTCAAGGTCGGCGGCGATCCGGATGTGGACATCGCGCGCATCTTCGCGGTCGCGGAAAAGCTTAGGACCGGCGACCGCCTCGTGGCCGATGCAAACACCGGCTGGGTCCAGCACGATGCCATCCGCGTCGCCAAGGCCGTGCGCGAAGTGGATGTCTATATCGAGCAGCCGTGCCTCAGCTACGAGGAATGCCTCGCCGTGCGCCGGCAGATTCCGCATCCGTTCGTGCTGGATGAAAACATTGACGACCTCGGCATCCTGCTCCGCGCGAAGGGCGACCTCGCGATGGACGTGGTGAATTTGAAAATCAGCAAGCTCGGCGGCCTCACAAAAATCCGCCAGGCGCGCGACCTATGCGTGAGCATGGGCATTGCGATGACATTGGAGGATTCGTGGGGCGGTGACATCGCCACCGCCGCCATCGCGCACCTCGCGCAGAGCACGCCCACGGAATTTCTTTTCACCACGACGGACTTCAACAGCTATGGACCGGTGAGCATCGCCGACGGCGCGCCGCAGCGCGTGAACGGCCGCATGGCCGCCTCGAAGTCGCCCGGTCTCGGCGTCGCGCCGAAGATGAGTGTGCTGGGGAAACCCGTCGTGGAAATCCGCTGAGCAAATCGAACTGCTGCGACTTGAACCGAAACTAAAAACTGTGAACGCATCATGAAAATTCTCCTCTCGCTCCTCGTCGCCTCCGCGGTGCTCGTGAATATCGCCGCTGCACCCGCCGCCACCTCGAAGCCGCTCAAAATCTTCCTCCTCGCCGGGCAGTCGAACATGCAGGGCCACGCCAAGGTCAGCACGTTCGAGCACATCGGCATGGACCCGGTGACCGCGCCGATGCTGGCGGAGATGCTCGGCGCGGATGGCAAGCCGAAGGTCTGCGAGCGCGTGTGGATTTCGTCCATCGGTTGCGCGGAGGCGGAGCAGACGGGAAAGCTGACGGCGGGCTTTGGCGCGAGCCAGAACGGGCCGAAGATCGGGCCGGAGTTCACGTTCGGCCTCTACATGCAGAAGTTCACCGACGCGCCGATTCTGATCATCAAGACCTCGTGGGGCGGCAAAAGTTTGAACACGGATTTCCGCCCGCCGAGCGCGGGGCCGTATGTGTTCAATAAGACGCAGCTCGCCACTTTCCAAAAGCAAGGCAAGGACGTCGCCGCCATAAAAGCGGCGAAGGAAAAGGAAACGGGCGTCTATTACCGCCTCATGATCGAACATGTGAAGAACGTGCTCGCCGACCTCAAGCGCGTGGTGCCGGACTACGATCCCGCGCAGGGCTACGAACTGGCGGGCTGCGCGTGGTTCCAAGGCTGGAACGATCTCGTGGACTCCGGCACGTATCCGAACTGTGACAAGGCCGGCGGCTACGATGCCTACAGCGTGGCCATGGCGCATTTCATCCGCGATGTGCGGCGGGACTTGAACACGCCGAAGCTGCCGTTCGTCATCGGCGTGCTCGGCGTGGGCGGGCCGACGGCGGACTACGGTCCCGACCAGCAGCGCTACAAAGCGACGCACCAAAACTTCCGCGACGCGATGGCGGCCCCGGCGAGGTTGCCGGAGTTCAAAGGCAACGTCGCGACGGTGCTGGCGGAGAAGTATTGGGACCGCGAGCTGACCGCCGCGAAAGCGAAGGAGAATGAAATCAAGCAGCGCGCGAAGAAGCTCGCGACCGAGGGCAAATTGAAACCCGCCGAGGAAAAGGCCGCGCTGGAAAAACTGCGCGCCACAGGCCTCACCGAGCGCGAGCGGCTGGTGCTGGAGAAAGGCGTTTCCAATCAAGAGTTCCATTACCTCGGCTCGGCGAAAATCCTCGGCGGCGTCGGCAAGGGGCTGGCCGAGGCGATGCTCACGATGATGAAGGCGCCCCCCGGCCGTTGATCCGCAACCACGCATTGACCTCACCGCATCGCATCCCATGAAACCGATCCTCCATTTCCTCGCGGTCGTCGCTTTCGCCATGGCCGCCGTTCGTGCCTCCGCTGAAATCCAGGAGGGCGAGATGGCCGGCTACCTGTTTGGCCCCGCGGAGAAAGTGCCGGAGGAGTTCAACGGCGGCTTTTCACTCTACGCTGCGGCGTGGCCCCTCGTGGCGACGTATCCGGGCCACAAGTTTCAAACCGGCCTGTGCGGCACGTGGATGCATCCGCAGTATGAGGATGGCCAGAAGCCGGATGGCAAATGCTACACCGACATCGAGGGCGGGCTCGGTTGGTGGCGCGACACGCACTTTCCCACCACCACGCCGAAGTTCATCATGGGCGGCGTGGGGCCGAACTTCTCGTTCATCGCGAATGGTCCCGGCTACGGCCGCGGCACGTGGGAGAACCCGCGCGGCCTTTATGGCGTCGCGCAGTTGAGTCCGTGGCTGTTGTTTCCGCTCGATGGTTTGAATCTGAAACAGGGCACCAGCGGCGAACTCTTCGGCTATGGCTACCTGCCGTTGCCGCTCACGAATCCCAAGGCCACCACCGCCGGCAAAAACGTGCCCACCGGGAACCACTGCTGGACGCTGTTCCTCAGCACCG
The DNA here is from genome assembly GCA_016199935.1 of Verrucomicrobiota bacterium. Taxonomy (GTDB): domain Bacteria; phylum Verrucomicrobiota; class Verrucomicrobiia; order Limisphaerales; family JACQFS01; genus JACQFS01. The sequence goes on from JACQFS010000134.1 coordinate 21,531, forward strand.
CCAACTTCAAAGGCCCGGCGGCGTTTTTCACTCCGTTTTTTTGGACGCAGGCCACGCTCGACCATCCGGAGTGGGCCGGGATGCTGCTCGACTCGCGCCCCGCCGGGCCCAACAAAGCCATCCAGATGGAGACGCAGCATATCCCGGCCGTTCTGACCGCGGGCGCAAATGGAAAAAGCTACGCGCGCGTCGCCCCGACTTCGTTTCCGGTCGGACGCGAGGGTTATTCGACCGTGCTGCATCGCCTCACCGCTTACAAAAAGGCCGCGCTGTGGGATGACGTGCAACGGTGGTTCGCCGGCGGCGCTCCCGCCACGGGCACGATCAAGCCGGAGGCCTCCGCCGTGCACAACTTCCGTGACGGCGGCGGGTCGAGCTGGAGCATCTATCCGCCCGGCACGAAGCGCGACGACAAGGTGCCGCTCGCGTGGAAATCCTTCGCCACTTCCTTCAACCCGAACCCGATTACCTTCGGCTATCGCTGGAACGATCAGCTCGCGCGGAAGAACGGCGCGCTGGTCACCCTGCCCGAATACTTCGCGCTCGGAACCAATGGCAAGAAACCGCAGTGGTCCGTGGTGTCGCCGAAGGACGTGCCACCCGACACGGGCCTCGCGCAATTCCGCTTCGAGCGCGCCAAGGAAAAACCACAGGAGCCGCGCGTGACGCCTGACGATGCCGCGAATTGTTGGAAGCAGCCCGGCCCGAAGGCCGGCCCCTTCAAGGCCCGCCTCGGCGACGGCAGCGTGCTGACCTACTTTTGGTATCGTTTCGCCGACCAGCCCGCGATGTTGAACGCCGACCTCACCGACGCGGAGCGCGAGCAAGTGCAGGCGCGCGTGGAAATACTGCATCGGGCCTGGAGCAAAGATCGCAACTACCTCACCCCGCCGGACGTCGGCACGCTCGCCCAGATTGACCCCGCCTTGATCGTCACGCCCCCGCGCGGCATGGAGGCCGGCTACGTCCCCATCGCCACCCGGCAGGAATTGGAGAGCCCGCTCAACCGATGATCTCCAATGCTCGGGCGCAGTCAGGCCACCCTCGCCGTCCTTGAAACCACCGGCACCACTCACTCGTCAACCAACCACATCCCCATGAAACCCCACTGGAGCGGCGTCTTCCCCGCCTGCACGACCCAACTCAAACGCGACCAATCGCTCGACCTGCCCGCCACCGCGCGGCATTTCGAGGTGCTCATCCAAAGCGGTGTCAGCGGACTCATCGTCTGCGGCTCGCTCGGCGAGAACCAGACGTTGGAGCCGGAGGAGAAGCGCGCCGTGGTGCGTTGCGCCGTCGAGACCGCGCGCGGGCGCGTGCCGGTGTTGAGCGGCGTGGCGGAGTCGTCCACCGCGGCGGCGAGTCGCTACGTGCGCGACGTGGAGAAACTCGGCGCGAGCGGCGTGATGCTCATGCCGCCGATGAGTTACAAGGGCGATCCGCGCGAGACGGTGACGTATTTCCGCACCGTGGCGCGCGGCGGCGGATTGCCGATCATGATTTACAACAACCCCATCAGCTACGCGAACGACATCACGCCAGCGCTCTTCGCCGAGCTGGCGGACGAGAAAAAGTTCGTCGCGCTCAAGGAAAGCTCCGGCGATCCGCGGCGCATCACCGAGTTGCACAACACCGTCGGCGGACGCTACGCGATCTTCACCGGCGTGGATGATCTGCTGCTGGAGGCGAGCATCCTGGGCATTGACGGCTGGGTGGCGGGCACGGGCATCGCGTTCCCGCGCGAGAACCAGCGGCTCTGGGAACTCACGCGCGCCGGCCGCTGGGACGAGGCGCGCAAGCTGTATCGCTGGTTCCAGCCGCTGCTGAAGCTCGATACGCACCCACACTTCGTCCAATACATCAAGCTCTGCGAACAGGAGACCGGCCTCGGCACCGAATGGGTCCGCGCCCCGCGCCTGCCCATCACCGGCGAGGAACGCAAGCGGGTGCTGAAAATCATCCGTGATGGAATCAAGGATCGGCCGAGGCTGCCGAAGCGCTGAAATGAAAAAGGTTCAAGTCATTGACTCCCACACCGGCGGCGAGCCGACGCGCGTCGTGATCGGCGGCGGGCCCGATCTCGGCGGCGGCAGTGCGGCGGACAAGCTGAAAGTCTTCCGCGAGCGGCATGATGATTTCCGTCGCGCCGTGGTGAACGAGCCGCGTGGTTCGGACGTGCTCGTGGGCGCGCTGCTCGTCGAGCCGGCGGACATGTCGTGCGTCACCGGAGTCATCTACTTCGACAACGTCACCTTCCTCGGCATGTGCGGGCACGGGACCATCGGTCTGGTCGTCACCCTCGCGCATCTCGGGCGCATCCATCCGGGAGAGCATCGCATCGAGACGCCGGTCGGCGTCGTGACTGTCGTGCTGCACGCCGATGGCTCGGTCTCGCTCACGAACATCCCCGCATATCGCAAGGCGAAGGGCGCGACCATTGACGTGCCGGGCCTCGGAAAAATCACCGGCGACGTGGCGTGGGGCGGCAACTGGTTTTTCCTAGTCGAGCAGCATGGCCTCGCGCTTGACCTCGCGAACGTCGAGAAGCTCACCGATGCCTCCTGGCGAATGAGGCAGGCCGCGAACGCGCAGGGATTTCCCGAGGTTGATCACATCGTCCTTTTGGGTAGGAGCCGACGTGAGGAGACTCTGACTCAAATCCGAAATCAATCAGAGCCTCCTCACGTCGGCTCCTACCCGGTGAAGATGGTTTCGCAAAACTTCGTGCTCTGCCCCGGCAAGGCTTACGACCGCTCGCCGTGCGGCACCGGCACCAGCGCGCGCCTCGCGTGCCTCGCGGCGGATGGGCGGCTTGCGGAAGGCGAGGCGCTGGTGCAGGAGAGCATCGTGGGCACCCATTTCATCGGGAGCTTCCGCTGGCTGGACCGCGCGGCGGGGAAAATCATTCCGAACATCACCGGCATGGCGCACGTGACGGCGGAGGCAACGCTGTTTCTCGACGAACACGATCCATTTTGCTGGGGAATCAAACAATGAAACTTCTCACCGTCTTGGCCGCGCTGGCATTCACCGCCGGCACCTTAGCCGCCCAAACCGAACCGCGCTCCGCCGAGTCCGCGAAACTCCACGCGCTCTTCGACACCGAATGGGAACACGCGATGCAGGTCAGCCCGACGTGGGCCTCGCATCTGGGCGACCGCCGTTACAACGACCGCTGGCCGGACCAGAGCCTCGCGGCCATCGAGCGCGAGCATCAGCGCGACGGCGATGTGCTCAAGCAACTCGCGGCGATTGACCGCGCGAAACTGCCGGCCGCCGATCAGCTCAACCACGATCTCTTCCGCACAGCGGCGGAGCGCGGGGTGGAGGGGCACAAGTTCGGCCGGCATCTGATTCCGCTCACGCAACGCGGCGGCATCCAGACTGAGGACGAACTCGGCGACGCGCTGCGCTTCGAGACCGTGAAGGACTACGAGGATTGGATCGCGCGCCTGAAATCCTTTCCCGAGCAGGTGGACCAGACCATCGCACTCATGCGCGAGGGGATGCGCCGCCGGCTCGTGCAGCCGAAGGTCACGATGCAGCGCGTGCCGGCGCAGATTGAAAAACAGATCGTGGCCGAGCCGGAGAAGAGTCCGTTCTACAAGCCATTCCGCGAGTTCGCCGCGGGCATCGGCGCGGCGGATCGGAAGCGGCTGGCGTCCGCGGCTCAGGCGGCAATCCGCGACGGCGTGGTGCCGGCGTTCCGGAAGTTCAAGCAGTTCTTCACCGACGAGTATCTGCCGGCGTGCTACGACGGCGTGGGCGCGTGGCGCCGTCCGGATGGCGCGGAGTTTTATGCGTTCGTGGCGCGCGAGTTTACGACCACGGAACTGACGCCGCAGGAGATTCACGACATCGGCCAGCGTGAGGTCGCGCGCATCCGCGCCGAGATGGAGAAGGTCAAGGAGCGCGCGGGCTTCAAGGGCACGCTCGCGGAGTTCTTCACGTTCCTGCGGACAGACAAACGATTCTTCTGCAACACGCCACAGCAGTTGTTCCTGGAATACTTGGCCACGGCGAAACGGATTGATCCGCTGCTGGTAAAACTTTTCCGCACATTGCCACGCACGCCCTACGGGTTGGAGAAGATTCCGGAAAACATCGCGCCTGATACGACGACGGCCTACTACCGGCAGCCGGCGGCGGATGGTTCACGCGCGGGGACTTACTTTGTGAACCTCTACCGGCCCGAGACGCGGCCGCGTTGGGAGATGATGGCGCTGTCGTTGCACGAGTCGGTGCCGGGGCATCACCTCCAGATCGCGCTCGCGCAGGAGCAGGGCGAGCTGCCGAACTTCCGCCGGCACGCGCACTACACGGCGTTCATCGAGGGCTGGGGGCTTTACTCCGAATCGCTCGGCGACGAGCTCGGCCTCTACGATGATCCGTATTCCAAGATGGGCCAGCTCACTTACGAGATGTGGCGCGCGGTGCGGCTCGTGGTGGACACGGGCATCCACTCGCTCAAGTGGGACCGCGAGCGCGCGATCCAGTTTTTCCGCGACAACGCGCCCAAGCCCGACCAGGACATCATCAACGAGGTGGACCGCTACATCTCGTGGCCGGGCCAGGCGCTCGCCTACAAGATCGGCGAACTGAAGATCAAGGAGCTGCGCGCGCGGGCCGCGCGCGAGCTGGGCGCGAAGTTCGACGTGAAGGAATTTCACGACGTGGTGCTGCTGTCGGGGGCGGTGCCGTTGAACATTCTGGAACGGCGCGTGGACGAGTGGGTGCGGGGGAAGAAATAGTCGGAGCCTCCTCACGTCGGCTTCTACGCGAATGAGCAAACGCATCGTCATCATCGGCGCGGGAGTCATCGGGCTTTCGACGGCTTACTACTGCGCGCGGCGCGGGCACAGTGTCACCGTGCTCGACCGCAATCCCGAAGAGCGCGACGGCTGCTCGTTCGGCAACGCGGGGATGATCGTGCCAAGCCACTTCGTGCCGCTCGCCGCGCCGGGGATGGTGGCGCTCGGTTTGAAGTGGATGTGGAATCCGGAGTCGCCGTTCTACATCAAGCCGCGGCTGGATTGGGATTTGATGAGCTGGGCGTTCAAGTTCTGGAGGGCATCGAATGCGAAACACGTGGAACGAAGTGCGCCGCTCCTGCGCGATTTGAGTTTCGCGAGCCGTGCGTGTTTCGAGGAACTGTCAGCCCTTCCCGGGGTTGACTTCGGACTTACCAAGCGCGGGCTGCTGATGCTGTGCAAGACGCAGCACACCTTGGATGAGGAGGCGACGTTTGCTGCGCGAGCAAACAAACTCGGTGTCCCCGCCGAGGTGCTCAACGCGGAGCAAACGGCGGCGCTCGATCCCGGCGTGACGATGGACGTGGCCGGCGCGGTTTATTTCCCGAAGGACTGCCACCTTTCGCCGAACCGTTTCATGGCCGTGCTGAAATCGCAGTGCGAGACGCTCGGTGTGAAGTTTGTCTGGAGCGCGGACGTTTCCGGCTTTGCTCATCACGCATCATGCATCACATTCGTAAAAGCAGGGTCAAGCGAATGGGTGGCAGACGAATTTGTCTTGTGCGGAGGCTCGTGGTCACCGCGGCTCGCGCGCGGGCTGGGTTTGAAAATCCCGATGCAGGCGGGCAAAGGCTACAGCCTCACGCTGCCCAAGCCGCCGCAGTTGCCGGAAATTTGCAGCATCTTCTGCGAGGCGCGGCTGGCAGTCACACCGATGGGCAACACGCTCCGCATCGGCGGCACGATGGAGATCGCCGGGTTGAACGAGGACATCAACCCCGTGCGCGTGCGCGGTATCGTCAAGGCCGTGCCGCGCTACTTCCCGCAGTTCACGCCGGAGGATTTCGCCGGCATCCAGCCGTGGCACGGCTTGCGCCCGTGCTCGCCCGACGGCCTGCCCTACATCGGCCGCACAGCGAAGTTCAGCAATCTCTCCATCGCCACCGGCCACGCGATGATGGGCCTGAGCCTTGGACCGATCACGGGCCGGCTCATGGCGGAAGTGTTGAGTGACGAGAAGCCGTCGCACGATCTTAGTCTGCTCACGCCCGACCGTTATGCGTGAACAAAGGCGGCAAACCTCCGCCAACTTTCCTGTTTCGATTTCACGAGCGGTTGTTATCATCGACTCATGAAATCCCAGTCCTTTCTCCGTCGCGCGGCGTTGGCGCTGGTTCTTCTCGCGCTTCAATCCGCCGCGCTCGCCGAGGCGCTCAAGCTGCAACTGCAAAGCCGCGTCGAGGCGAAACCCGGCGCGGGCGAGTTCAAGGTGATGAAAAAATCCGAGGCGTGGGAGCCGAAGCAGACAGCCATCATCGTGTGCGACATGTGGGACCTACACCACTGCCTCAACGCCGTCCGTCGCGAGGGCGAGATGGCGCCGCGCATGAACACGCTCATCGAGAAGGCCCGCGCGCAGGGCGTGTTCATCATCCACGCGCCGAGCAGTTGCATGAAATTTTACGAGGGCCAGCCCGCCCGCGTGCGCGCGCAGTCGGCGCCCAAGGCGGCGAATCTCCCGGCCGACATCGGCTCGTGGTGCAAACAGATTCCCGCCGAGGAGCGCGGCGTGTATCCCATCGAACAATCCGACAGCGAGGACGACGACCCCGCCGAGCACGCGAACTGGGCGGAGGAGTTGAAAGCGAAGGGGCTGAACCCGCGCGCGCCGTGGACGCGGCAGATTGCCGTGATCAAAATTCACGACGACGTGGACGCGATCAGCGATTCGGGCGTGGAGATTTGGAATCTGCTCGAAGCGCGCGGCATCCGGAACGTCGCGCTCGTCGGCGTGCATGTGAATATGTGCGTGTCGGGCCGGCCGTTCGGGTTGCGGCAGATGGCGAAGAACGGCAAGCACGTCGTGCTCGTGCGCGACATGACCGACTCGATGTATAACCCGAAGCAGCGGCCCTTCGTGGACCACTACCGCGGCACGGCGCTCTACCTCGAGCACGTGGAGAAGTTCATCGCGCCCACGGTCACGTCGGATCAGATTCTCGGCGGCAGTCCGTTTCACTTCAGCGGCGACCCGGCGAGGAATTGACGGCGGGGTGGGCGCATCAGGCCGAACTCTCCGGTAACGCCCCCGCGTCCCTCGCGTCATACGGATTGACCACACCTCAAATGAAACCAACTCTCGCGGACCTGACCTGCGTTTCAATCGCCCTGATGGCCAGCGTGCATCTTGCCCGCGCCGCGTCGCCGTTGGAAACGCCCACGCACCGGGAGATCGCGCCCATCAAGTTTCCCATCGGCGACGAGGGGACGCTCAAGACCATCGCGATGGACAGCCGGGGCAACCTGCTCGTCGGCGTTTCGTGGAAGGCGGGGGCGGCAAACAATCCGCCGAACGCCCCGCGCCCCGCAGTTTCGCCCGCGCCCGCGAGCGCGCCGCCCAAGAATCCCCAGCAGACGCTCGCCCGGCTCCGCGAGGCCGTGCAGAAGGATTCGCGCCCGGGCTGGGACCAGTTGCTCAAGGAGGTGACGCCCGGGGATTTCCGCGCCGTGATGATGAATGCCAGCCCCGAGACGCGCCGTGAGATCATGCCGCATCTGCCGGAAGGCGTCCGCACCACGTTGATGCAGGAGATGGGACGGCCCGCCGGTGCGGGCGCGCCGCGCGGATCACGCGATTCGTCCGCCGAGAACCGCGGCGGCATCATGCCGCAACTCTCCACGGATCACGAGGGGCACGCCTACGCACTCAAGGTCGTCAGCCCCGAGGGCAAGGTGCTCGCCACGTGGCCGATGACCGACGGCCTCGCGCCCAAGATGATTTTCGGCTGTGACGACGGCACGGTGTATGTGGCGGGCGGCGGGCGGCTGGCGCAGTTTACCGCCGAGGGAAAACTGGTGAAGATGGTGGACACCGACAAGATTTACGGACAGAAGGCCGCGGCGAGCGGGCTGTGCGGGGACAAGGACCACGTCTTCATCGCGTTCGGCATGGGCAACAGCATGCGCGCGACGGAGGATTTTTACCGGTTCAAGCGCGACCTCACCGAGCCGAAGTTGATCGTCGAGCGGCAATATGGTTGTTGCAGCCACATCGACCTGCGCGTCGTCGGCAGCGAACTGCTCATCGCCGAGAACTCGCGCCATCGCGTGAACCGCTTCGACCTCGACGGCAAGCCGCTCGGCACGTGGGGCCGGCGCGATCGCGAGAGCCTCGCGGGGTTCACCGCGTGCTGCAACCCGTGCAACTTCGATCTCGGCAAGGACGGCGTGCTTTACACCGCCGAGTCCGGCGTGGGGCGCGTGAAAAAATATTCGCCCGACGGAAAATTCCTCGGCCTGGTCGGCTACGTGGACACGACGAAGTTCGACAACGGCAGCCAGCTCGCCGCGCAGTCGTGCTACATCCCCATCGAGGTGAACCAGGACGCGAGCCGCATCTACGTGATGGACGTGCGCGCCGCCGTCATCCGCGTGCTCGCAAAAAACTGATCCGATGCGACCGCGCTGCGACGAAAAAGGGGACGTAGGCGAAAAATTTGGGCGAAAAATGTTTCTCAAATTTTTCGCCCCGATTTTTTGCCTCCTCTTCTGCCCGTCCCTGTTCGCGGCTCCGGCGCCGCTGCAACTCATCGTGATGGACCCGCTGGCGTTGCAGCTTTCCTGCGCGTGCGTGAAGGGAACGGGCCAGCGGCGCTACAACGATCTCGCGGCGCATCTGGAAAAATCCCTCGGCCGCCCCGTCAAGGTCACCTACGACGAAAGCCTCGAACTCGCCCGCCAGCAGACGCGCGGCGTCGCGGACCTCATCATCGGCCAGGACTCGGTCGTGCGCGGTGACGCGGCGAAGCTGAAGCTCGCGGTGCGTCCGCTCGCGGCGCTCACCAACCAGCGCGGCGACACGACGCTCAAAGGCGTGTTCCTCGTGCGGAAAAACTTTCCCGCCCGTTCGCTCGCGCACCTCGCGGGCAAGCGCGTCAGCCTCGGGCCGGTCGAGGACGAGGAGACGCACGCCGCCGCGCAGCGCGCGCTCGCGGCGGCGAACATCCACGCGAACTTCAGGACCGCCGCGAGCATTGACGCCGCTGCGCTCGCGATGAACGACGGCGAGACCGACGCCGCGGTGGTTTCCGATTTTCTCCCGCCGTTGCTCGAAGGCTGCGGCAAGCTCGACCGGGGTTCGTTTCAAATCATCGGCGAGACGGAGTCGGTGCCGTTCATCCGCGTCTTCGCCAGTGACGCGGTGGACGCGGCGCTGGAGGCGAAAATCACCCGTGCGCTGTTCGACGTCGCGAAGGACGCGAAGCTGCTCGCCGCGCTCGAAAGCAAGTCGGGCTTTGTCCCATTGCGCGAGGAGGCGGTCACGGCGTGGACCGACTGGCGCGGGCCGGGGCGCGCGGGCTTCGTGCCGCAACTGCCGCGCGCGCTGCCGGACCAACTCTCGCCGCTGTGGGCGACGATGCTCACCGGGCCCGCGATGGCGGGCGTGGCGGCGACGGAGCAGTTCGTCGTCGTGCCGGACAAGTCAGCGGATTTTCAAAAAGACGTGTTCAGTTGCCTCGACGCCAAAACCGGCGGCGTGAGGTGGCAGCTTGCTTACGCCGCCCCGGAGGAGGTGGATTACTCGAACGCCCCGCGCGCGACGCCGGTGATCCACGACGGCCTCGTGTATTTGCAAGGCGCGCTCGGGCATTTGCACTGCGTCGAGTTGGCGACGGGCAAAGTGATTTGGAAAGCGAACGTCTTCGCCGACTTCGGCGCGCAACGCATCACGTGGGGATGCTCCATCGCGCCGCTCGTCGTGGACGACAAGCTCATCATCGCCCCCGGCGCGAAGGACGCCGCCGTGGTCGCGCTCGATCGCAAGACGGGCAAGGTGATCTGGAAAACGCCGGGCCACGCGGCGGCGTATTCGGCATTCATCTCCGGCACGTTCGACGGCGTGCGGCAGATCATCGGCTTCGATGTCGCGGGCATCGGTGGCTGGGATCCGGCGACGGGCAAACGTTTGTGGGAAGTCGTGCCGACGGACGGCGCGGATTTCAACGTCATCACGCCCGTCGTGCTGGGCGACCAGTTGCTCCTCGCCGGCGAGAACAACGCGACGCGGCTGCACAAGTTCGACGGCCACGGCAAACTCGTCGCCGCGCCGGTGTTGAAGAACAAGGACCTGGCGCCCGACACCTGCACGCCCGTCGTCGTGAACGGAAAAATTTTCGGCACGGCCTATGGTGACTTGTTCTGCGTGGACGCGACGACGTTGAAGACGCTCTGGCGGCAGACCGACGAGATGTTTCACGACCACGTCACGCTCGTCGCCGGCAAGGATCGCGTGCTGGTGTGGACGATGTCGGGCGACCTCCTGCTCCTGGACGCGACCGCGGCGGAATACAAAGTGATCTCGAAGCTGCGCCCGTTCACGGACAAGCATCCCGACTCGATGGCGCACCCGGCGTTCGTCGGCGACCGGATGTATCTGCGCTCGAAGACGCAACTGATCTGCGTGCGGTTGCCATCTCCGTAACGCGCTCTTGGCAGCCGGCGGGAGATTGGTTAACAGTTTTCCAGACTCGCGCCGTCCAACTCCGCGCCACCTATGCTAAAAAAAATCCGCCCCGCCGCTCCGCTTCGATCCTTGCTGCTCATCACGCTCACGTGCCTGCTCGCGTTGACGGCGACTGAAGCCGGCGCCGCGCGCAAGCCCAACATCATTTTCATCCTCGCGGACGACCTCGGCTACGGCGACGTGGGCGCGTTCGGGCAAAAACTGATCCGCACGCCGAACCTCGACCGCATGGCGGCGGAGGGGATGAAGCTCACGCAGCATTATGCCGGCAACGCCGTGTGCGCGCCGTCGCGGTGCGTGCTGATGACGGGCAAACATCCCGGGCACGCGTTCATCCGCAACAATCGCGAGATGAAACCGGAGGGGCAGTTCCCGATTCCGGCCGACACGGTGACGCTGCCGAAGCTGCTCAAGGCGCAGGGCTACGTGACCGGCGGCTTCGGCAAGTGGGGCCTCGGCGGACCGGAGTCGTCGGGCGAGCAGACCAAACAGGGTTTCGATCGTTGGTTCGGTTACAACTGTCAGGGCGTCGCTCACAATTATTATCCGACCTCGCTGTGGAGTGATGTCACACGCTACCCGTTGAAAAACACCGCATTCTCGGCGCACCAAAAGCTTCCCGATGGTGCTGATCCGAAGAACGAGGAGAGCTACGCGCCCTACGTGGGGAAGGAGTATTCGGCGGACCTCATCGCCGAGCAGGCGCGGGAGTTCGTGCGCGCGAACAAGGGCAAAACTTTTTTCCTCTACTGGCCCACGACGGTGCCGCACCTCGCGTTGCAGGTGCCGGAGGATTCGCTCGCGGAGTATAAGGACAAGTTCAACGACCAGCCTTACGACGGCACGCGCGGCTACCTGCCGCACCGCTATCCGAAGGCGGCCTACGCGGCGATGGTTACGCGCTTTGACCGCGAGGTCGGGCGCATGATGGCGCTGGTGAAGGAGCTCGGCCTCGACGAAAACACGCTCTTCGTTTTCTCCAGCGACAACGGCCCGCTGCACGGCACGCACGAGGGACTCGCCGGGACCGACAGCATTTTCTTCAACTCCGCCGGTGGCCTGCGCGACGGCAAGGGCTCGCTTTACGAAGGCGGATTCCGCGAGCCGACGATCGCGCGCTGGACCGGCCGGATCAAAGCGGGCACGACGAGCGAGCGCGTGAGCGGCTTCGAGGACTGGGTGCCGACGCTGCTCGAAGTCGCCGGCGCGAAGGCCGCGACGCCGAAGGACGCGGACGGCATCAGCCTGTTGCCGACCCTGCTCGGCCAGCAGCAGCCGGAGCGGCCGTTTCTTTACCGCGAGTTTCCCGCTTATGTCGGCTATCAAGTCGTGCGCATCGGCGATTGGAAAGGCCTTCGCAAAAACCTGCTTACGAAAGGCGCGAAGGCCAAAGCCGCGCAGCCCGATTACCACATCGAGCTCTACAACCTCCGCGACGACGTGGCGGAGACGACCGATCTCTCGGCCAAGCACCCCGAACTCGTCGCGAAGATCGAGGCGATCATGCGCGAGCAGCACACGCCCTCGGCGGAGTTTCCGTTTCCCGCGCTGGACAAGCGGTAGGAGGGTGGACACCAAGCGCGCCGGATTTGCGGCTTGAATGTGGCGGGCGTTTCGTCACTTTATGCGCGTCACAGTCCGATTTCAAAAAACATCAGCCCGACCAAGCCTATGATCCATCCCACGTGCCAGGACCTTCAGATGCGGCCCGAAGATTTGTTCCTTAATCGCCGCCAGTTCCTCAACCGCGCGGGCATGGGCTTCGGCGCGTTCAGTCTCACCGCCCTCGTCGCGGCCGGGTTGCTCGATCCGGCCGCCGCGTTTGGCGCCGCGCCGGGCGCGAGCCACACGCCGCTCACGCCGAAGCAGCCGCACTTCACGCCCAAGGCCAAACGCATTTTGCACATCTTCGCGTCGGGCGCGCCGTCGCAGATTGACACGTGGGATCCGAAGCCGGCGTTGAAGAAATACAACGACGCGCCGATGCCGGACGACAAGAACGCCACCGGCTTCGCGTCGCCGTTCGAGTTCAAGAAGAGCGGCCGGAGCGGTGTCGAGACGAGCGAGGTTTTTCCTTAACTCGCCAAGCACATTGACGAGATGGCCGTCATCCGCTCGATGTATACCGACATGCCGGACCACGCCGCCGCGACGGTGATGATGAACACCGGCTCGACGCGGCTCGTGAAGCCGAGCGTCGGCTCGTGGATCACCTACGGCCTCGGCAGCGAGAACCAGAACCTGCCCGGCTTCATCTCGCTCTCGCCCGGCGGCATCGCGCCGGAAAATCTGCGCTCCGCCTTTCTCCCCGGCGCGTATCAGGGCACGCCGATCAACACCTCGGCCACTTCGATCGAGAAGATGATCGAGAACATCAAGAGCCGTTACACCTCGTTGCCCGAGCAGCGCCGCCAACTCGATCTGCTCAACAAGTTGAACGAGGTCCACGCGCAGAGCCAGCGCAAGGACGACAAGCTCGAGGCGCGTCTCCAGGCTTACGAGCTCGCGTATCAGATGCAGCTCGAAGCCACCGACGCGTTTGACATCAACAAGGAGCCGCAGGCCATGCGCGACCTCTACGGCGCGAACACGGCGCAGGGCAAGCAGATGCTCATCGCGCGCCGGCTTTTGGAAAAGGGCGTCCGCTTCGTGCAGGTCTGGCACGGCGGCTGGGATCATCACAACAATCTCGAGACCGCCATGCGCCAGCGCGCGGGGGAAATTGACAAGCCCGCCGGCGCGCTCCTCACCGACCTCGCGCAGCGCGGGATGCTCAAGGACACGCTCGTCATCTGGTCCGGCGAATTCGGCCGCTCGGCCGCGGCGGACGGCGGCGTGCGCGGTGGTCAGTCGCCCGGCCGCACGCACAACGGCCGTGCCTTCTCGATGTGGCTCGCCGGCGGCGGCATAAAGGGCGGCACCGTCTATGGCCAGACCGACGACTTCGGTGACCGCGCGGTGGTGGACAAGGTTCACATCCACGACCTCCACGCGACGATGCTCCAGCTCTTCGGCTTCGATCACACAAAGCTGACCTATCGCTACAACGGCCGCGACTTCCGCCTCACGGATGTTTACGGCAACGTCATCCAAAAAGTCATCGCCTGAGCCAGTGGTCCGGCCTTTTCCGCCTATGAAAAACGGCTCGTTCGTTTCCCTGAAACTGGCCGCGGCCGGAATTTTTTCCGTCACCGCGCTCATCTCCGCCTCCGCCGCGGACGCGAAGCTCACGCCGCAGGAGCTGCAATTTTTCGAGTCGAAGATCCGGCCGATCTTCGCCGACTACTGCTACAAGTGCCACAGCCCCGGCGGAGAAAAAATCAAGGGCGGCCTCTCGCTCGACACGCGCGAGGGTTTGCTCAAGGGCGGCGACACCGGCCCCGCGCTCGTCGCCGGCAATCCCGACAAGTCGCTCCTCATCCGCGCCGTCCGCTACAAGGAGCAGGATCTGCAGATGCCGCCGAGCGACAAGAAGCTCCCGGCCAACCTCATCGCCGATCTCGAAGCGTGGGTGAAAATGGGCGCGCCCGATCCGCGTTCCGGCGCCGCGGCGAAGGTGGAATACAAAGTGGACTTCGCAAAGGCGCGTCAGCATTGGGCCTTCAAGGCCGTCGTGAAGCCCGCCGTGCCCGCGCCCGCCGACGCGAGCGGCTGGGTGAAGACACCGATTGACGCGTTCGCGCTCGCGAAGATGACGGAGAAGGGACTCACGCCCTCGCCGCAGGCGGACAAGACGACGTTGATGCGCCGCGCGACGTTCGACCTCACCGGCCTGCCGCCGTCTTCGAAAGAGCTGGATGAATTTCTCGCGGACAATTCGGCGAACGCTTTTGAGAAAGTCGTGGACCGTCTCTTGAGCTCGCCGCATTACGGCGAGCGCTGGGGCCGCCACTGGCTCGACCTTTCCAAATACGGCGAGACCAAGGGCGCGACCGCGCAGCGCGACAACCGCTACGTTTACGCCTACAGCTATCGCGACTGGGTCATCAAGGCGTTCAACGACGACCTGCCCTACGACCGTTTCCTCACGCTCCAGATCGCCGGCGACAAGCTCGCGCTGCCCGAGAACGAACAGCCGCACCTCGCGGCGATGGGTTTCCTCACGCTCGGCAACCGCTTCAACGGCTCGGTCAACGACATCATTGACGACCGCATCGATCTCCTCGGCAAGACGACGATGGGGCTGACGCTCGCCTGCACGCGCTGCCACGATCACAAGTTCGACCCGCTCCAGCAGAAGGATTATTACGCGCTCCACGGCATCTTCAACAGCAGCGCCGAGCCGGCCGAAGGGCCGATGGTCGAGAAGCCGAAGAGCGAGGCGCTCTACAAGCAGTTCCTCGGCGAACTCGAACGCACGAAGGAGGAGGAGCGCAAATGGTTCGCCGACTACGGCGCGCAGCAGTCCGTCGCGCTCCAGCAGAAGGCGGCCGATTACTGGCTCGCGCTCTACGACCTCAAGCACTCCGGCAGCAACACGACCGTGGGCGTTTATTTTCAGCGGCGCGACATGAACCAGGGCATCGGCCGCGGATGGGAAGGCGTGCTGAAGAGTTACGAAAACAAATTCCATCCCGTGCTCACGCCGTGGATCGAGTTTTCCAAAATTCCACCGCGCGAATTCGCCGCCAAGGCGCGCGCGCTGTCGTTGAAGTTCGCCGCCAACGCGGACCCGGCGAAGAAGCTCAACCCCGTGGTCGCCCGCATGTTCAGCATCGCGCCGACCGCGATGTCGCAGGTCGCCGCGCGCTACAATTCGCTATTTTCCGACACGAGCCGCAGGTGGAACGCGATTTACGAGCCGTGGAAGGAGGCCAGGCGTCGCGCCGCGCCCGACGCCAAGCTTGCGCCGGAGCCGACAAAGCTCGCCGACGCCAGCTACGAGGAAATCCGCCAGGTCACGCACGGCCGCGGCTCGCCGACGTTCATGGATGATAATCGCGTGCGCAGCCTCGCGGGCGGCGACAACCGCCTGACCGGTAAGATCGCGGGCTTCGAGCGCAGCCTCAACGACGTGAAGGCGAAGCACCCCGGCTCGCCCGCGCGCGCCAACGTGTTCGAAGACAAGCAGCGCGCCGAGAATTCCGCCATCATGCTCCGTGGCAACGCCGCCACACGCGGGCCGGTGGTGCCGCGGCAGTTCCTCCAGATTCTTTCGGCGGGTGATCCCGTGCCGTTCAAGGAAGGCAGCGGCCGGCTCGAACTCGCGAAGGCCATCGCCACGAAGGACAACCCGCTCACGCCGCGCGTGATCGTCAACCGCGTCTGGCTCCACCATTTCGGCGAGGCCATCGTCCGCACGCCGGATGATTTCGGCACGCGCTCCGAGCCACCGACGCATCCCGAGTTGCTCGACTGGATGGCCGCCACGTTCATGGAGCAGGGCTGGTCCATCAAGAAGCTGCACCGGCTCATCATGCTCTCGTCCGTGTATCAGCAGAGCAGCGATGACGACGCGCGCAAGGTGCAGCTCGATCCCGACAACAAATTCCTCTGGCAGATGAACCGCCGCCGGCTCGACTTCGAGGCGCTGCGCGACACCATTCTCGCCATCGGCGGCCGGCTCGACCTCACGATGGGCGGGCCCTCCGTGCGCCTGAACTCCGAGCCCTTCTCCACGCGCCGCTCCGTGTATGGCTACGTGGACCGCGCAAACCTCCCCTCGATGTTCACGTCGTTCGACTTCGCCAGCCCCGACCTCGTGACGGGCAAACGCGCCGACACCGTGGTGCCGCAGCAGGCGCTCTTCATGATGAACAGCTCGCTTGTCGTCGAGCAGGCGCGCAACCTTTCGCAGCGTGCGGATTTTCAGGCCGAGCCGACCCTCGAGAAACGCGTCGAGATGCTCTACCGGCTGATCTACCAGCGCGCGCCGCGTCCGGTGGAAAAACAGATTGCGCTCGACTACATCCGGGGCGAACTCGGCGCTGCGGTGATCGCGCCCGCCGAGGGCGAACCCGCGTGGCTCTACGGCTACGGCGACATTGATCCCGCGCGCCGCACGCTCCGGCACTTCATCTCCATGACCACGTTCAACGGCTCGTGGACCGCGCCGACCGTGGCCGGCGACATGCGCGCGCCCAGCGTCAGCCTCAACGGCGGCGGCGGTTCGGCGACCGGCTACTTTGCCGTCGTGCGCCGCTGGGTCGCGCCGCGCGACCTGGTCGTCTCCATCGAGGGCACGCTCGGCCACGGCAACAAGGACAAGTCCGCCGTCGGCGTCACCGCGCGCATCGTCCACAGCCGCACCGGCCAGGCCGGCTCCACCTACACCGCGTTCCGCAACTCCGTAGTGACGAAGATTCCGGCGCTGACCGTGCGCGCCGGCGACACGATTGACTTCATCGTGGACGTGCGCGGCAATCCGCGGGGCGACTCGTTCAGTTGGGCGCCGGTGATCAAGACCGCCGGCGCGAAGCCGCAGGAATGGAGCGCGTCGAAGGACTTCGGCGGCGCCGTGGCCCCCGACCGGCTGAACGCGTGGGAAAAGTTCGCGCAGATCCTTTTGCAGACGAACGAACTCACGTTCATCAACTGAGCGGCCCGAAAAATCTCTCGCAAACTCCGCCGTGGCCCGCGCTCCGGTGGAGTTTTTCTTTTTGACGCGGGCGGGGCGTGGGATTCAACTCTCCGCACCACCTATGAAAACCACCTCGCTCGCACCCCTGTTGTTCGCACTGCCTCTGGCGCTCCTCACTCCCGGCTGTTCCACTGAAGGGGAACACCACCACGACCACGGCGCGGCCGCGCACGAATCCTCGTGGGCTTCCGTCAAGCAGCTCGCCGCCGTCATCAAGCCGACCGCGGGGAACCAGTGCTCCGGCGTCGTGCGCTTTACCGAGGTTGGCGACAAGGTTTACGTGTTCGCCGAACTCGAAGGACTCACGCCCAACGCGAAACACGCGATGCACATCCACGAGTTCGGCGACGCCACCGGCACCGACGGCATGAAGGCCGGCGGCCACTACAATCCCGAGGGCCACGCGCACGGCCTGCCCGAAACCGCCGCGCGCCACGCCGGCGACCTCGGCAACGTGCAGGCCGACGCCAACGGCAAGGCCACCTACCGGCTGACCGTGGAAAACGTCACGATGGTTGGATTGAAGAATCCCATCATCGGCCGCGGTGTGATCGTCCATGCGAAGACGGATGATGGCGGGCAGCCGACCGGGAACGCGGGCGCGCGCATCGGCGTCGGCGTCATCGGCATTGCCAATCCGCCGACGCAGTAACGTCTCCGGCCGGCGCTTCGCCATGAAAACCGCACTCGCCGTTTCGCTCGCCGGCCTTTGCGTTCTCTCCCTCGCGCTGCCCGCGCCCGCCGCGCCGGCGAACGGTTTCACTGTCACCGAGGACGCCGACCAGATCGGCGTCACAGGCTCGTCGCTGGATTTCGCCATTCGCAAGAAGGGCTACGTCAGCGGCGTCACGCGCGGAAGTTTCCTCGACAAGCGGACCGGCTTCCGCGATCCGGGCTTCGGCCTCGACATCGCGGACTTCATCATGGAACCCGGCAACGACGAGGCGTATCGCGACCAGTTGCCACCCGGTCTCCCGTATCGGTTCAACACGCCCGATCACGGCAAGCGGCCGAAGCGCCTGATCGAAGGCCCGCAGATTTGCACGCAGGCCAGGGAACTCGCGCCGCGCGTCATCCAGGGCCGCGACTTCGTGGCCGTGACGATGAACTGGAAGTATCACCTCGCCGCGCCGGGCAAGCAGACCGGCTCGGAGTGGAGCCAGACGCTCGTGTTCCCCGCCGGCAAACGCTGGTTCATCTCCAGCGACAAGATCACCAGCCGCAACGACAGCCCCGAACTCTTCCTGCGCATTGACATGCCCGGCCACCTCAAGCACACGAACGGAAACACGTTCAGCGAAATTTACCTGAGCTACGTCGGGAAAATTTCACCGGCGGAATTCACCAACAACTTCGCGCCCGACGAAAAGTTCAACTACCGCCGCGACACGAACAAGGCGCCGAAGCGTTTCATCCGCGCCTATCACCTGCGCGATCCGAAGACCGGCGCGGACGGTCCGTGGCTCGCGGGCATGACGCTCAAGCCCGCGGATGTTTACGAGGGCTGGTGCCACCAGCGCGGCTACGTGTGCTTCATCGAGGAGATCGGTGGGCGGCCCATCAAGGCGGGCGGTTCCTTCAGCGCGGCGTTCATCGTCGGCTACTTCGATTCCATCGGGGAAATGGAGCGCGTCTATGACCAATACGCCGGCCACAGCGAACTGGAGGCCGGCGAGCGCGGGTGGAAGCTGGTGAAGTGAACCGTCATGCGGAAAATTTTTTACCGCTGACCCGTCCTCCGTAGCACCACTGCGGAGCGTGGATGAACGCGGATTTTCGCTGATGCCGGAGCGCCGGTTTCCGACCCGGCGAATCCCCCCTTGCCGTGGCCGGATTCGTCTTCAAGGCGCGCCGGCGCGCCCGCTCATTCGCTTGAGGAATTCCTGCCAGCCGACCGGGTCAATGAAGGGATTCGGTTGTGCCCGCTCGCGGAGGAGCCGTTGCTTGTCGAACGTCTTGTTCTGGTTTGGGTGCGCGCCGAGCCAGAGCTGCACGTCAACGGCGCGGAGTCTGGCTGCGGTCGGCGCGAAGGCTGCGCCGGCACGGACACCGCCAAGCATCCCGGCGATGGTTATCTTGCCCGAAGATTTGTCCCGCAACGGAAACTCGAT
Organism: Verrucomicrobiota bacterium; assembly: GCA_016199935.1. Classification (GTDB taxonomy): domain Bacteria; phylum Verrucomicrobiota; class Verrucomicrobiia; order Limisphaerales; family JACQFS01; genus JACQFS01. The sequence continues at coordinate 40,716 of JACQFS010000134.1, forward strand.
GAACAGCGTGCCGGGCGTGTGACCCGCCGCAAGGTGAAAGGTGAACTTGCGCCCGCCCCATTCGACCGTCTCGCCGTCGCGCAGCCGGCGGTCGGTCTTGAACGGCGGGAACGCGACGCTGATGGTCGCCAACGTGCCGTCGAGCGCGACGGGTTTGCCGGGTTGCCACGCGCCAGACTCGGTGGCCGCAGCGTCGGCCTCGTGCAGCCACGTCTGCGCGCCATGGTGCTGCTGGAAATACCAGTGACCGCCGATGTGGTCGAGGTGGGCGTGTCCGCCGATGACGACCTTCACATCGCGCGGGTCAAAGCCGAGCTTGCGGATGCTGTCGAGCAGCCACGGCACCTGATGCGGCATCGTCGAGTCCATGAGCACGAGGCCGTTGGTCGTCGTGAGCAGGTGCGCGCTGACCTGCGAATTGCCGACGTAGTAAAGGCCGTCCATGATTTCAAACGGCTCGACGGGCCGCGACGTGCGCGAGACGCGATACTGTCCGATTTCGCCGGGGAACGATTTGGAAATGTCGTAGCACACCGGCGGCGCGGGGTCGGTGGCGGCGGATTTCTTCGGCGGCGCGGGTTGACCGAAAGCCTTCGCATAAAACTTCGGCGCGTCGGGCATCGCCTCGTAATACTTCACGTAGTTGTGACCCGTTTCGCCGGGGCGGATGAACTCGTGCTCAATGCCGAGCGACTTGAGCTTCGCCGAAAGCTCCACCGTGCGGCGGTGCGTGAAGTTTCCCTCCACTTCTCCCGTGATGAGGCGGATGAACATTTTTCCTTTCAGCGCCACCGGATTCTTCTCCGCGAGCGTGAGCGGGTCGTGCGCGCGCCAGTAGGCCTCGTCGCCCTTGTAGGCGCCGTTCTGGTAAACCTCCTGCACACGGTTGCCACCGTCGCCGGGCATGATGAGCGCGGGGCCGAGCGCGGTGACGGCACCGAACAAATCGGGATGGCGAAACGCGAGATGCAACGCGCCGTGCCCGCCCATCGAGAAGCCTTCCAGCGAGCGGCCTTCGCGCGTGCCGAGCGTGCGGCAGGTCTGGTCAATGTGCGGCAGGAGTTCCTTGATGATGACCGTCTCCATCGGGAGCGAGCCGTCCTTCCAATCGCTGTATTGGCTCCCCGTGCGCGCGCCGCCCCGGCTGCGGCCGTCCACGCCGACGATGAGCATCTCCGGACAATGGCCCACCTTGATGGCGGCATCAGTCACCTCGACAAACTTCCAGCAGTCGCGCGGGGTGCCGCCGCCGCCGTGCAGCCAGAACACCACGGGAAAGCGCCGCTGCTTGTCGTTCTCGTAGCCCGGCGGCAGGTAAAGGGTGTAGCTCACCTCGCCCTTGAGCGCCGCGCTTTGGAACGACTTCGATTGCAGGAGCGCGCTGTCGCCGCGCTGGCTTTCCGCGCGAGGGGCGGCGGATTTGGCCTTGCCCGCGTCGGATTGCGGTGAGGGTGAAGCCGGGCTGCCCCCGCCGATTTCCGCGAGCGTCACGATGCCGTCGCCGTTCTTGTCGAACATCCGCACGAATTTCTTCCCCGGTTCGCTGGCCGCTTCGTCGCCAGCGATTTTGCCATCGTTGTTCTTGTCGAGCCGGCGGAAAAGCTGTTCGGCCTTGCCCGCGTCGTTTGCGGATTCGCGCTTCGTAGCCGCGGGAGTGATGGCCGCAGTCTTGCCCGGAGTGGTGGCGACGTTCGAGGACTTCAGCGGCAGGGCAAAATGTTTCGCGATGAACTCCACCGCGCGGCGCGCAGCCTCGTCCGTTTCAGCAATGCGCGGGTTGCCGAAGTAGAAGCCGTGCGGGCCGTTGTCGGGCAGGTAGAGCTCGACCTGCTTGCCGGCGGCGCGAAGCTTCTGTGCGTAAGTCTCCATCACCGACGGCGGCGAACTTGAATCGTTGCGCCCGCTGATGAGCAGCAGCGGACAGCGCACGTTCGCGACCTCGGTCAGCGGCGTATTGTAGTTCGCCGGAAGTTTGGTGGTGAGTTCCTCCAGCATCAGGCCGTAGCCCGCGGCCTGTTTGCGGATGGCGTCCATCGCGCGCTGGTTCACGGCCTCGCCTGCCTGCTGCGCCTTGGCGACTTCAACCGGGTCAATCGCCGCCGCCGCGCATGGAATCGCACAGCTCAAGTCGCAGCGCGACGCGACGCGCGCCGTGTTGTAACCGCCGTGGCTGCCGCCCATCAGCGCGATGCGCTTCGCGTCAACGAACGGCATCGCGCGCAGCGTCGCTATCGCACGGCACGCGTCGTCCCATTCGATGGGCAGGAATGGCGACTGTGGCCGGAAATCAATCGAGTAAACCGCCCAGCCCCGGGCGATGAAGTTCTCCGTGGGCGCCGTGGTCATGCGGCCGAGCGCGTGCGTTCCCGTCGCGGATTCGCCGCCGCCGTGAATCAACACCACGGCGGGGAACGGCCCGTCGCCCTTGGGCTTCCGAACGTAGGCGGTGATGGGCGTTTCGTTGACGCCGCGATACTCCTCGACGCGCCCCTGCGAACCGTCCGAAAACTTTTCCCAAGCGACTGGCGCCACGTCCACCGAAAGGACGAGCGCGCAGGAAAACGGAATCGCGAGAGAAACCAGCGCGAAGGAACGTAGAAAGGGGTTCAGCGAAAGCATCACAAGCTACCTGTGAGACGCCGCGAGTGCCGTCCCGGCTACGCCAAAACATCCTTCACTATATTTCCATGCACGTCGGTCAGCCGGCAGTGGCGGCCCTGGAATTTGTAGGTAAGCCGTTCGTGGTCAATGCCGAGGAGGTGGAGCACCGTGGCCTGAAAATCGTGGACGTGGACTTTGTTCTCGATGGCGTTGAAACCGAAGTCGCCGCTCGCCCAGCAGGGGCGGCTCGGCTTCATCTGACGTCCGGCTGGCGGGGACTCGTTTGTTGTTCACGCAAGCCCTGAACAGTAGCGAACCCACATGGCGTGCGATCACGGTGCCGCTACCCGATAGAAGCGCCATTGCAGGTTCGAGATATCGCCGTCGAGAAACAGGAAAACACCATTCGTCAGCACGTTCGTGAGCACGGTCGTCCAGCCCACGAGATTGGTGGATGCGAGCAGATAGTTCGTCTGCCCGATCGCGCCGGTGATTTGAAGCTGGAAAATTCCGTCGGGCAGAATTGCAACCGGATTCAGCGACGGCACTGACATCGTGGTCACGGCAACGGGCGCTGCCCAAGCGGAGTTGGTCAACGTATTGAGAGCGCGCACGCGATAGGTGTAGAGTGTCGCGGCGGTGAGCGCGGTATCGGTGAAGTTGGTGACGCCCGCGGCGAGAATATTCGTCGCGCCGAAGGTCACGCCGTTGCTGGAACGTTGGAGTTCAAAGCCCGTCTCGTCGTCCGACGCGTCCTGCCACGTGAGCCCGATCTGGCTCGTGGAGATCGCGGCGGCGGTCAAGTTGGTGGGTGGGGTGATCGGCGCCAATCCCGAACCCGTGAGCAGAATCGCCAGCACATTGTCGTTGACGCCCGTGAACGTCGCCGCCGGGAACGTGAGCGTGTAACTCGCGCCGTTGCTCGCCCGCGCGACGCTCACGGTGTTTGTCGCGGGCGCGTTCGTTCCCCACAGCCGCGCGACGCCGGTGACGTTCGTCCAGATCCAGCCGCCCGCGAGCATCGTGAGGTTGGTGAACGTATTGGTCGTGTTCAACGCGGGCAGCACGAGCAGCACCCGCCGCGTCTGGTCCGCAGATTCGAGCGTGTAACTTTCCAGCGCGAGCGCGGCGTTGGTCAGCAGCCCCGGCTGGCGCGAGAGCGTGGTCGTGTCCGAGGGGACAAAACCGTGCAGCCATTGCAAAGCGTCGGTCCCCCGCGTGCCGGACGGGCCGGAACTGGGCGCGTAGAGGCACGCGCGCCCGCCGGCCGGCGTGAGGCCGCGACTGAACCACACGTCCGTCGCGCGAGAGAGCAGCGAGAGCGCCGCCGTGCCGCCGCGCCCGTCGGTGGCGGCCTTGATGCCGCCCTCCTCGGTGTGCCACACGCCCTGGATGTGCGAGCCGGGCGTCACCCACTTGTCCACCGCCGTGGCGATGGTCGTGCCGTAAGGCCCGGCGATGTAATGCACGTTCACAATGTCCACGAGGTTGCTCATCACCTGGCCCGCGAGGCTCGACGCGAGCGGCCTGGCGAAATTGGTGAACACACCTCCGGCATTGGTCTCGATTTCGTAACCGACGATGCGGTAGCTCAACAACGCATCGAGCCAGCCGCCGTTGACGCTGCTCACCGTTGCGGCGGGCGCGAGGATTTTGATTTTGTAGGGCGCGGCGCTGGTGGCGTTAACGCCGTTCAACGCTTCGAGCGCGAGCGCCATCTGATATTCAATCTGGTAGCCGAGGATGCCCCGGTCGTTGAACTTGCCGAGGTGCGTCGGGTTGTCATTGTAGGGCGACGCTGGATGCGGATAAGGCAGGCCGCCCGCCGCGACCCACGCGCCAATCGTGCCGGCGGCGTTGGTGGAATAAATCTCGTTGCCCAGTTCCCAATGCGCCGTGTGGCCGGAGGCGGTGTTGCGGAGGTGGCCCGCGACCATGGCCTGTGCGAGCTGCGTGACGTTGCTGCGCCAGAGCGCGCCGTGGTCGGCGCGGATGGCGTCAAAGAAATAATTCACGTCCGCCTGCGACCGGTAGTTGTAGCCGTCCTGCACGCAAATCCAGTCGTTGCTGGCGAGCATCGCGTCGAGGTCGGCCGGCACGATGGTGTTCCAGTTCGTCGCGTTGCCCGTCACCATCGGGAACAGGCCACGGCTCGTCTCGCGCCACACGTCCACGGCATTGCCGTTACCGACATCCGCGCCGAGAAATTTTTTCCATGGCTCGGCGCACGCCGAAAAGGGCAGGGCAATGACGAGCACCGCAATTCCGAGCGCCGCGCAAAGTATCCTTTTCATGCAAAACTATTACTGCGACGGGCTGCGCACGGTGCGGCATCCCCCGAATGGGCGAGCGCGCAGGAAAACGGAATCGCGTGAGAGACCAGCGTGAAGGAACGGAGAAAGGGTTTCAGCGAGAGTATCACAATCACAATATGCTTGTGAGACGCTGCGAGTGCGGCCCCGGCTACGCCAGAAGCGGCTTCACCACATTTCCATGCACGTCGGTCAGCCGGTAGTGGCGGCCCTGGAATTTGTAGGTGAGGCGTTCGTGGTCAATGCCGAGGAGGTGCAGCACCGTGGCCTGGAAATCGTGGACGTGGACTTTGTTCTCGATGGCGTTGAAGCCGAATTCGTCGCTCGCGCCGTAGCTCAAACCGGGCTTCACGCCGCCGCCCGCCATCCAGAGCGTGAACGCGTAGGGATGATGGTCGCGGCCCCATTGCTTGGTCTCCTCGATCTTGCCCTGCAGAAACGGCGTGCGCCCAAACTCGCCACCCCAGATGACGAGCGTGTCGTCGAGCAGGCCGCGTTGCTTGAGGTCCTGCACCAGCGCGGCGCTCGGGGCGTCCACGTCGGTGCACTGGATTTTGAGCTGGGTGTTGAGGTTGCGATGCTGGTCCCAGCCGGCGTGCATGAGCTGGATGAACTTCACGCCGCGCTCGGCGAGCCGGCGGGCCATGAGGCAGTTGTAGGCGTAGCTGCCCTGCCGCCGCACGTCGGGGCCGTAGGCGTCGAGGGTGGACTGCGGTTCCTTCGAGAGGTCGGTGAGTTCGGGCACGCTGGCCTGCATCTTGTAGGCCATCTCGTATTGCGCGATGCGCGTGGCGATTTCCGGGTCGCCGAATTCGCGCAGCTTCAGCTCGTTCAACCGCGCGAGGTCGTCGAGGATGCCCCGGCGCACTTCGCGGCTCATGCCGTCGGGGTTCGAGAGGTAAAGCACCGGGTCGCCGCTGCCGCGGAATTTCACGCCCTGAAATTTCGACGGCAGAAATCCGCTGCCCCAGTAGAAGTCGTAGAAAATCTGGCCGCAGCTCGCCTCCTTGTCGCGCGAGGTCATCACGACGAACGACGGCAGCTCCTGCGTGTCAGTGCCAAGGCCGTAGGTGAGCCACGCGCCCATGCTCGGGCGGCCGGCCATCTCGGAGCCGGTGAGGAAAAACGTGATGCCGGGCGCGTGGTTCACGGCCTCGGTGTGCATGGACTTGATGAAGCACAGGTCGTCGGCGATGGCCGCGGTGCGCGGGAGGAAATCGCTCACCCACGCGCCGCTCCGGCCGTGCTGCTTGAAGTTCGTGATCTCGCCGAGCACCGGGCGCGCGGTCTGGCTGCCGGTCATCGTGCTGAAGCGCCGTCCGCCCACGACCTCGTCGGGAATCTGTTTGCCGTGCCACTCCTTGAGCTTGGGCTTGTAGTCGAACAAGTCCACGTGCGACGGCGCGCCGTTTTGGAAGAGGTAGATGACGCGCTTGGCCTTCGGGGCGAAGTGCGGGAGGTCGGGCAAGCCGCTGGAGAAGTTTTGAGTTTTGAGTTTTGAGTTTTGAGTTGGGGCGGCTGCGCCGAACGCCTCGCGATTCAGCAACGAGGCCAGCGCCGCGGTGCCGAGGCCCATGGCGCTGCGGCCGAAGAATTGCCGGCGCGTGAGGAAGGCCTGGTGATCGAACAGCGGGTTCATGGTCTGGCTAAACGCGAATTATTTTCTACTGCGTTTTCTTTTTCGTCGAGATTTGGACGGCGTCGGCGCCATAGGCTTTCACGTCCTCCTTCGTCAGCGTGGGCGCACCGCTGAGCCAGCCGAGCGAGCCGAGGAATTTGTCCATCTCAATGGTCGTGTCGTAAAAGCGGTCGAACGAGCGGCGCAGTCCGAAGAAACTGTGGCCTTCGCCCGGATAGATGACCGAGTCCATCCGCGTGCCGGCGGCGCGGCATTTCTCCTGAAACTTCTTCACCACGGGCACCGGCAGGATCGCGTCCTGATCGCCCACGAGAATGATTCCAGGCGGATCACCGGCGCTCACGCTGATGAAAGGAGAGATCTTCGAGTAAGCCGCCACGAGCTCGGCTGAGGCCTTCGGCTTCTTCGCGCCGGAACCTTCGTCGGATGCCTGTGCCTCGTGAAGCAACGCGGGGTTGTAGAGAACCATTGCATTCGGGCGGCAGGAAATTTTCAGGTCGTCCTGCGGATCGTCGGTGCCCTCGACCATGCCGACGAATGCCGCGAGATGTCCGCCGGCTGAACCACCGCCCGCGGCGATTCGCTCCGGGGCAATGCCCAACTCACCGGCGTGACTGCGCACCCAGCGCATCGCGGACTTCGCGTCGCGGCACGCATCGAGCGGCGCCTCCTTGCGATTGTCGGCGATCAGCCGGTATTCGACCTGGATGCTCACCATGCCGCGCGCCGCAAGATACTTGCCCTGATAATTGAACTGCGTTGGCGCGCCCTTGCCGATCATCCAGCCGCCGCCGTGGTAGAAGACGATGGCGGGACGCTTGTCGTCGGCTTTCCAGCCCTCGGGCTTGATGACGTAGAGATGCAGATTTCGCTCACCAACTCTTTTGTAAACGTGCGCCTCGCCCAGCGGCTTCAGCCCGGCGATCTCCGCCGCTGCTTCCTGTTCCGCAGCGGATTTGCGATTGGGCTTCTTCGACTGCGCAAGCGCTGGCGCAAGGAACGTGAGACTGAGGGCAAGGGCGAGCGCGGTGGTTTTCATTGAGAAAAGGCAGGGCTATCGACGGACGGATGACGCGCCCTTCACACCGTCGGCGTGAAGCCCATCACGAGATCAAACTTCGCCGCGAGTTCGCCCGCCTTCGCTCCGGCGATTGGCTTGAACTCAACTTCGAGCGCCTGCGCATTTTTCACGCCGCGCGTCACGTTGTCGTTGGCGTTGAGCGGGTGGTCCTTGAGGTGCAGTTCGGTGGTCCACTTGTCGTGACCTTTGACCTTCACGGCGTAGTGAATGTGCGGGCAGCGGCCGGTGTAGGCCACGGGCTTGATGGTGCGGAAAAGATATTCGCCCGACTCGCCGGTGAGGAAGCGGCCGTAGCCCTGGAAATTTTTGTCCGCCTTCGATTTGTCGCCGCCGCTCCGGCTGTGGATGTAGATGCCGTTGTGGTCCGCCTCCCAGATTTCCACGATCGCGTTGCGAAGCGGCCCGCCGTCCGGCCCGAGCACGCGGCCGCTGACGTAGCTGATCTCGCCGACGGCGGGCGTGAGCGCGTCGTTGATGGTGATGAGATCATTGTCCGTATCGAGCGGCAGATGATCGGGGTAGAACGGCCCGAAGCCGACCTTCGGCGTTGGCGTGAGCGCGGCAGCAAAGGCTCCCGGCGCAGTGAAAAAGGCGGCGCTGAGTCCGAGCGTGTGGAGGAACTGACGGCGATTGGTGTTCATGGCGGTGATGCGGTGGTTGAGGTGATGGCTGGGCGAAACATAGTCGTCGTCGCGTTGATTGGCGATTTCAAATTGATGCCGCTTCGACGCGCGGTCACTTCTTCGCCGCCTGCGCGGTCTTCTCCGTCAGCAGGTAAGTCATCAGGTCGCGCAGCTCCGCCGGCGTGAGCGCCTTGTCAATTCCCTCGGGCATGAGCGAGAGCGTCATCGGCTCGACCTTCACGATGTCCGTTTTCTTGAGCCTGGCGGTTTTGCCGCCGGCCTGCGCGATGCTCAGGGTGTCCTCGTTCTCGCCCACGCGCGTGCCGGTGACCGGCTCGCCTTGCTTGAGCGTGACCGTGTAGCCGACGGCGTCGGGATTGATCGCGGCGCTTGGCTCGACAATGTCGCGCAGCACGCTCGCGTAGTCGCGATGGACGAGATTGTTCAAATCAGGTCCGACGACGAAGCCTTCGCCGCGCAACGTGTGGCAAGTGATGCAGGCCGCCTTGCCCCGAAAAATTTCATGCCCGCGCTCCCAATCGCCGCCGGTGATCTCGGGAATCTTCCGCTCCAGATTGTCCTGCGTGCCCGGCTTGGCAAACGGCAGGAGAAAACGCCGCGTGCCCGGCGCGCGCGGGCGCGCATCGCGGTCGGTGAAATAGGAAACTTCGAGCGATCGGGCGGGCGTGGTGAGCGCCAGCGTGAAGGCGGGCCACTCGTTTTCTTTCACGTCGGCTACGGTGAGACGCGACTCGCGCTCGCTCACGCGCTCGACCTTTGCGCCCGACGCCGTGAGCTTGAGCGCTGCGTCGCATTTGAAGACGAGCGTCACCGTTTCGGACTTGGGAACGTAATCGAGCTGCGAGCCGGGTTGCGTCGCGGGCTGGAGCATGTTGAAGAGGTCCAACTGCCCGCGCAGCATCAGCGTGCCGTCGTCGCGAAGATTTTTCCAAAGCTCGTCATGTGCCCCGCTCGTGCGGGTGAATTGCTTCGCCGCCGCGAAGTCCGGGTGTGGCAGCCAGCCGTTCCACTTCGCACCCGACTTGCCGCGCCACTCGGTGACGAGGCCGCTTAGATCGTGCGCGAGGTCCAGCGCGGGCTGTTTCGCGTTCGGCTCAGCGACGATGGCGATGGCGTAGCTATAAGTCTGGGAGCGTGGCGCAGTTTCAAGCACGAGGCTGCGGCCATCGCTGCCGACGCGGGCTGACTTCACCGCCAACGCGTGACGCGGCTGGCGTTGCTGCATCTGAACGACGGCGTAGCCGGGGCGCATTTTTTCCAACTGATCCGCCGCCGAGACGTAGCGACCGAACTCAATCTTCGTGCGCGCCACAAGATTCTTCGCCGCGTTTGCGTCCAGCTTGCGGTCAAAGGCGATGACCGTCTCGGTCGGACTGGCAGGCCACGTGAGCACGGGCTGGGGCGCGGCGGAATCGCGATAGCTGATTTTGAAAATGCGGCCCGCGCCATTCGGGCCGTTGCCCCAATCCGGCCGGCCGCTGTGGCAGCAGATCACCAGATCACCTTGCGGAGAAATCGCGCAGTCCACGGCGAGCATCCCGATGTCCGCGATGAGTTGGTTCTGCGCGACGTAGCCGGCGGCGGTTTTCGCCAGTGTCGTGCGCCAAAGCTTGCCGCGCGATTCGCCCGTGACGAGCGCGTCATCCTCCCAGAATGCCGGGCCGAACCGTCCGCGTCCGGACGCCGGAGTGTTGAAGCGGAAGCCGCACGTGCTCTGATGTTGCGGCGCGTAATCCCACACGCTCGGTTCATCCACCACGTCCGGCAGCCACTTGGGATGACGCGGCGGGAAGCCGTAGTGGCGGCCCGACTGGAGGTGCAACAACTCATCGAATGGATTGCCATTGGGTGACCACGTTGCTCCCTCTTGATCGGTTCCGAACAGGTCGCCGTTGCGGTTCCATTGCAGCGACATGATGTAGCGCAGGCCGGAGGCAACTTGCCCGACCTTGCCATCGGGCGTGAGCCGCAGCAGGCAGCCGTGCCGGCGTGCGGTCGTGTAGTGCGCGACGCCCTGCTTGTCATGGACGTAGGCATTGTCGTGGGCGGCGTTGCCCATCGTCACATACCACGCGCCGTCCGGGCCAACGGCGAGCGCGAGCGACGTGTCCACGCGGCGATGATGGAGCAGCGGATCGGCCTCGATGGCCGGATCAACGAAACCCTTCACCACCGTCTCGCGTTTGTCGGGCACGCCATCGCCGTCGGTGTCGCGGAAGCGCACGATCTCGCCGCCGAGCAGCGCGTGCGGGTCGCCGTCCTTCACGACCATGCCGAGCGAGTAGTTCGCACTCGTCTCCGACCAGAACGTGTCCACCTTGTCCTCCAACCCATCGCCGTCGGTGTCGCGCAGCAGGTGGAAGCACCCATCGTAGCCGCCAGCAAAGAGCCGCCCATCCGGCGCATACTCGACGTTGTTGATGCTCGTGAGTTTCACCGGCAGCTCGCGCACGATGAAGCCGGGCATGAGCATTTGCGGCAGCGGCTCGTCCGCGCGCACGGCCGCAGCGAGCGCGAGCAGCAGGGGCAAAGCGACGGCGGTGGTCTTCATGCGGAGAGTTCGCGCGCGTGACCCAGTTCAGACGCGTTGCCCGAGCTTTTTCAGCACCGCCATTCCTTCGCTCCACTCAACTTCGTGCGGCAGGCGGCGGCTCTTCGCGGCGAGCGCGGAGACGACTCCCGCGGCTTCGCCCATCGCGGTGGCGTTGCCGGTGACGCGATAGCTGGAGTGCGCGATGAAATCGCCGCTGATGCAACGGCCCGCCATCATCAGGCCGTCCACATCCTTCGCGATGAGCGCGCGCAACGGAATGTCGTAGGGCTTCACCTTCAGGCCGTGCTTCTCGATGGCCGTGGTCTGGTTGTGCTCCGCGCTCGTGGCGTGGACATCAATCGAGAACGTCGGCCGCACCACTGCGTCCGCGTGCCGCGCGCCGGTGGTCGCGTCCTCCTTGCTCACCGTGTAGCGGCCCGCGATGCGGCGGCCGTCGCGGACGCCGATTTGCTCGGCGGTCGCGGCGATTTGCACGCCGTCCCACGGGCCGCCGAGTTTGCGCAGGCTGTTGGTGATGCGGTTCATCTCGGCGCGCGCGCGCACCGTGGCCTCGGTGACTTGCGCGGCGTCGTAGGGCTTGATGCCGAACTCGTGGTTCATCATCACGAGCATCAAATTGTCGCGCACCTGCCAGAGCGTGGGCTTGCTGTAGGATGGAAAATGTCCCGCGCGCCTGATCTCGCCGAGGAAGGCGTCCTTCGCGATGTTGTCCGCCGCGCTCGGGTCGGATTTGTGGATGAAGGCCGCCAACGCCGCGGCGTCCTTCACCACAAGCAGTGCGTTGAGCGACATGGGCTGGCACGGGCAATCCTTCGCCTCGCCGATTTCCCACGCGCAGCCCGCGAGCGCGCCGAGGTCGCCGTCGCCGGTCGTGTCCACGAACACCGGCGCGCGCCACGCCTGCCGGCCGGACTTGGACTCGGTGACGATGGTGGAAAGCCGGCGGCCATCGCGATACGCGGCGGCGACGCGCGTGTGAAACTGAAACTTCACGCCGGCCTCGACGCATAATTCCTCCAGCAACAGCTTCATGCCCTCCGGCTCATAGCAAACGCTCTTCTTGCTCGTGCCGCGCCGCACGCCGCGCTCGTCGAGCTTGAGCAGGAGTTCGCGCGCGAAGCCGGGCTTGTCGAAATCGAGCAGGTAGCCGAGCAGGCCCGCCGTCCACACGCCGCCGAGGCAGCCGCGCCATTCAAAGAGCCGCACCTTCGCGCCCGCGCGCGCCGCCGTGATGGCCGCGGAAACTCCCGCCGGTCCCGCCCCGCACACGATGACATCGGCATCGCTCACGAGCGGCAACGTCATCGCCGGCTCGTGGAAATTTTTCCCGTCGGATGAGATGGTCGCCTGCTTGTCCGCGCCGGAGGCGAGTCGCGGCGCAGCAACGGCCCCGAGCGCGGCGGCGCTGAGAAAGTTGCGACGGGTGAAGGATGGTTTCGGAGCGTTCATGGTTTTTCGGATTTCGCGGCGCCAGCTTTGGATGCGGTTGGCTGCGTGGCAATGCGGAAAAAATAGACGCGGCCTTCCGGGGCGTTGGTGCTCTTCGTGTCCGTCTTTTCGGTGAAGGAGCCGATGATCCAACCATCGGGTGTGACCTCGCGGCAGCCGCCGATGGCGTAGGGCCGCGTGAACGTCTCGCTCACGGCGTGGTCGCGCCACGTTGCGCCGTTGTCATCGCTGGCAAGGCAGACCAGGCGTGGCTTTCCCGCGTCCTGGCCGATGCAGTAGAGCGTGGACTTCGGATCGCCTGCGCGTGAAGCGAAGAAGCCATCCAGACCGCGCATCGAAAGTGTCCGACCTTTGAACTCCGGCTGGATGTCGAGCTCGCGCCGCGCGGTCCTGAGATCGTAGCGGACGTAATGCTGTTTCTGCGGAGTGCTCTGCGCGAGGTAAAGAAAATGCGCCTTGCCGTCCTTGATGAAGAAGCTCGACAGCCAGGTGTGCACTTCGAACTCATCATCGAGCGTGATGCGATCCGTCGGGCCGCCGTCGTCGGCGACGACGGGCGCGGTGATCGGCGCGCCGCCCATCGTGCGCCATGCCCCGCCGCCGTCGGGCGACTGCATGTAGTGAATGTCCCAGTAGAGGTAAGCGCCGATCTTCTCCGTCGTCCACGCGGCGTGCAGCGTGCCATCGGGCGCGAATTGAAGCTGCGGGTATTGCTGCACCGCGTTGAGTCCGCGCTTCAGCAGCGTCACCGATGATCGCTCCGCGCCGTCGAAGCCCACGCGATGGAAAGTGCCGCTGTGCGAGAAATAGCAGACCTCCTTGCGCGCCTCATCGAGCGCCATCGAATACTTGCCGGCCGCGCCCTTCGCGATGCGCGTGATGTGCGGCTCGCGATAATCCTCCGCCGCGAGGAAGCGATAGACGAGCACCTCGAGGCTCACAAAATCAGGCCGGCCGAGGTAGATGTTGTCCGCCGCATCGGTTTCGAGCACGGGTGGATTCGTCGCATCAGTCGCCTCGTAGATCGTGCGGAAAGTCCGTCCGCCATCTTCGCTGCGCGACAGCCGCCATTGCTGCGCCGTGTATTTCTCGTTCCGCGAGCGGAGGTGCGTCATGAAAATGCCGCGCCGGTTCCGCACCACTTTTTGATTGTGGCTTTGGAAAGTGCCAAAGCCGATCACCTCGCCATCCACGAGCGTGGTCTCGATAAGGAGCGGTTCGGCGGCGTGCGCCGCGACTGCGAGCAAGAGGAGGATGAGTGCGAATTTCATGGTGCGCGCTACTCCGCGTTGACCTTGAAGAACCAAACTTTCCCGCCGCGCATCTTCTTGGTCTCGGTGCCTTCGAGTTCGGTGAAGGAGCCGATGACGAAGCCATCCGGTGTGATCTCGCGGCAGCCACCGATGGCGTAGGGTTGGTGGAACTTGCTGCTCACCGCGTGGTCGTGCCACGTCGTGTCGTTGTCGCGGCTGATGAGGCACACGATGCGATCGCCGCGCACGTCGCGCGCGATGCAGTAGAGCGGGCTGCCGGGCTGGCTTGCCTTCGTCACGAAGAAGCCGTCGAGACCGGTCAGCGCGAGCGTCCCGCCTTTCAAACTGGTGTCACGGTGATCGCCCTCACGTTTGCCCGTGGCGATGTCGTAGCGGACGTGATGCTGGCGCGGCGGTTTCGTGTGGGCGAAATAGAGGAAGTGCGCCTTGCCTTCCTTGATCAGCATCGAGGAGAGCCAGGTGGACGGCTCGAACTCATCATCGAGCGTGATGCGATCCGTCGGCCCGCTTTCGTCGGCGACGATGGCCTTGGCGAGATTGCCTGTCTCCTCGCGCTCGAAGGCGTCGTGGAAAATGAGCGTGCCTTTTTGTTGAAGCCACGCCGCGTCGTCGGCCCGCAGGGCGAAAGGCAGCGCGACGAAGAACAAGGCGAGAATGAATCGGAGCATGGTGGTCTGCGGTTCGGCCTCAGTGCGCGTGCTTGAAGGCGGCGTGGTCGGCGCTGCCGCCGGCGAGCAGATATGCGAGGAGGTCGAGGATCTGCTCCTGGTCCAACGCGTTCATCAGGCCGGCCGGCATGACGGAGAGTGGCGACGGTCGGCGGGACTTGATCGCGCTCTTGGCGACCTTCTGAATCTGCGCCGGGGTCGGTCCGGTCTGAATCGTCACCGTTGACTGATCCTCCGCGAGGATGATGCCGGTGAGCGAGTTTTCGTCGCCGATCTCCAGCGTCACGTTGCGATATTTTTCCTCGATGCTCTTCGAGGGTTCGAGGATTTCCTGCAACACCGCCCCGGCGTCACCCTGATACTTCTTCACCACGTCGCCGAGGTTCGGGCCGAAGGCGGTTCCTTCCTTGCCCAACTGATGGCACTGGGCGCAGGCGAGCGAGGTGAAGAGTTGCTGGCCGCGCGCAAAACTCCGGTGCTGGCCCACGCGTTTCAAGTCGGCGGCGAGGTCGGTGATTTTCCATTCGGTGACCTTGGCCACCGGCTCGGGATTTTTGGCGAGGAACTCCTTGAGGTTGTCCGCGACGATCAGCACGCCGCGCATGATGAGGTGGTGGCCGGGAAAGGAGCAGAGATACGGATAGGCTCCCTCGGTCTGCGGCGCGGTGAACTCGATGACTTGCTCCTGGCCATGATCAATCAACTTGCTGGACCAGAGGATGTCGGGACTCTTGGGCACGAAGCCGACTTCGAAGCCCTGGGCGCCGAGCGCCATCGCCTGCAGGCCGATCTCGTCGGCTTTGCCGGGCTTCACCAGCAGGATGTTGTGCGGCATGAAATCCTGGTTGGCGAAGGTGAGCTTGACCTTTTTGCCTGGCTTCACGGCGAGTTGCTTCACGTCATACATCATCCGCTCGGGCACGGTGGCGATGCGGATGGTGGTCAACTCGGGCGTGTCGGAAAGGATGCCGGATTTCTTCGCCGCAACATCCAGCGCCTCGGTGATGACGCCGCCGCGCTGGGACGCTTCCACGTTGAACCACAAATGCTCCACGGTCTTCGCGGCGATGCGCGCGTGCGGCTCGGGCGACTTCAGCAACTGGGCGAGCAACGCGGTGTTCCGCACGTTGTGCTGCTGGTGCAACCACAGCGCTTCGAGCAGGGGATGCGCGTCCTCTTTTTTGTTCGGATCAAACTGCTTCATCCACGTCTGCGTCGCCGCGATGACTTCCTTCGTTTCGCGTCCGCTGAGTTCGATGCGCGTGCGGTGCCGCACGCCGTCGGTCGGGTGCTTCAGGTTTTCGAGCAGCGCGGGAATGGGCTGGCCGGCAATGGCCACGGGCTTCTGCAACGGCCGGCCCTCGGCGGTCACGCGGTAGATGCGGCCATGCTCGTGGTCGCGATTCGGATCGCGCACGTTGTGCTGCATGTGGCCGATGATGGCGTTGTGCCAGTCGGCGACGTAGAGCGCGCCGTCGGCTCCGAAGATCGCGTCGCTGGGGCGAAAGTTTTTGTCGCCGCTCATGAGCAGGCCGCGCGATTTGTCCGCGGTCTTGGTGCCGTCGGCGTTGATGACGGTGACGGTGAGTTCGTCGCCTGCCGGCTCGCCCCAGACCGCGCCGGTCTCGGGGTTGCGCGCGAGGCGGTAGTGCTTGATGCCGAGAAAACCGATGACATTGCAGATCAGAAAATCTCCCTGCATCGCCTCGGGGAAGTGCTGGCTGGAGACGATTTCGCTCGCGGTCACGGGACGGACTTCCTTCTTCAACAGCTCCGTCATCTTGAACGCATTGCCGCTGGGCCGCACCTGATACGCCCGGCCGCCGGTGCCGTCCGTGGCGTAATGGTAGCCCCAATGGTCGAAGGAAATGCCGTGCGGGTTGGGCGAGTTGGGCGCGTGCATCGAGATGGTGAAACGCCGCGGGTCGAAGCGATACATCGCGCTCGCCGACGCCTGCAACGACGGGCCCCAAGGATGCTCGTGGTTATGCTGCATGAAGACGCCGCTCTGCCAGTAGATGCCGCCGTCGGGGCCGTAGATGAGGTTGTTCGCGCCGTGGTGCGTGTCGGAGGAATCGAGACCTTGCAGCAGCACGATGCGCACATCGGCCACGCCGTCGCCCTTCGTGTCTTTCAGAAACAGCAGCTCCGACTGGCACGTGACGATCACGCCGCCATTCCAGAATTCAAAGCCGAGCGGGTTCTGCACCTTCGCAAATTCCGTGACGCGATCCGCGCGACCGTCGCCGTTGTCGTCGTGGAAGATCAACAGCGCGTCGTTCATTTTCTTGAGCGGCTCCCACTTCGGATACGTCGGCCACACCGCGGCCCACAGGCGGCCCTTCGCGTCCACCTGCAACTGCACGGGATTCACGAGCTGCGGGAAACGCTGCTCGTCGGCGAACAGGTTCACCTTGAATCCCTTCGCGACGCCCATGTGCTTGATGCCCTCCTCGCCGCTGATGTAATTGAGCCGGCCTTCCTTCATCGCGTTCGAGCTCTTGCTGCCGCCGCCGACATTTGAAATGACCGGCACGGGCTTCGGCACGTTGCGGTCGTCCACTTTCTTGTCCTTGCCGGCTGCGCGCGCCCACACGCGCTCGTCGCGGTTCGCGGTCATCACGTCGAGCATCACGAGCTCGTGCTGGAGCACCTCGGCGTTGCTCTGGTCGTTCACAAATTTCAGCGTCGAGCGGCTGCCCCACACGTCGTTGCCGTCCGAGGCGTGGTAGCGGTTCCACCAGTGCAGATCCTTGTCCATCACCGCCTCGCGCAGCGGGTCCAACGAAGCCGAGGAGCTGACCGGCCGGCCCAGCAGCGCCTTCGCAATCACCTCGGCGAGCTGGCGGTTGCCGTCGTCGGAAAGATGCACGCCATTGATCGTGAGCCGCGTCTTCGAGTTCTTGAACAGCTCCAGCGACGGATGAAACAGGTCCACGAACGCGACGCCCGCCTCCTTCGCCGCGGCCTCGGTGGCTTTCGTATAGGCTTCGAGCTGCACGTTGTGCGCCTTGCCGTCGGGCACGTTCGGGTTGCGCGTGTCCTCGTGCGCGATGGGGCTGAAGAGCACGATGCGCGGAAACGTCTTGCCGTTCGCCTTCGTGCCGCGCGTCCGTTTCACAAAGTCGAGGAGCTGCTTCTTGTAGTCGTCGGGCTTGCCGTCGAACGACTCGTTGTAGCCGAAAAATCCGAACACGACGTCCGCCTTCACGTGCTGGAGATACGCGGTCATGGAAATCTGCCCGCCACTGCGCGGGTAACTGCCCGGCCGGTCGCCGCTCGTGCTCAGGTTGCGGAAGCGCACCTGCTGCTCGGGCAGCGCACTCTGGAGCAGCGTCTCCATCCAGCCGTCGTGCTGCATCCGGTCCGGCAGGCCGTTGCCGAGGATGGCGACGACGTCGCCTTTGCGAAATGCGAACGGCAGCGGGTCGCGATAGTCGGCGGGCACGGCGGCCAGCGCGGGCTCGTTCGCCGCCGGCGCCGCGGCCCT
This sequence comes from Verrucomicrobiota bacterium, assembly GCA_016199935.1. Taxonomy (GTDB): domain Bacteria; phylum Verrucomicrobiota; class Verrucomicrobiia; order Limisphaerales; family JACQFS01; genus JACQFS01. Next base: position 58,428 of record JACQFS010000134.1, read on the forward strand.
CTTGTTGTCCTTCTTTTTGCCGTCGGCCTTCGCCGTCCTCACGCCTTTCGCGGCAGGCTGGCCCGGCTTGCCGTCGTAGTTGAGATACGCGAGCGCGCCCTTGTTCTTCACCTCGATCTCGATCGCCAGCGGCGCGGCGACGCCCGCCGCGCGAAAAACCTCCCGGCGATCCGCATCGAGCAGCGTGAGCGTGAAACCATCGAGGCGGCTTTCAAATGCCTGGCGGTTCCAGATGCCGATCTTCTCGATGTCCACCGCGCGCCCGAGATCGAGCTCCCACCACGGATTCGTCGTGCCGGCATTCGACGTGTGCGTCTGCCCGTGTTTGCCCCAGTCGGGGCTCTTGTTGCCGTCAATCGCCTTCGCCGCGACGCCTTCGCCATTCGTGCTCGACTGCGTCGCCTTGCCGCCGGGCGCGATGTTTTTGCCGCCGCTGAACACTTCCACTTCCGCGAGCGTGAGGATGCGCTTGTCGCCCGGCAACTCGATGCGGACGAAGCGCGCCGGCTTGCCGCTGGCCAACGACGCTGCGGCTGCCGAGGCGACTGATGGCGCGATCGTCGGCTGCTTCTCTTCTTCCTTGGCGGCTCTGCCTTTCTTGTTCGTGTTCTTTTTTCCGTCCTTCTTTTCGGTCTTCGCGTCCGGCTTCTTCACGTCGTTGTTCGCGGGGATGGGACTCTCGAAGCCCGCATACATTTCCGGCTTGATGCCGCGCGCGTAGCCGCCGCCGCCGAATGTGTTCGGCTTGAACGGGCCGACGAACGCGATGTTGAGGTCGGGCTTAATCGCGGCTTCGAGGCCGAGCGCCCAGAGGCAGCCGTTCACGACGAGCCGACGATAACCTTCGTTCGTGATGTCCTCGGGCGTGCCGTAGAGGCTGGTGAACACGCGACCGGTTTTGCCCGAAGCAGACTTGTAAGTGCGCGTCCACTCGGAGGGCATCGGCGGCTTCGTGACGTCGGCGGGTGAATCGGGCGTCATGCCGTTGAGCGGCTGCGCCATCGTGAGGATTTCGCCATCCACCGGTTTGCCGACGTAGGCGCCCGCCTGCACCCAGATGTCTTTCACGCCGCGCAGAATCGGATTCGACTGCTTGCCCTCGATGATCGTGATGCGCGTGCTCTGCGAATGGTTCTTGCCGTAGTGACCCACCCACGTTTGCCCGAGCACCTGGTGGCCGAAGCCGAGTTCGTAGCCCGCGCCCTTGTGGTCGAAGGAGTATTTCGAAAACGGATCGCTCGCCTTTATCTTGAACGCGTGCGTCGCCGTGCGCAGGCCGACCACGGGGCCGCCGCGATTGAGGTAAGCGTCGAGATGCTCCATCTGCTCCTTGGGCAAACTCTGGAAGCGGAGGAACACGACCGCGAGATCGGCGCTGTCGAGCGCCTCCATGCCCGGGATGTTCTGCGGCTCGCCCGCGGCGATGTTGCCATCCTTGTCGATGTCGAACAGCACGGTGCATTTGAAACCGTGATGCTTCGCGAGAATGCGCGCGAGCGCCGGCAAAGTTTCCTCCGAGCGATACTCGTGATCGCCCGCGAGAAAGACGATGTGTTTGCCCGCGCCCGGGCCTTGGGTGCCTTCAAAGACCAGCGGCGCGGCTTGGGCGAGGGTCGTCGCCAGCGAAGCGAGGGCGAGGAGGGCGGGGACGTTGTATTTCATGGCGTATTCTTCCGATTGGTTTTCCAAGATTCAAGTGGCGCGGGCGGCTCTTTCGCCCGGTCACTCAGATGATTCCGATTGTTCTTCTGCACCACGTTCACCGGCGGCTTCCAGCCGCCCGGCGCGTTGGCCACCACCACGGGCAGCCCGGTGTTGTCGTGAATGCGGAGATTGTCGGCGACCAGTCCGTTGGCCGACATCCGCCAGCAGTGAATCGCCTGGCCGCCGCTCTTGATGACGTTGCCGATGACTTCGTAACCGTCGAGCTGGAAATTCGGCTCGATGGCGGTCGTCGCCGTTTCCATGTAGTTGTAGTTGCAGCGGACGTGGCGCAAGTGGCCGCGATGCGACGGATGGCCGAGCAGATAACCGCTGCCGTTGGGATTGAGGGTCCGCGTTCGGAAGATGTCGATGTGCTCCGCGTCGAACGACTCGCCGGGCGTAACGCCGCCGCCCGCGAGGAATTTCCCGGTGTGCTCGCCGTAGAGCATCACGGAGCGCATGGTGTCGGTCAGGGTGATGTCCTCGATGGTGACGTGGCGCACGCGGCCGTGCACCAGGATGCAGGCGCTGATGTCCTTCACGAGGCCGCTGGGCTGGACGTTGTGCGTGGCGTTGAGGTCGATGGTGCCCTTGCCGAAGATGCGGACGTTCTCGATGTAACCGGGCTGCAATCCGTGCCCGATGCGGATGCCGTAGGATTCGCGGCCGTCGTAGGAGATGAACCAAAGGCTGCCCTTGTTGTGACCGGAGCGATTTTCAAAACGAATCTTCACGCCGGCGATCAACTCCTGCCAGTCGCCGGTGATCGGGACGCCCTGCACGCGCTTGTTGAAAATTTTCCCCACGCCCCACGCGAAGGTGTCCGGCGCGCCGCCCTTGCCCTCGACGTCGATGACGATGGTGTAGATGGTGATGCCGGGAGAAACTTCGTTGGAATGGGTTTTGTCCGCGAGGGAGAGATCGTAGTCGCCGCCCACGCTGAGGTCGTCGAGCTTCTTCGGCGCCCCGTGGTCGGTGGTGATCTCGGGAGTTTTTTCCGAGGTGGTCTCCCCATCGGCGAGCTTCAAAGTGGCACCCGCGCGCAGTTCGATCTCCACCGATTTATCGACATACAGCAGCGACTGATGCTTGCCGAGCCGGTGCTGATGAAGACCGGGCAGGAAGACCAACCGATCTCCCGGCGCGGCCTGGTCGAGCACCGCCTGCGGCGAATCACCGGGCTTGAGCTGATGTTCCGCAGCGTGGGCTGACACCTGCGCGAGCAGGCCGATGAGGAGAATGACGAGCGGCTTCACGGCTGAAATTGCACGGTGCTCGTGACCATCGCACCACGCTCGTCGGTCAACGCGATGAACCACGTGTTCGCGTCGGCGGATGGTTTCGGTGCGGTGACGACGCCCTTGCCGATTTGCGCGGGAAAGTTCTTCCACTCGCGCTTGGAGCGAAGCCCCGTGTCGGTGGTGTAATGCAGCGTGGCGGATTTCACGGGCACGCCGCTCTTGAACGCGAGCCGGACTTCGTCGCCCTTGGTCGTGATCTTGCCCGGCACCGGCAGCGGCTTGCCGTCGCGACAGAAGGAATCGATGAACAGCCCGATCTCCGGCGGCGCCCACCCGGGCGGATGACCGTGGCGCATTTCCACCTCGATGCGCATCTGCTTCTTGCCGGGCACGGCGTCGAAGCTTTTCTGATAGCTGTCGAGCGGGTAGTGGACGTCGCTCGTGCCGTTCACCCAAAGAATCGGCACGCGACAGCGCGACAGCAGGCTCGACGGATCGTAAGCCTTCACCCACGCGGCGCGACGGTCGCCGAGCTTGTCGATGGACGGCTTCTGCACCGACTCGCCCTCGTGGAGAAAGCCGCAGCCATACACGGGCACCGCCGCCTTGAAGCGATCATCGAGCGACGCCACAAGGCACGTCGTGTAGCCGCCCCAACTGATCCCCGTCACCGCCGTTCGATTCGCGATCACCTCGGGAAACGAGCGCAACAGCGAGTGCGCGCGGATGACGCTCGCCGCCGCGTGATACGGCCAGTCATCCGAGACGTCGCCGCCGATGCTGTCAAATTTTTCGGCCCCGCCCTGATTCGGCCCGCCGTTCGGCAGGCGCGTGCGCGTCTCCGGCTTGTTGGCCTGGCCCAACACCGGCACGCCGTTGGAGCCATAGATCGGATCGATCGGCTGGCTGCCGGACAAATCCATCGCGATGGCCGCGTAACCGCGCTTCGCCCAAATCCAAGCCCACTCGGCGAACGCCGTCCCGCCGCCGCCGTGAATCAACACCACGCCGGGAAACTTCGTGCCCGGCTTCGCTTTGCCGAGAGTCACGGGCGACGCGTAGAACGCGAACACCTCCGTGTTGGTGCCCATGAATTTTTCGCCCGTGTAGAGGAGCGAATGCACCGCGCCCGTCCGCGCGAGCCAGTGCATCGCGGGCGCGCGCTTCAACTCGGTGAGATTCCACGACCCGACGATCTCGGCGGCGAATGCAGGCGCGGCGAGCGACGCCAACACCGTGGACAGCAGAACGGCAAAACGGAGTTTCATCATTTGGGAATCTTGGGCGCATCCGGCAACACGGCGATGCGGAAGAAATGCACGCGGCCCCTGGATTCCGCGCCGGGGACGGCGTTCACGACCTCGGTGAAGGAGCCGATGATCAAACCTTCGGGGGTGATCTCGCGGCAGCCGCCGACGGCGTAGGGCTGGAGAAAAGTTTCGCTCACCGCGTGGTCGTGCCACGTCGCGCCGTTGTCGTCGCTGCGGAGGCAGCCGAGGCGCAAGGGTGCCTTAGCCGTGTGGCCGATGACGAAGAGCGGGCCGCCGTTGGTGCGCGTGGACGAAGCGAGGAAGCCGTCGCCCACGTTCAGTGAAATCGTTTCGCCCCGCAATTCGGGCGCGTGGTCCAGCTCGCGTTTGCCCGTGGCCACGTCGAAGCGGACGTGGTGCTGGCGCACCGGCTCGGTCCGGGCCGCGTAAATGAAGTGCGCCTTGCCGTCCTTGGTGAGCGCGTTGGCGAGCCACGTCGAGGGCGTGAATTCGTCGTCGAGCGTGATGCGGTCGCTCGGGCCGGTTTCATCGGCGGCGATGGGCGGCGTGAGTTTTCTTCCGGCGAACGTTTGCCACGTCGCGCCGCCGTCGGGTGATTGCAAATGATGGATGCCCCAGTAGGTCCAGTGGCCCTGCGGCGGGACGAACAGCGAAGTCCACGCGGCGTGCAGCGTGCCGTCGGGCGTGAGGTTCAGGTGCGTGTATTCCTGCACGGCGGTGCCGCCCTTTTTCAGCAGCAGCGTGGAGGATTTCACCGCGCCGTCGAGGCCGAAGCGGATGAACCAGCCGCTGTGCGAGAAATAGCAGACCTGGCCGCGCGGCTCGTCGAGCGCCATGGAGTATTTGCCGGCGGCCGTCTTCGGCACGCGCGTGAGGTGCGGCGTCCGGTAATCCTCCGCCGCGAGGAAGCGGTGGAGCAGCACGTCGAGATTCACGAAGTCGGGCCGGCCGAGGTAGACGTTGTCCTGCGAATCCGTTTCGAGCACGGGCGGGTTCGTGGCGTCCGTGGCCTCGAAGAGCGTCTGAAAAGTTTTCCCGCCATCCTTGCTCCACGAGAGCCGCCACTGTTGCGCGGTCATCTTTTCGTTCCGTGTGCGCACGTGCGTCAGGAAGATGCCGCGCCGGTTGCGGACGACCTTCTGGTTGTTGCTTTGAAACGTGGCGCTGTGGATCGCGTTGGAATCCACGAGCGTGGTCTCGATGCTGGTGGGCGCGGCGGCGGCGAAGGTCAAAGGACAAAACTCAAAGTTCAAGGGAAAGCCCAAGAGCCAACAGCCCAATGCCAGCCAGGTGTGCGCGCGGCGGAGCGTTGAGATTTGAACGTTGGAACTTCCCTTGAGCTTTAGTCCTTGAGCTTGGTGCTTCATTTGCGTTTCTCCAGCTCGCAAACGGAAAGCGCCTACTCGCCTTCAATCCGGTAAAGGTGACGCCGGGTCCTGACGATCAGCGCTTTCCCAGCCACGGCGGGCGAGCCCATGAACCCGGGGCCGCGCCGGGAATCGTCGTTCGGTGCGTTGTCCGCCAGTGTGTTCGTGGCCAGGACTTCGAACGTGCGACCAGGCCGGATCACCGTTGTTACGCCTTCGATGCTGAAGAAATACAGCCGCCCATCCGCATAAATCGGACACGCGCGAAATCTTCCGCCGACCCGCTCCTTCCAGACCGTCTTGCCCGTGTCCGCCTCGACGCAGGCGAGGAACGCGTCGTCCATGGCCAGGTAAAGGAGGTCGTTTACAACGATTGGAGAGGAATACTTGGGAATCGGAGTTTCGATTTTCCAGTCCGCGTGGGTGTCGGTCACCACGCCTTTGCCACCGGCTTTCACCGACCACATCTGCGCGCCGGCGCTGAAACCGGTGACGAAGAAGAAATGCCCGTCGCGAAACACCGGCCGGGGAGCGGCGGAATATGACGCGTGCTCCACCCGCCAAAGCTCCGCGCCCGTCCGGGGATCGTAACCGTAGGCGGCTTTGGCTCCGGCGCTGAACATGAGGGGCTGCCCCTTCCAGTCCACGATCAACGGCGTGCTGTGCGCTTTGCGCCAGTCGCCGTCCTTGGCCAGTTTGTTGTTGGTGTTCTCGTCGTTCCACGCGACCGAGCGGTTCGTGAGCCAGACTGTCTTGCCGGTGCGCTTGTCCAGCGCCACGTGATATTGCAGGTCCGCGCCATCGAACGTCAGGATCAGCAGGTCGCCAAAAAGAACCGGCGAGGACGACGCGCCCCGGTAATGCCGGCACTTCAGATCATCGCGCTTCCAAATCACCTTTTTCGTGGCGATGTCGAGGCAGGCCGTGCCCGGACTGCCAAAGTGAACATAGACACGTCCCGGCTCGGCGACGGCGGAGGGTGTCGCGTAGCTGTTGTCCTTCGAACCGTTGCCGAGCGGCTCGGGGACGTCTCGATGAAACACCTTCTCGTTGACCAGCACCTTGCCGGTTGCCGCGTCCACCGAGAGAACGAAGTAGTCGGCCCCATCTTCAGTGGCGGTCGTCAGCCACACCTGGCCATCCATCACGATGGGTGAGGACAATCCGAGCAAGGGGATTTCCGTTTTCCACTTGATGTTCTTGGACTCGCTCCAGTTCAGCGGAATCCCGAGGGTCTTGCCGTCGCCAGAAGTCAGATGACCATCTCCGCGAGGTCCGCGAAAGTCGGGCCAGCTTTCAGCGCCGGACACGAATCCGGCGGCGGCCAGCAGCGCAAACGCCGCGGTGGCATGAAGCGCCCGGCGGGTGACGGTCAGTATGTGATTCGACGTGGAGATGGGGGATCGTTCGGGTTGCACGCGGCAAAACTGTCGTGACAGGCGGGGACTGTCAACGCAGGCGGCAATGACGGCACCAAATGCCTCGCGGCTGCTTGCACGCGAGGTCGCCCAAACCAATGAGGCGGACGAGATTCATTGCCGGATGGGTTTCAGTTTCAAGCAAACGGCGCCACCAGGCGGCGCGGTGACAGCCATCTTGCGCGCGGCATCCAGTTGGCCCCGGGATTTTGGCGCGAGGACGTCGTTGACATCGAAAGTTTTTCCACCGGCCACCGTCAGCCGCGCGCTGGCCGACTTGGCGAGGTCTTCGTTGATGAGCAGCGCGAAGACGGTGCCGTCAGGCTTCGTGCGCAGGCGCAAGTGGAGGCGCTTGTTTTCGCCGGTGAAACGGATGCCCGTGGCCGCGGCTTCATTGGCCGTGAGGATTTTTGCTTCAGTGATGAACTCCGCCATGCGTTGGGAGTCGGCGGCGATTTCCTTCACCGCGTCGAAGCGGTCATCGGGCAGCGGCTTGAAATCCCACGAGAGCAGGCCGCGCATCGAGAAGTGCGTGTGCAGATAGCCGACCTCGACGAAGAACCCATGGACGCCGCCGGCGAGCGCCCACCAGAATTGATTCCGCACCTGCGCCGCGCTCGGCACGGTCGCGCCGAGGAAGGGCGAGTGCGCCTGCAACAGCACCTCGGTCTTTTCCTCGAACGGACGCAACTCCAAAATCTTTTGCTCCCAGCGCGGCAGGTAAGGCTTCTCGCTCCAGCCGCCGATGGGCGCGTAGTCGGTGCTGATGATGTCGAGGCCCCAAGATTTCAAATCGCGCATGAGCTTCTGCTTGTCGGCTGGAATGGCGACGCTGTTGTGGCCCCACACGACCTCGATGCTCGTGGGCTTGTCGGTGAGCGAGTTGATCCAGCGCACCTGCGATTCGAGGTCGCGGTATTGCTCCGGCGAATCCTTCGTGCCGAGCTGATTGTAGAGATGGAATGCGAGCAGACCGGGATGATCCTTCGTCGCGAGGATCAAGGCCTTGTGATTCGCCGTGAGCGGCGCGGATTGGTGCGCGGCCTCCTCGTTGCCGACGTAGAGGCACGTGTAAATGCCCTCCTGCCACGCAATGTCGAGCGCCTTGCGGAAAACCTCGGGCGCGTCCGGCAAATCCACCCAGCCGCCGCTCTGCACGACAATGCAATTCATCCCCGTCGCCGCGAGCGCGCGCACGAGCCGCTGATACGAAGCGAGCGTCGGCATCGGCGAACCCCACACGCGCACGCCGAACGGCACGAGCGGACGCGGCGGCGGCGGATTCGGAAACGCGGTGCGCTCGAATTCCTGCTCCGGCGGCGACGCTTTCGCCTCGAACGGCAGCCAAAAACAGCCGCCTGGAATTTTCGCGGGCCAGTTCGCGAGCGTGTTCACACCGTCCTTGTTCGGATGAATCGCGTGGCACAACACCGCGCCCGCCGAATACGCGCCCTTCATGTCCGCACCGAGCGCGAGGATCACGCGCCTGTCCTTTCGCACCGGATGCGCCGCCGCCGCGATACGATAGCCGCTGGGCCGGATGCCATTGAGAAACGTGGCCGCGCCGTCGCCGAGCACGCGCTGCGCGAAGGCGTTGTTCTTCACCGTGCCGAGCACCAGCAGGTGATGCCGCAAATCCTCTTCGCCCACTTTCGCCGCCATCGTCACGCGCGCCTTCTTCACCTTGTCCACGATGAAGCGCTTCGCCCAATCGAGCGCCTTCGCATCGTAATCGTCGCCAAGCCCATCCGGCATGATGATCGTCAGGTCCGAGCCGTCCTTATGAAAATCAATCGCCGCCTCACCCTGCATCAACTCCGGCACCTGCGGCGTGATCGAGTCGGGAAACGCAATCGGCGCCGCGCGCCACAAAATCCAATCCGCGGGATCGGCTTTGCTGCCGCCGGAAGATTGGCCGCAAGAGAACGCAAGGATCGCAAAGAGGATGAAGAGGCGGACGCGGTTCATGTGGTGCAGTCGGGCCGCGATCACGGTTGCTTCTTCGGCAGAGCTTCAGCCAGGGCCGTGGTCGCCCAACTGGCGGCGGTGATGGAGATGAACTGGTCCTCGGCGTGCGGGTAGCCGGACTCGTAGTAAGTCTGAATCGGCGTGCTGCGCGTCTCGACGTGCCAGGAGCCGTCGGGGAGTTGGGCCTTAAGCAACCAATTCAGTCCGCGTTGGTATGCTGTGTCGGTCGTGGCGATTCCGCCAGCCTGATGCAACGCGGTGAGCGCGGTGCCGGTGGCGTAGGCATCGCTTTCCATGTTGTCGAGTTGCGCCCACCCGCCGTCGCTGCGCTGCGTTTTCAACAAGTCCTGCGAAGCGCCGCGAATATCGGCATCCGCAGCGGCCGCCACTCGCAGCAGCCGCAGACGGAACACGCGGTCTTCGGTGGACTTCACCCGCGCTTTGAGCGCCCAATCGCGAACCTGCGCGAACCGCCGGTCCATGCGCCCGCGCTGCTCCGGCGTGCTGAAAGTTTTCAGCCCGCGCAACGCCACGTAGCTGACCGTGAACAAACTCTCCTCGCTCGGCGGACGGACGGACTGCGGCTTCCAGTGATCGAGGTCCTTCTGATTCAGGAGGAGGAATTCCGCCACAGCCGCGGTCGTCGTGTCAGATTTCCAGCCGCCGCTCTCCAATGTCCACAGCGCGTAACCGGCGGTGAGCGCCTTGCCGCCCTGGCCATTGCCCGCGAGATAATTCGTCCGGTTCTTCGCGAGGAAGTCGGCGGTGAACTTCACCTGCTGCCGCAGATTCTCCTCATCAATCGCGAACCCGCGCCCGCGCGCCGCAGTCAGGGCCATGACGGGCAGCGCTTGATTGTGGCAGGTGAAGCACTGCTTGCGCTTCTCCATCGAACCCTTCGCCGCAATTTCCAAAAGCGGCAGCGACTTCGCCACGGCGGCGCGGATGGTCTCGGCGCTCGGCGCGCTGCTTTCCGCGCCGAATGCGAATGGTGCGAACGCAGAGACCAGGAGGCTGACGGAACAAACGACGATGAGTTGGTGGTTACTTTGCATGACTGTCCTTCTCCGCCAGCGAGGCGCAGATCAATTCTTCCCCGTTTCGCGCGAAGACATGCTGATTGGCAAAGGCGGGAAGGGGCCAGACAAGATTGCGCCCCGCGAAAGGAGAGGTGGGCTCGATGAGACGGACGCGGCTGATCTCTTTGTATCCGTCCGCGTTCAGCCGGGCGCGAATCAAATTTCCCTCGTTGGTGAAGATGAGGACGGAATCTCCGTTGGGGAAAAGCTGCTGCGTCGCGCCGTTCTTCTTGTCGGTTACTTCCTCATTCTGCCAGACAAGTTTTCCGGTCCGCGCATCGAGACAGACGAGGTGGCCGTAAGATTTGTCGGAGAAGACGCGGCCGTCGCGGATGAGCGGGATGGAAGTCTGGCTCAGGATTCTGCGCGTGAAGCTCGTGTTGGCCTCCGGCCAGAGCACGGTGGCGTCGGGCTTGTCCGCGCCGAGGCGGAACATGACAAAGCCGGCGAGCAGGAGGCCATCGTGAAAGACGGGGCTGGCCGCGGTGTAATCGCCCTGCGAATCGCGCTTCTCGCGCCACCAAATCTTTCCCGTGGCAGGGTCGAGCGAGGTGATCGCCGCGGGTGTCCACACGATGAGCTGCCTTTTCCCGCCGGCACTGATGACGATGGGCGAGCTGTAAGTCCACTTGTCGCCGAGCGCGCGCCAAACTTCCTTTCCGGAGTCCTTGTCGAGGGCGATCACGCAGGCGTCCGGCTTTCCACCGCCGACGAGAATCAGCAGGCGGTCTTCGATCAATGGCGAAGGCGTGCTGCCGGAGAACTCCGCCAGCCCGTAGTCCTTCATCAAATCTCTTTCCCAGAGCACCGCGCCATCACGAACGTCGAGACACACGAGGTGCGCATTCTTTCCAAGGGCAAAGACTTTGCCGCCAGCGACAATGGGAGTGGCATCCGGGCCCGCCGGATTCTTGGGATCAAAGGCCCAGTCCGGGTAATCCACTTCGTCTGAATGACTCCACAGCGTCTTGCCTGATTTCTCGTCGAAGCAATGCACGCGCTCCCTGGCTTTCGGCTTCTTGATCTCGGAGTCGCAAAGAAAGACGCGGCCACCGCTCACGATCGGAGAGGACAAGCCGGCACCGACGGGAACGCGCCAGCGAATCTTCAAGCCACCGGCTGGGAAAGTTTTCAGCAGGCCGGTTTCGTTCCAGACCCCGTCGCGGTTCGGCCCGCGGAACTGCGGCCAATCCTCCGCCTGCGCTGCACACGCCGCGAGCAGCGGCACAACTTGAGCGGCGCGAAGGAACGCCAGCGGCACAAAGGTGAATTTCATCGCAGCCTTTTTCGCTTGGTCACGGGACTGCGCGTCTCCTCTTTCGCCAGCCGCGCCCGCGCGAGACGGACGGCCTCATGCAGCTTGCGCTCCAGCACCCGCTTCGGCAGCACCTTCGTCCAGAACGTGGCGACGTGGATGCCGCTCCGTTCCAGTTCCAGCAACTCGACGTGCTCCTCGTTCCGGCCCGCGCACAGGATCATGCCCAGCGGCTCGTCTTCACCCGGCTCGCACGCATGACGCTTGAGCCAGTTCAGGTAAAGTTCCATCTGTCCTTTGTCCGCCGCCTCGAACTCGCCGAGCTTCAAATCAATCGCCACCAGCCGCCGCAGCTTGCGATGGTAGAACAACAAATCGAGGTGGTAATCCTTCGTGCCGATTTGCATCCGCTTCTGCCGCGCCACGAAACAAAAGCCCGCGCCCAACTCCAGGATGAACGCCTCGATCTCGCGCAGAATCGCCGCCTCCACGTCCTTCTCCGCGTAGATGTCCTTGAGACCGAGAAAATCCAGCACGTAAGGGTCGCGGAACACGAGGTCGGGCGTGAGCTTGTCCTCGTCGCGAAGTTGCCTCAACTCTATCGCCGCGAGCTTGGCCGGCTTGCGCGACAGCGCCGTGCGCTCGAACAGCATCGAGCCGACTTTCTTCTGCAACGTGCGCGTGTTCCATCTCTCGATGCGGCACATCTCGGCGTAGAAGTCGCGCTGGAGCGGGTCGTCGAGGTAGATGATCTGGCGAAAGTGCGTCCACCCCAATTGTGCACTCAGTGCGTGCACAATCTTCCGGTCGGAAAACACCTCGGCAAAGCGGAGCATGTTGAACAGGTTTCGCGTGGTGAACCCCGGTCCGAATTCCTCCGCCAATTGTGCACTCAATGCGGACACAATCTGCTCCCCATACTCCGCGCGCTTCTCCTTGAGGATGTCCCGACGGATGCGATGACCGATTTCCCAATAGAGCAGGGTCAGCCCGACGTTGACGGTGCGCGCCACACCCTCGCGCGTGGCGAGGATGAGCGCACGCACGTCCGCCAGCAGCGGCGCGACGCGGGGCGTGGGTTTCGCGGGAGCTTTGGTGAGCGCGAGTTTTTTCGCCTTCATTCTGCGTCGCATCGGTAAAGCCTACGCAGCTTGTGCCGCTTCGGTTCTCACCAATCGTTCGTGCCAAGTAATGTAGTCTGTATCAAATGCCAACTGGGCTGCCTTTTCCGCCAGTTGCTTCGCTTCCGCAAACTCCTCAGGTTTGTTCTCCAACCTCCACAGGTGCCAAACCGCCTTTGAAGCCTCATAGCACGCGCGGGCGGAGTAAACAGGATCACGATGCGCCATTGCTTGTTTTAGCAATTGAATCGCTTCACGAATGCGGCAAGCCCTTTCGTCCAAATTGCTCTCATGCTCTGCAGCACGCCATAGAGCCGCACCGTGCTTCGATCTTGCGACATCGTTGTAGAATCGGATGTCCTTTGAAGACGCAAGCTCTCCGAATAGGCGAGCAGATTCCGTGTAATCGCGACCGCGAAAAGCATCCTCGGCCTTTGTGCGGAGCGCTTCCGGCTTGAGTTTTTCTGGTTCTGACTGCTCTTCTGGCTGCGCCAGCGTAACTGGAGGGGATGCGGCCGGCTTCTCGGGCGCAGCAACCTCTGCTTGTTCCTTCTTTGGAATCCACGGCGTAAGTGTTCCGGCAGGCACGGAAAGCTCAACGACCGGTTCGACCTCCGCCGCAAAACGGTGAAACTCGCCAATTAGTTCAGCTTCGGGATCGCTACGAAGTTCTGGCACACGAAATAGCAAGGCGACCTTGAGTTCACCATCTAGCCGAACGAACGGGTTTGCAGACCACTTGAGTTCTGAAGCTGAATCACTGACTGGGTCCACCCACACAAATCTTGTGTCACGGTTGGAACTGTCTTGCGATGGCCCGAACTCGCAGGCACCTGTAACCCAGTAGCGGCCAGCTTCTAGTTTTCCCTTTAATGGCGAATGCCACTCCGTGGCTCGCACATCTTCGCGAGGGTTCTTTTTGAAGCTCTCTGCGTGTGGCGTAAGCAAATCCAAAAGTTCCGCACGCAAACCGGTGTGCAGATCTTCGATCACCTTCTCCGGCAGCGGAACGTGAGCAATTTTATTCCGCAGGGCGTTAATGGCATTGAACCGTTGGACTCGCGTCAATTTCTGACCGTATGCCGACGGGACATTTCCGATTCGCTGCCAAGCCTGGAGAAAGGCCACTGGTTCAGAACTCTGGAATGTCAGGAAATCCTTGAGCGCTTTGCAAAAGGCGCAGTTCTCCGGAGCTTCGGTTGTTCCAAAGCGGTTCAAGAGGTCAATCCAAGCGCCAATGCTACCACCCATGCATCCGGAGCCAATCGAGTCGCCTGATTCGGCCTCATCGAGGACACCTTCACGCAAGCCCGTCACAAGACCTCGCAAGTCGTTGAGTCGGGGTGTGCAGCTTGAATCTTTTTCCCAAAGCTGCAATAGCCGACACGCCAAGGCAGAACCGGGCGAGTTTCTCGTTGCGCTTGGATTCGCCGACGGTGAGGAGTTTCTGCGCGGCGTCCGCGTCGGCGGTGAATTGCTGCTGCAAGGCGTCGAGGCGGGCGAGGAGGATTTTCTTTTCGGCGGCGGTCGGCTTGCGCGCGAGGACGAGGCGGAAGGCTTGTTCGAGGCGCGCGTCGGCCTTGGGCGCGGCAAGCATCACGCGCTCGGCCAGGGCGCGGGCGGCTTCGACGTAGGTGATGTCGTTGAGCGTGGAGAGCGCGTGGAGCGGGGTGTTGGTGCGCTTCTGTTTCACCTCGCAGACCTGCCGCGCGGCGCTGTCGAAGAACATCGTGGGGCCGACGATGCGCCGCCAGAAGACGTAGAGGCTGCGGCGGTAGAGCGCGTCGCCGTGATCCTGCTTGTAGGTCTTCTTGCCAAAGGTCGCCTCCTCCCAGATGCCCTCGGGTTGATACGGCTTCACGGACGGGCCGCCGCGCTGGTCCACGAGCAGGCCGCTGGCGGCGAGCGCGACGTCGCGGAGCATCCACGAGGGCATCCGGTAACGTGGGCCGCGCGCGATCAGGCGGTTCTCCGGGTCGCGCTCGACGAGCGCGGGCGTCACGCGCGAGGACTGGCGGTAGGTCGCGCTCATCACGATGAGTTTCACCAACGCCTTTACGTTCCAGCCTTGGCCGGATTCGGATTGAACAGGAGCAAACGGAGGCAACGGAGAATTTTCTCTGTTCGCTCCGTTTCCTCCTGTGGATTTTTCCGGCGTCATGAACTCGACCGCCAGCCAGTCGAGCAGCTCAGGATGCGAGGGCTTCTCGCCCTGCACGCCGAAGTCCTCGGCGGTCTTCACGAGGCCGGTGCCGAAGAACATCTGCCAGTAACGGTTCACGGTGACGCGGGCGGTGAGCGGATTCTCCGGCGAGACGAGCCAGCGGGCGAGGTCGAGGCGGTTCGCTCGTTCGCCGGTAGCAGCCGAGGTGACGAGGCTCTGACTTTTTTTCTCCGCGTTCCGCGTTCCGCGTTCCGAGTTTGAAGAGAGCCTCCTTACGTTGGCTGCTACCAGGGAGGCGGGCATCGCGGCCACGACTTTGTTCGTCGTCGCTTTGTCGTAGGCGCCTTTGACGAGGATGAAGGTGTCGCGCGGTTTTTCCAACTGATCCATGATCATCACCTTGGTGATGTTGTTCTGCGCAGCGTCGCGCGCGCGGACGGCGGCGAGAAGTTTCTTCAACACTTTCACGTAGTCGGCGTCCTTGCCGTCGGTTTCGAAGTAGCCGATGGCTTCGAGGATGGCGTCCACGCCGCGTTTGGCGGGCTCGGCCTTGGCGAGCGTGGCGGGGAGGTTGCCGGGAAGCTTGGCCGCGTCGGACTCGGTGAGCGGCCTGCCCTCGGGGCGGGGAAATTTCTTCAACTCGAACGCCTCCACCTCGGTCACCACCTTCGCGAGTTGTTGGCGCGCCACTTTCACCTTGTCCTCCTCGGCGGGCGTGGAGAAATCAAGGATCGGCGGAGCCTGGCCGCCGCGGCCCTGGCCGGTCTCGGACATCTGGTTGAAGATGTCGTAGAGGCCGAAGTAGTCGCGCTGGGTGAACGGGTCGAACTTGTGATCGTGGCAACGCGAGCAGGTGAACGTGACGCCCAGCCAAATGGTCGCGGTGGTCTCGACGCGGTCAAAGACGTTCTCGACGCGCGTCTCCTCGGGGATGCGGCCGCCCTCGCCGTTGTGCATATTGTTCCGATTGAAACCAGACGCGAGCTTCTGCTCGCGCGTGGCGTTGGGCAGGAGGTCGGCAGCGAGTTGCTCGATGGTGAACTGGTCGTAGGGCTGGTTCACGTTGAACGCGTTCACGACCCAGTCGCGCCACGGCCACATCGTGCGCTCGGGATCGCCTTGGAAGCCGTTTGAGTCGGCGTAGCGCGCCGCGTCGAGCCAGTCCCAGGCCATGCGCTCGCCGTAGCGCGGCGACTTGAGCAGGCGGTCCACGATCCTCTCGTAGGCGTCCGGCGATTTGTCCGCGAGGAAGGCGTCCACTTCCTCCGGCGTCGGCGGCAGGCCGGTGAGGTCGAGCGTGATGCGGCGAATCAAAGTTTCCTTCGGCGCTTCGGGTGAGGGTTTCAGACCTTCGCGCTCCAAACGGGCAAAGATGAAGTTGTCGATGGGATTGCGAATGACGAATGACGAATGACGAATGGGCGGAACCGCGGGTCGTTGTGGAACTTCGTAGGCCCAGTGCTTTCCCCACTTCGCTCCTTCCTCGACCCAGCGCTTGAGCAACTCGATCTGCGCGGGTGTGAGTTTGCGATTCGATTTGGGCGGAGGCATCACGTCGTCCGCGTCCTTCGTCGTGATGCGGCGGACCAGTTCGCTCTTCGCGCTTTTGCCCGGAATGATGATGGGATCCTTCGTCCGCAGCGCGTCCTCCTGCTTGTCGAGGCGCAGCTTGGCCTCGCGCGCCTTTTCGTCGGGGCCGTGGCAGTGGAAGCAGTTGTCCGAAAGAACCGGGAGGATGTCGCGGGAGAAATTGATCTCCGGCTTGGGTGCGGCGGCGCGCGTGTGAAACGCGAACAGCAACGTCAAGGCGGCGAACGCAACGGCGAGTTGGCGAAAGGCGGTGCTCATGGAACGGCGACAGTCTAGCACACGGGTCCGCCGCCGAAATAGCTAAAGCTGCCGCGGGCGATGCAGAATCCTGCGGTGGCTCAACGCCGGGACTTGGCCGCGCGCCGCAACACGCGCAGGGCTTCCTCAAAATCTTTCGGCACCGGCGCCTCGAAGGTCATCTCCTCCGCACGGCCCGGGTGCCGGAAGGTGAGCCGGTGCGCGTGGAGCAACTGCCGCGGCGGCGTGTAGCCGGTGAGCTCGGTGAGCTTCGCCGTGGACTTCGCCCCATAGGCCGCGTCGCCAAAGACCGGATAGCCGATGTGCTGGAAGTGGACGCGAATCTGGTGCGTGCGGCCGGTGTGGATCCGCACCTCCATGAGCGTGGCGAGGCCGAGCCGTTCGGCGACGCGGAAGGTGGTGAGCGAGTCGCGGCCCTCGTCGCGGACGGCCATTTTTTTCCGCTGGGTCTGATGACGCGCGATCGGCGCGCGGATGGTGCCGGTGTCGTTCACGGAATTGCCGCAGACGAGCGCGAGGTAAATCTTGTCGAGGCTGCGCGCCGCGAATTGTTTCTGCAACGCGAGGTGCGCGATGTCGTCCTTGGCGACGACGAGCACGCCGCTGGTGTCGAGGTCGAGCCGGTGGACGATGCCGGGGCGCGCCACGCCGCCGATGCCGCTGAGCCGCCCGGCGCAATGGTGGAGCAACGCGTTGACGAGCGTGTGGTCCTCGTGGCCCGCGCCCGGATGCGTGGCCATGCCGGCCGGCTTGTTCACCACGAGCAACGCGTCGTCCTCGTAGAGCACGTCGAGCGCGATAGCCTGCGGTTGCGCGATGGCCGGCTTCGGCTCGGGGAAATGCACGGTGACGACTTCGCCCGCGCGCGGCGAGTGGGTGGGCTTGACCGGCGCGCCGTTGACGCGGATGTGCCCCTCGTCGATGAGGCGTTGCACCGCGCCGCGCGAGACGGCCGGGTAGCGCGTGACGAGAAATTTGTCGAGCCGCTCGCCGGGCAGCGACTGCTCGATGGTGAAAGTTTCGGTGCGCGCGGGGTTCATTTCGTTCGCACGCCCCCGTCGCCGGCCCACGGTTTCGTGCGCGGCAGTTTCACGAACAACGCGATGCCCGCCGCGAGCAGGCCCGCGCTGACCCAATGCGCCGGCGTGATAAAGCCGAGCGTGTAGCTCGCGTAGTCGCCCCGGAACATTTCCACGAAGCTGCGGACGAACGCGTAGGCGATGAGGTAGGTCGCGAAGATTTGGCCGTCGAACTTGCGCCGGCGGAACAGCCATGCGAGCGCGGCGTAGAGCGCGAGGTTCAGCGCGGCCTCGTAGATTTGCGTCGGATGCACGCCGGTGCCGTGCGTCTCGTGCTCGCCGGGATAATGCAGCGCCCACGGCAGGTTGCACGCGCGGCCGAAGCAGCAGCCGTTCATCAGGCAGCCGAGGCGCCCGAGGGCGTGGCCCAGCGCCAGGCTCGGGGCGAACACATCGACGAACGGCCAGAATGGGATTTTTTTCCGTCGCGTGTAAAAGATCGCCGCGAGCATCGCGCCGATGAAGCCGCCGTAAAACACCAGCCCGCCGTGTTGCACCATGAAGATTTCCCACCACGGTTCCGACGCGAAGCTGCGTTCCCAATACGACACCACATAGAGCACCCGCCCGCCAACGATGCCCCCGATGATGAGCCACGGCCCGGCGTCCACGATTTTTTCCGCGTGGATGCCCGCGCGCGGCGCACGGCGGCTGGCGGTCCAGATGCCGGCGAGAAAACCGGCGGCCACAAGCACGCCATACCAATGGAGCGTGAAGCCGCCGAGTTGAAGCGCGATTTTATGCACGGGCCGAGAAGGTAGCGCAAAGCCGCGCCCCAACGCAAAGACGCAAAGCGGACACGCGGTGGCGCCGAGAATCGTCCATGTCGGGGGCGAACTTTTTCCATTCTCCCGTGCCGCCGTCCGCACTACTGTTCGCGGACCCAATGAAACGACTTTGCACCCGAGTTTGGCTGGCGGCGTTTGGCGCAAGCGCGCTGACCGGCGCGGCTTCCGCGGCGAACGCCCCCAAGACGCCGGTGGATTTTTCGCACCAGATCGTGCCGATCCTCCGCGAGCATTGCGGCGAGTGCCACACGGGCGACAAGAAAAAAGGCAGCCTCTCGATGAACACGCGCGCCGACCTGCTCAAGGGCGGCGAGAGCGGCGCGGTGCTCGAGCCGGGCAAAAGCGCGAAGAGCAAATTCATCGAAGTGCTCATCACGAAGGACGACGACGCGAAGATGCCGCCGAAGGGGCCGCGACTTTCGCGCGAGAAGGTGGAGCTGCTGCGCGCGTGGATTGATGGCGGCGCGCAATGGGACGACGGCTTCGCGTTCAAGAAGCCCGCGTATGAGCCGCCGCTCAAGCCGCGCCGGCCCGAGCTGCCCCGCGTGGTGCGCGGCCGCACAAACGCGGTGGACCGCATCCTCGACGCGCATCTCGCCCGGACAAAGGTGAAGACGCCCGTGGCGATCGGCGACGGCGAGTTTGCGCGGCGCGTGCATCTCGACATCATCGGGCTGCTGCCGGAGCCGGCGGCGCTGGAGAAATTTCTCACGGACAAGTCGAAGGACAAGCGCGCGACGCTCGTGCGCGAGTTGCTCGATCGCAACGTGGATTACGCCGAGCACTGGCTTTCATTTTGGAACGACCTCTTGCGAAACGATTACGCGGGCACCGGCTACGTGGACGGCGGGCGCAAGCAGATCACCAAGTGGCTCTACGCGTCGCTCGTGGCGAACGAACCGTTCGACCGGTTCGTGCGCGACCTCATCGCGCCGAATGCGGACAGCGAAGGTTTCAGCCGCGGCATCAAATGGCGCGGCAGCGCGAGCGCGGGGCAGGCGGTCGAGGTGCAGTTCGCGCAGGCGGTCGGCCAGACGTTTCTCGGCATCAACCTCAAGTGCGCGTCGTGCCACGACAGTTTCATTGACCGCTGGAAACTCGACGAGGCCTACCGCCTGGCCGCGATCATTTCCGAAGCGCCGCTCGAAGTGCATCGCTGCGACAAGCCGAGCGGGCGCATCGCGAAACCCGGCTGGCTCTTTCCCGAACTCGGCGACGTGGACGCCGCGCAGCCGCCCGCCGAGCGGCTCAAGCAGCTCGCCGCGTTGATGACGCATCCCGACAACGGCCGCGTCCCGCGCACCATCGTCAACCGCCTGTGGCACCGCCTCATGGGCCGCGGCATCGTGCATCCGGTGGACGCGATGCAGACCGAGCCGTGGAGCGTGGACCTGCTCGACTTTCTCGCCGTGCAGCTCGCGGATCAAAAATTTGATCTCAAGAAAATCATCGAGCTGATCTGCACGTCGCAGGCGTATCAGTCGCGCGCGCAAGTCGTGGCGAAGGACACGGACGACCACGGCTACAAGTATGCCGGCCCGCGCGCGAAGCGGATGACGGCGGAGCAATTTCTCGACGCCGTGTGGCAAATCACCGGCACGGCGCCGGCCAAGCCCGAGGCGCCCAGCGTCCGCGGCCAACCCGATCCCGCCCCGAAAGCCGCCGCGGCGAAGAAGGCGGACGTCGCGAAGAAAACCGCTGACGCAAAAAAGGCGGAGCCCGCGAAGAAGGCGGAAGTCGTGAAGAAGGTGCCGCCCGTCAAGCCCGTGCCGCAGCCGATGGTGCGCGCGTCGCTGATGAAGGCGGACCTGCTCCAGCGCACGCTCGGTCGGCCGAACCGCGAGCAGATCGTGACGTCGCGCCCGACGGACCTGAGCACGCTCACCGCGCTGGATCTCAACAACGGCCAGTTGCTCGCCGACCTGCTCGCGCGCGGCGCGGCGAAGATCACCAAAGAGCGCGGCGACTCGTCGGACGCGCTGGTGAAGTGGCTTTATCTTCAGGCCTTCGCGCGCGCGCCGTCGAAGAACGAGCTGGCCGTCGCGACCGAGGCGCTCGGGTCGAAGCCGACGGAGCAAGGCGTTCAGGATTTATTGTGGGCCGTGGTGATGACGCCGGAGTTTCAGATCGTCCGATGATGTGTGATGGTTGAGCTGGAATCCAAAGCCATGAAGCCGATTGAAATTGATCCGACCGCGCCCGACTCGGTCGTGCGCCGCGATTTTCTGAAGCAGCTCTCCGCCGCCGCCACGGCCGCGATGATGAGCGGCACACCGCAATTCGTCCGCGCCGAGTCGGGCGGCAAACAGCCCAAGGCGACCGCCGACACGTGCATCCTGCTCTGGATGGGCGGCGGCATGGCCGCGCCCGACACCTGGGATCCGAAACGCTACGTGCCCTTCGCGAGCGGCATTCCCGTGGCGAAAGTGGAGAGCACTTTTCCGGCGATCAACACGGCGGTGGACAACCTCAAGATCACCGCTGGTTTGGAAAACATCGCGAAGATTATGGATCGCGCGACACTCGTGCGTTCGCACATTCAGCCCGACCTCGGCAGCATTCTCCACTCGCGGCACCAGTATCACTGGCACACGGGTTATGTGCCGCCGCAGACCGTCGCGTGCCCGCACCTCGGCGCGTGGATGTCGCGCGTGCTCGGTCCGCGCAATCCGGTGATGCCCGCGTTCATCAACATCGGCCAGCGGCTAGAGGGCGTGGGCGAGTCGGAGGAGTTGAAGGCGTTCACGACCGCCGGTTTTTTTGGCGGCGAATTCGGTCCGATGGTCATCCCGTTTCCCGAAGACGGCGCGACCTCGGTGCGTCCGCCGAAGGGCATGGAGCCGGGTCGCTTCGACAACCGCTACGCGCTTTACCGGAAGCTGATTGATAAAAATCCGCAGCGCGACGTGATGAGCGATTACCAGCAGGAGTCCATGCTGCGCTCGATGGACAACGCGCACCGGCTGCTCGGCTCGCCCGCGGCGAAGGCGTTCGACATCACGCTCGAGTCGCCCGAGAACATCCGGAAATATTATCCCGACTACCAACCGGGCGTGCGCTTCGAAGCCTCGCGTGATCGTTTCGCGGGAACCTACGAGGCGGGCACGGTGGGGCGCTTCGGGCTCGGCTGTTTGCTCGCACGGCGGCTTGTCGAGGCGGGCGCGCGCTTCATCGAGGTCTCGACCGAATACATTCCGTTCTTCAACTGGGACACGCACGAGAACGGCCACACGCGCCTCGTGGCGATGAAGCAGTCCATTGACGCGCCCATCGCGCAGCTCGTGCGCGACCTTGAGGAGCGCGGGTTGCTCGACCGCACGCTGATCATTGTGGCGAGCGAGTTCAGCCGCGACATGATCATGGAGGGCAAGCCCGGCTCGACCGCGAAGGACCAGGCGGGCTTCAAGGTGGACACGATCACCGAGATGAAACACTACGGTCAGCACCGGCACTTCACCGGCGGCGCATCGGTGCTGATGTTCGGCGGCGGATTGAAGAAGGGATTCGTGTATGGCGCGACCTCGCCGGAGCGGCCGTTCGTCGCGGTGGAAAATCCCGTGAGCGTCACGGACATCCACGCGACGATCTTCACCGCGATGGGCATCAGCCCGAAGACGACGTTCGAGATCGAGGGCCGTCCATTTTATCCGACGGAGGACGGGCTCGGGAAGCCGGTGAAGGAGCTGTTTTCGAAAACGGTCTGAGGTTCCCGCCTACTTCATCAACTCGCGCTGCCAGTTCATCAGCTCGGCGGAATGCTTTTCCCAATCCTGCGCCAGTTCGAGCAGCGTGGCCTTGGGCGCGATGAGCGTGGCGTCAATGCCGAGCTCCTTCGCGCGGCGGTCACGGATGGCCTTGAGCTTGTCGCAGCGGCGCAGGTCGGCTTCGCTGGGGCGCTTGCCGGTGTGCTTCGCGCGCTCGGGCCATTCCTCGGCGGGCAACGCAAGGGCGCGGTGGATGATGTCCACGAGCCGGTCGCGGCGGCCGGGCCGGACGTGGTGCGGAATCGGCAGCTCGATCTCATCGTTGGCGGCGGCGATGGCGAGCTCGAGCAGCGCCTCGTGGCTGAGGACGAAGAACGGCGGGCGGTTCGCGGCGATGGCCTCCTGCTCGCGCCAGTGCCAGAGTTCGCGCAGCACGGCGAGCCCACGCGGGTCGAGCGGAAAGCAGCCCTTGATGCGCCAGACCTCGTCGGGATTTTCCTCGGATGCCACGGAGCAGTCGCGGATGAGCCGGGCGCAAATTTCGGCGTGCCACTCGAGCCGGCCCTTTTCCTTCAGCGCGGCGCGGAGTTTGCCGACGATCTCGTGGAGGTAATGAGTGTCGTGGCGGGCGTAGTTCGCCATCCGGTCGGTGAGCGGGCGGCGTGCCCAGTCGGCCTTCTGCGGGCCCTTGTCGAGCTTCACGCCGAGGAATTTCTCCGCGAGGTTCACGAGGCCGAACTGCGTTTCGCCGAGCAGTCGCGCGGCGGGCATGGTGTCGAAAATTTTTCCGGGGACGTAATTGTAGCCGCGCCGGAGCAGGCGGAGGTCGTAGTCGGCGCCGTGCATGAGCAGCTCGTGCTTGCTGAGGGCGGCGAGCAGCGGCGCGAGGTCGAGCCGCGCGAGCGGGTCAATCAGCACGTCGCGCCCCGGGATGCTGATCTGCATGAGGCAGATCTTCTCGGGGTAGGCGTGCAGGCTGTCGGCCTCGGTATCGAAGGCCAACCACGGGGCGGAGGAAAGCTGGGGCAGGAACTCTGCCAGCCGGGTGTCCGTATCAATCACAGCGGGCGTTCAT
The DNA here is from genome assembly GCA_016199935.1 of Verrucomicrobiota bacterium. Lineage (GTDB taxonomy): Bacteria > Verrucomicrobiota > Verrucomicrobiia > Limisphaerales > JACQFS01 > JACQFS01. The sequence goes on from JACQFS010000134.1 coordinate 81,510, forward strand.
GCCAGAAACGGCGGGGGAGTTGAAGGAGAAAGAACGGCGGATGACCACTCCGCAGCGGGGCGTTTGAATTCAACGCAAAGGCGCAAAGACGCGGGAAGAGCAAATGAAACGAAGCCCAACTTCCTCCGCTTGCGCCTTTGCGTCTTTGTGTTGAAAAATTCCTTCCGATGGCGGGGGTTCCAGCTAAAGGGTGGACACCGAACGGCGTTGTCGTTTCAATCGCGCCCATCAAGACGCCCTACGAGCACGACAATCTGCACGCCGCCTTGGCCGCGACCGTCGCGCGCGCACCGGGGAAGGTGGCGGTGACCTGGGGCGACGAGGCGTTCACCTACGCGCGGGTTGCGGCGCAGGCGCTCGCGCTCGCGGCGAAATTGCGCGCCGAGTTCGGCGTGCGCGCCGGCGACCGGGTCGCGGTGTGGGTGAAAAATTGCCCGCAGTTTCCGTCGGCCGTCTTCGGCGTGTGGCAGGCGGGCGGCGCGGTGGTGATGGTCAGCAATTTCCTCAAGCCCGACGAGGTGGCCTACATTCTCGGGGACTCCGGCGCGAACGTCGTGCTCTCCGACCACAGCCTCGCCGAGCCGCAGGCGAAGCTGCGCGCGCTGCGGCCGGAGCTGCGCTTCGCTTTCATCGAAGACTTTTCCGACGAGGCTCCCGCCGATTTCTCCCCGGCCACGCAGACGAAGGCCGACCTCGCCGCCTTGCTCTACACCTCGGGCACCACGGGCCGGCCCAAGGGCGCGATGCTCACGCACGGAAATTTTCTGCACAACGTCACGAGCTGCCTCACCGCGCTCGATGTCCACGAGACCGACCGCATCGTGGTGCTGCTGCCGCAGTTTCACAGCTTCATGTTCACCGTGGGCACGCTGCTGCCGCTACTGGCGGGCGCGGGCGTGCTGCTGCTCAAGACGCTCCATCCCTTCAAGCACGTGCTGGAGGAAATCGCGCGCCATGGCGGGACGCTGCTGCCGGCGGTGCCGTCGTTTTACCGGACGGTGTGCGCGGTGCCGGAGTTCGGGAAACTGCCGCTGCGCCTGTGCATCAGCGGCGGCGCGCCGTTGCCGCTGGAGGTGTTCAAGGAGTTCACGGCGAAATTTTCCTTCCGCCTCCGCGAAGGCTACGGGCCGACCGAGAGCAGCCCGGTCGCGACGGTCAATCCCATCTTCGGCGAGAACCGCCCCGGGTCGGTGGGCGTGGCGATTCCGAATGTGGAGTTGAGCATCCGCGACGAGGCCGGCGGTGAGCTGCCCATCGGCGCGAAGGGGGAGCTTTGCATCCGCGGCGGCAACGTGATGCGCGGCTACTGGAACCAGCCGGAGGAAACGGCGAAGACCATCCGCGACGGCTGGCTCTACACCGGCGACGTGGGCCACCGCGACGCCGACGGCTATTTTTTCATCACCGACCGCAAGAAGGATATGCTGCTGGTCAACGGCCTCAATGTTTATCCGCGCGAGGTCGAGGAGGTCATCCACCAGTTTCCCGGCATCAAGGAGGCGGCGGTGATCGGCGTGCCGGACGCGCGGCGCGGCGAGGCGCCGGTGGCGTTCGTGGCGCTGACCGAGGGCGCGGCGCTGGCGGAAAAGGAGCTGCTCCACTTCCTACGCGAGCGGCTGGCGGACTACAAGGTGCCGCGGCAGGTGAACGTGCTGCCCGCGCTGCCGCGCAACGCGACGGGGAAAATCCTCAAGACCAGTCTGCGGGAGATGGTGAAGGGCTGAGAACCTCTAAAGTCCGCGCGTCGTCACGTCAGCGGCGGCATCGTTCGAAACCTTCTTTCCAACCAGTTGGCGTGACACAATCAGGGCGAATAGAAGCCCCAAAACAAAACCTCGGACCAATGACAAATAACCCCACAAATGCGTCGACGACACGGGTAGTGTGATCCCCAAGTCTGATGCGAAGCCGTAGAGGGCCAGAAGGAAGACCGACACAGCGACAGCGAAAAACAACCAACGCGCCCAGGATGAACGGCATCGTGAGCTAACAAATGGTCCCACGAAAAAAGTAATCGCAGCGATCAAGTAGAGCGTGTGAATGATTGGCTTCATATTCATAGAGATCTTGCACAGCTCAACGGCTGAGAGCTGAGACACGCCGCGCGGGCCGCTTCAATTCCTCGCCGAGGACGACGAACGGCCGCGCGGGAGGAGTCGCAGTTTGCTGATCTGCTCCACGTCGAGGATGTGGAGATGGTCTTTCGGGTCCACCACGATGAGCGTGGTCCGGCCCTCGGCGAAAACCGCTTGCTCCGGGTGCCGCAGGACGATGACCTCGCCATCAATCCGCAACTCGAAGGCGCGGAACGGGCGCTTGTTCAGCGCGGCTTCCAGATTGGTCAGCTTCATGGCCGAGAAACTATCAGGCGGTCCGGAACACCGCAACCCCGCGCTGCCGCGCAACGCGACTGGGAAAATCCTCAAGACCAGTCTGCGGGAGATGGCGAAGGGGTAGCGGACGGCTGCCCAAGCGGAGGTGTGTTGCGAGCCGCCCATCCGGGCGAACGGGCGGGCCGGGCGCACGAACGGCTCGTCCGTTGGGACGAACGGATGGTCCGTTCGTGCCAACGGATCATCCGTCAGGACAAACGGGCCGTCCGTTCGTGCGAACGGCTCATCCGTCCGGACGAACGGACCGTCCGTTCGTGCCAACGGATCGTCCGTCCGGACGATCGGGCCGGCCGGGCGCACGAACGGCTCGTCCGTTGGGACGAACGGATGATCCGTCAGGGCCAACGGATCGCCCGTCAGGCCCGCCCAACCCTCGAAAATGCCCATTTTCCGACATTTTGGACGGCCCGGCGCCGGGTCGTCCCCGGCCGCGTGCAGCGGCCGGAACGATAGCCAAGGGCCGACACCGGGACCGGGGATTCCGTCGCCTGACGCTGCGCTCGGCGACGGGGACCAGCCAGCGGCTGGTCCCTACCTGGCCACGCTGGCCGATCTGCTGACCGTGGCGAACAAGGTCAACGAGTTCATCCTCGCGGCGCGGCAGCAAAGGCCCGGTTTTTCACCCCAAATGGCCCGCAAAGAGGCGGTCGGGCGCGGCCTTTTCCTTCCCATGCCCTTTCCCGGTTGACTGCCGGGGGGCGGCCAGTAGGCTCTCACGCACTTTGAGAGGGCGTTCGTGCGCTCTCCGGAAGGAAATTTATGCCCGAAGCCTACTGTGTTAAATGCAAAGCCAAGCGGGAAATGACCGACGCGGCTGAGGAAACCATGAAGAACGGGCGCAAAGCCGTCAAAGGCAAGTGCCCGACGTGCGGCACCGTGATGTTCAAAATCCTCGGCGGCAAGGCCACGCCCCCGACCACTCCGCCCGCCGCGCCCCAAGCCTGATTTCATGTCGCAACAACTTGCCTACGTCATCATCACCCCCTACACGCTGTCCAAGTCACGGACGGGAGGGGTCATCGCCCGGCTCATCACGCGCACCGGGCTGGACCTGTGCGGTGCGCGGATGTTCGCCCCGAGTGCCGAGCTGGTGAAGCAATACGCGGAGGCCACGGTCTCCGCCAACGATCCGCAGGACCGGAAAATTCAGGAGCAGATCCGGGATTACATCCTCCAAAACCTTTCGCCCGACCCGAAGACCGGCCGTCGCCGGCGCGTGATGATGCTGATCTTCCGCGGCGAGGATGCGGTGCGCAAAGTCCGCTCCGTGGTCGGCAACATCACCGGCAACCGCCGTGGCGGCGAAAGCATCCGCGACACGTTCGGCGATTACGTGACGGATGAAAGCGGCAACGTGCGCTACTTCGAGCCCGCCGTGCTCGCCGCGCCGAACGCCGAGGAGTGTGAGGCGAAGCTCAAGCTCTGGACGCGTTACTCGGACACCGACGGCGGCACGATGGACAACACGCTCACCTACGCCACGGACGAGAAGCCGCAGCGCACGCTGGTGCTGATCAAGCCGGACAATTTCAAGTTCCCGACTGGCCGGCCCGGCAACGTGATTGATTTCTTCAGCCGCACCGGCCTCTACATCGTGGCGATCAAGGTCCACCGCATGAGCACGGCGCAGGCGATGGAGTTCTACGGACCGGTGCGCGAAGTTCTGCGCACGAAGCTCAAGGACGTGGTCTCGGGCAAGGCGAAGGCCGCGGTCGAGAAGGAGCTGGGCTTCGCGATTCCGGCCGACGCGCAGAAGCAGCTCGGCGACGTGCTCGGGCCGCTGTTCGGCGACAACCAGTTCGACAACATCGTGCGCTTCATGTCGGGCCGCTCGGAGAAGGAATGCCCGCCCGCCGAGTTGAACCAGCCCGGCAGCGAGAAGTGCATCGCGCTCGTGTATGAAGGCGTGGACGCGGTGAACAAAATCCGCGACGTGCTCGGTCCGACGGACCCGTCGAAGGCGCCGCCCGGCTCGATCCGGCGCGAGTTCGGCTCGAACATCATGGTGAACGCCGCCCACGCGAGCGACGCGCCCGAAAACGCGCAGCGCGAGATGGGCATCGTGAAGGTGGAGGAGAACACCTTCCGCCGGGCGGTGGAGGAAGTTTACGGGAAGGTCTAGGCCGGCTTCCAGAATTTCGTGAGCGGCGGTCAGGTGACCGCCGCTTTTGCTTTGTCAGCCCCAGAGCGAGGTGTTGCTCCGCAGCTTCTCCAGCAGCCGCGCGTCCGCGGCAGGAAACTCGTAGTCGGCCAATTCCCCCGCCGTCACCCACGCGACCGCGTGGCAGCCGAGCGGCTGCGGCTCGCCGGATTCCAGCGCGCAGCGGAAAAATTCCAGATGCACCGACTTTTCCGGGTAATCGTGTGCGATGGATTCGATGACCTCGCCGACGCGCACCTCGATGCCGAGTTCCTCGCGCAGTTCGCGCCGCAGACATTCAGCGAAGCTCTCGCCCGCCTCGCGTTTGCCGCCGGGAAATTCCCACAGCCCGCCCAGATGCGCGCCGGGCTTGCGCTGGGTGATGAGGAGTTTGCCACTGCGAAAGACGAGGCCGGCGGCGACTTCGATGCGGGTCATGCGTAATCCGTAATGAGCAATGCGCAAGCCGGCAAGCTCACTCGCGCATTACGGATTACTCCTTACTCCTTACCGTCCGACGCTCTTGTAAATCCACCCCATCGCCTCCATCTCGCGCGGATCGAACAGATTCCGGCCGTCGAACATGATCGGGTGCGTGAGCGCCTTGCGCGCGCGGTCGAGGTCGAGCTTCTTGAACTCCGGCCACTCGGTTGCGATCACCACGGCGTCGCAGCCGTCGGCGATGGCGTTCATGTCGTCCACGTAGGTGGCGTTCTTCAGGACTTCCTTCGCCTTCTCCATCGCCTTGGGATCATACACGCGCAGACTCGCGCCCTCCTTGATGAGCCGCTGGCAAAGCTCGATCGCGGGCGACATGCGCACGTCGTCGGTGTTCTGCTTGAACGCGAGGCCGAGCACGCCGATTTTCTTGTCCTTGAGCACCCAGAGCGTGTCGCGAATCTTGCCGAGGAAACGATCCATCTGGTCCGCGTTGATCTGCACGACCTCCTTCAGCAGCGCGAAGTCATAGCCGAGCGTCTCGGAAATTTTGATGAAGGCGCTGAGGTCCTTCGGGAAGCAGGAGGCGCCGAAGGCGAGGCCGGCATGGAGGAAACGGCGGCCGATGCGGATGTCCATGCCCATGCCGGTGGCGACCTCCTCGACATTCGCGCCGGACGCCTCGCAGATGTTCGCCACGGCGTTGATGTAGGAAATCTTCAGCGCGAGGAAGGAATTGGCGGCGTGCTTGATGAGCTCGGCCGAGTTGATGTCGGTCACGATGATCGGCGCGTTGAACGGCGTGTAAACGTCTTTCATCGCCTGCACCGGCCGCTGCGAGCGCACGCCGATGACGACGCGGTCGGGCTTCATCAGGTCCTCGACGGCGAAGCCCTCGCGGAGGAACTCCGGGTTGCTGATCACGTCGAACTCCACCTTGGCCTTGCAGTAGCGTTTGATGGTCTCGGCCACCTTGTCGCCGGTCTTCACGGGCACGGTGGACTTGTCCACGATGATCTTGTAGCTCGTCATCGCGCTGGCGATGTCACGCGCGACCGTCTCGATGAAGCTCAGGTCCACCGAGCCGTCCGGCTGCGGCGGCGTGGGCACGGCGATGAAGATCACGTCCGACTTCTCGACACCCTCCTTGGTGCTGCTGGTGAAACTGAGCCGGCCGGCGGCGACATTTTTCTTCACCATCTCCTCGAGACCCGGCTCGTAGATGGGGATGCCGCCCGCGCGGAGCATCTGGACTTTCTTCTCGTTGTTGTCCACGCAGACGACCTTGTGGCCGACCTCCGCGAAGCAGGTGCCCGTGACGAGGCCGACGTAGCCGGTGCCGATGATGGTAAGTTTCATTCTTGTTCGTGATTGCGATGCGTTAAACGTTCCGTTCCAAACGTTGCGAATTGCGAAACCAGCTAGTCCCGTGCCGAAAAACCACGCGCCCGGCATTTGGGCCGGCGACCGCGCTCACTTTTTGGCGGCGGGCGGCGGCGTCAGCATCGGAACGGAACTGCTCGGGGCCGGCGCGTTCGTCGGCGTGAGTTCCGGGTGCTGGCGCAGCAACGCCTCGCGGCGGCGCATCGCCTCTTGGCCCCAGGACGTCGGATTGCCGCCCCGCTCGAATTCGCGATAGAGCTTCATCGCCTCGGCGGGCTGGCCTTTGGCGTCGAGCAGACGCGCGGCGGCGAGTTTCGCCTGCGAGGCCACGGCGTCATTCGGAAAGCGGGTGAAAACATTTTGATACGCCGCGAGCGCCTCGTCGCGCTTGCCGGTCGCCTCGAGCGAGGCGGCGATGCCGAGCTGGGCCGCGGGGACGAACGGACCGTCGGCGTATTTCTTGAGGTATTGGTCGAACTGCCCGCGCGCGCGGTCGTATTCGTTCGCGTCGAAGTAAGCGCTGGCGGCCAGGAACATCGCCTGCTGGGCGGCCGGCGTGCCGGCAAATTTCTCGGCGACCTTCAGGTAGTCGGACGCGGACGGCCCGGTGACGCGGTTGGCGGAAGTGTTGAGCGCGGTGAGGGCGCGGCCGGCTTCGCGTTCCTTTTTTTCCAACTGGTCCTGATAGAGATACCACCCGCCCACGGCGGCGAGCGCGGCCACGACGCCGATGATCAGCCGCTGCTTGTTGGTTTCAAACCACGCGAGCAGCTCGAGCGACTTGGTGGATTCCACCGCTTCGGAACTCATAAAATAGGCGCGCATCATCAGGGCGGAGCGCGAAAAGGCAAGGGGGAAATCCGGCCCGCCGGGGAACGATTCCGAGCTTGCGCGCGGCAGGGCCGTTTGGCATTTTTCGGGCAACCCGTTTTCACCATGAAGCCGACCCATCAGGTTCGTTTGGCCTTCACACTCATCGAGCTCCTCGTTGTCATCGCCATCATCGCCATTCTCGCGAGCCTGCTGCTCCCCGCCTTGTCCAAGGCCAAGGAGCGGGCCAAGAGCATCAAGTGCGTGAGCAACCTCCGCCAGATCACGCTCGCGACGCGCCAGAATGCGGTGGACAACGACAACAAGTTCCCCGGCGAACGCAACGCGAACAACTTCCGCACCGCCGGCTCGCCGCCCGGCATCTCCACCTACCTCTTCTTCATTTCCATCCAGAACGAGATCGTGACTCCGCAGACGCTCGTCTGTCCGTCGAGTCCGCAGACGATCAAAGGCTCATTCACCGGCTTCACCGGCGGCGCCAACCTCTCCTATTACGCGAGCTTGAGCGCGGTGGAAGCGAATCCGATGGAGTTGCTGGTCGGCGATCGGAACATCGGCCCTGCGACGGTGACCCCGCTGGTGGAATATGCCGGCAACGTCACGCCGACCATCGGCACGAATTTTTTCCAGGTGGCCTTCACGACCAACTACCACGTCGGCCGGGGAAATTTCTCGCTCACCGACGGCAGCGCGCACCAGATGGATTCCACCAATTTCGCGACCTTCCTCAAGATCAGCGGCGTCAGCAACAAGCTCTCCATGCCGCAGTAGCGCAGTGGCCCGGCGTTTCCCGCCGGAGCCGTCTTTGCCCTTGCCAAGCGCGCGGCCGCTCCATTTACTTTGCGCGCTTATGTTCGCTGAGGTCCCGACCCAACTGAAACAATACCTCCCCGTGCTCCTCCTGCTCGGGGTGGCGCTGGCGTTCGCCTTCGGCACGCTTACCGCTTCCGTGCTCTTCGGCCAGCGCGGCCGCCGCACCGCGACCAAGGACATCCCCTACGAATGCGGCATGTTGCCCGAAGGCCCCGGCAGCGCGCGGCTCTCGGTGAAATTTTATCTCGTCGCGATGCTCTTCATCCTCTTCGACATCGAAGTCGTCTTCATGTATCCGTGGGCGGTCATCTACAAGCAGATGCTCGCGGAAAACGCGGCGCTCATCTTCGGCGCGATGCTTTCGTTCCTCGGCATCCTGTTCGTCGGCTACCTCTACGCGCTCAAGAAGCGGGCGTTCGATTGGAAAAGCTAGACGTGACGAGTAAGGAGTAATCCGTAAGAAAAGAGCCGCCCTCCCCTTCCCCATTACGGATCACTCCTTACGCCTTACTCTCCACCCCCATGACCATCAAATTCGGCACCTCCGGCTGGCGCGGCCTCATCGCCCGCGACTTCACTTTTGAAAATGTCCGCGTCGCCGCGCAGGGCATCGCGGACTACCTGAACGCGGAACGCGGAACTCGGAACTCAAAACTGCACGGCCGCAAACCCGTCGTCATCCTCGGCCACGACACCCGCTTCCTCGGTCGCGAGTTCTCGCTCGCCGCCGCCGAGGTGCTCACGGCCAGCGGCCTCCAATGTCTCCTCTGCCAGCGCGACGCGCCGACGCCCGTCATCAGCCACACCATCCGCGACCGGCAGGCCATCGGCGGCATCAACATGACCGCCAGCCATAATCCCGCCGAGTGGCAGGGCCTGAAATTTTCCACCTACAACGGCGCGCCCGCCACGCCCGAGGTCACGCAGCAGATCGAAGCCGCCATCGCGAAACGTCAGGCCGAAGGCTGGAGCTTCAAGTCCGCCGTCGTCGGCACCTTCTCCTGCCCGACCATTGATCCGCAGCCGAGCTACTTCAAACAGCTCCGCTCCCTCATTGATTTCAAGACCATCAAAAAGGCGAAGCTCAAGATCGCCGTCGAGCTGATGTATGGCACCGGCCGCGGCTACCTCGACACGCTGCTCGCCGGCGCGGGCGCCAAGATCACCGTCTTCCACGGCGCGCCCGACCCGCTCTTCGGCGGCCATCATCCCGAGCCGAACGCCGAGGGCATGACCGAGGTCAGCAAATTCGTCCGCCGCGGCCAGGCGCAGTTCGGCCTCGGCCTCGACGGCGACGCGGACCGTTTCGGCATCGTGGACAAGGACGGCACGTGGCTCACGCCCAACCAGATTCTCGCGCTCGCCCTTTATCATCTGAAGAAAAACCGCGGCTGGACCGGCGCCGCCGTGCGCACCGTGCCGACAAGCCATCAAGTGGACGCCGTTGCGGAAATGCTCGGCGTGAAACTCCACGAGACGCCCGTCGGTTTCAAATATATCGGCGCGCTCATGGAGTCCGAGCCGATCATCGTCGGCGGCGAGGAGAGCGGCGGCCTGAGCGTGAAGGGCCACGTGCCCGAGAAGGACGGCGTGCTCGCCTGCCTGCTCATGGCCGAACTCGTCGCGACCGAGAAGAAATCCCTCGGCCAGATTCTCAAGCAGCTCGAAAAGCAGACCGGCGAATTCCACAGCGACCGCATCAACGTGAAGATTGCCCCCGAGAAAAAGGACGCGCTGCTCAAGAAACTCTCCGCCGGCCTCGACAACGTGGGCGGCCTCAAGGTGGAGAAGTTCATCACCACCGACGGCTACAAGTTTCTCCTGCCGAACCGCGAGTGGGTCGCGTTCCGCGCCAGCGGCACCGAGCCGCTCATCCGCTGCTACATCGAGGCGAAGTCCGTGAAGCAGATGAAGAAGCTCCAGGACGCCTGCAAAAAAATCCTGCTCGGCTGAAACGCGCTCCGCGCGGTGGCCGCCGGCTTTAGCCGGCGTCGGCGTGCCGAGGGGCGGCGAGGCGGGGCCGCCACCGGCGGCGTGCAGGGACGCCAGCGATCATCGGGGACGCAAGCTGAAGCTTGCGGCTACGGGCTGGCCGCTCGCGGTTCACCGCCGCCCGTTGAGGATCAGCTCGTTCAACTTCTACCGCAGCGTCTCCGGGTCCGGGTCGGCCATCGGTGTGTCGGGCGTGCCCACGCCGTTCGTGTTGTTGCTCGTGCCGCTGATGGCGTTGTTGAGATCGCTATTGGAGACTTCACCGGGATTGCCCTGATCGCCTTTGTCTCCCTTGTCACCGGGCAGACCGGGCGCGCCGTCGTTGCCGGGAGCCCATAATGCGTCATGGGCACCGCCGCCTGCGAAGCACGCGGCAACCGCGCGCGGAGGCGCTCGGCGTATTCGTGCGCTTGCTTGGCGGAAGGCGTGGGCACGGCGCATTACGGAGGCGGGCATCTGAAACACGCCGCGCGCGGAACACGGTCACTTTTTTTCAGCCGGTGGCGCGGCGGCGATCTTCTTGAGGTATTTGGCGGGGTCGGCCTTGAACTCCTTCAGGCAGGACGGGCAGCACATTTTGATCTCCTGCCCCTCGTGGACGAACACGTAGGGCTTGCCCATGCTGCCGAGCTTCTCGCCGGAGACGACGCAGGCCGTCAGGGTGGCGGGCCAGGGTTTGGGTTTGTCCGCCTTCGTCGCGTCAGCCGAGAAGGCGGCGAGGGGCGCGGCGAGGAGGGCGGCGGCGAGGAACCAACGGGCGGCGGGCTTGAACAGTTTCATGGTGTTTGGGACGGCGGATGGAGTTTTTGTTTGACCAACTGTTCTTGCTACGCCGCGCCGCGGGAAATCCCTCGGAGTTTTTTGGAAAAGTTGAAACGTGCCGCGGCGCAGTGCGCGTCGCGCGCGGGTGATTGGAGCGATTTGGCTGGGCTGGACAGAACGCGCCAGCGGATGAAGCGGGGATTCAGAAACCAATCCGCCCAAGCCCCGCAATCCGGGCCGGCGGCTCAACCGGGGTGGGCTGGCACGCCGGTTGCATATCCGCCGCGCGTGCGTTTGCTGTTGCTGTTCAGGATCATTTTGTTCACCGCCCTGTGTCAGGCGGGCGCGCAGGCTCAGGCGGTGGCGGCGACCGAGTTTCCCTTCCAGTTCCGCGATGGCTTCATTTGGGTGGAGGTGGCACCGGCCCGCACCGGTCCGCCTTTGAATTTCTTGTTGGACACCGGGGCGTCCGTCAGCGTGCTGGATCAGCGCGTGGTCGGGCGGCTCGGCCTCAAGCTGGCGGAGCGCGTGCGGGTGACGGGCGTCCAGACGAGCGTCACGGGGCATTGGCCGCAACGGGTCGCGTTGAAGCTGGGGGACGTGGCGCTGCCGCGCGACCTGCTGGCGCTGGACCTGACGAAACTCGGCCGCGCCTGTGCCACGCCGATGGATGGCTTGGTGGGCGCGGATTTTTTCCGCGGCAAGGCGGTGCAGATTGATTTTGCGGCGCGGGTGGTCCGGCTCCTGACGCCGGAACAGGCCCGCCGGGTGGAGGGCGAAAGCGTGGCGTTGGACATCCGCAGTTGCGGGATGCGCGTGCCCGTCGGCGTCAACGGGCAGAAGCCGCAGTGGCTGCGGCTGGACACCGGCTGCGCGGCCCCGCTCCATTGGGTGACGGCTTCCGTGGAGCCGAAGCTTTGCCGGCGTCAAATCGCCGTGGGCCTCGCCGAACTCTCCCTCCCGACGGCGACCGTGAC